>JBJTNJ010000058.1:0-4116 GCA_046074005.1 Sphingobacteriaceae bacterium
AATTACAATCACATTTCCATCGGCTTTACGAAAATCGCCACGCAGTATACGAGCCCAATTAGTATTGGCGGCAGTAAATGCTTCGGCAGTTGCTCGTTTAACTCCATAAGGTACGCCCACATTAGAGGTTTGCTCCGCATCTGGAGCTGTTTGATCTTGATTGGCACCCCCAAACTCATTTTGACGGGTATCGCCCAAGGAGCCCATCAAATCGGTCATGGTTTTGCTTTCGCCATAATCTTTACGACCATCGTACAAGGCATACCAATTCGATTTAAAATTTCCACCAGGATAGTCCACCACCATGTTTTGTGCATTGGTGGCTATAAATCCATTGGGGTCGTTAATAGCCGCATTAAATTGAGTGGCTGCATAGCCACCAGCGGCTGGGTATCGCTTAGAGAGCTGAATAGCCATTAGGATGCGAAGGGAGTTGGCTACTCGTTTCCAAGAGACTACATCGCCTTTGTAAATTAAATCACCTTGAATGCTTGACGTATTATCGAACGCTGCAACTGCTGCTGTTAGGCTAGCAATCATTCCTTTATAAATATCCTCTTGGGTATCATATTTCGGATTAGGCTTCTCCAGCGCTTTTAATGCCTCCGAATAGGGCACATCTCCCCAGCGATCGGTAATATTCCAAAACACATACTGTTGCAAAATCTTGGCCACTTGGGTCATGTTATTGCTTTCATTCTTATCAATTATAGTTTGTAAATCGGTTAGTATACCAGTATAATTGGCTGTGAACGACAATTGTGGATTGCTGTACAAGGAAACATCGGTGTACTGTGTTTCGGAAAAGTACTGACTATACAAACCTCCTCGAGTTTGTGTTGCATAAGAACCAATAGTTGATTGCGCATTAGCCATAAGGGCCGCCAATACGGGCTGTGTAGTTGCCGAAGGATCGAGGTTGGTATTTCCAAAATCTTCGAACTTCTTGCAGCTACTAATTCCCAGTAAGAATATAGTAGTGGCAACATAGATTAATTTCTTTTTCATAAGCTATCGTTTTATCTAGTTTAGGCTTTTCTAAAAGCCAATTTTTAAATTAAATCCAAACCCTCTGGTACCGGGTAGTTGAGCTGTTTCACCACTCACTGTTGAAATCTCTGAAGGATCAAAATCTTTCGTAGTAGCATAAATTAATAGTGGATTTCGAGCGGTTAAAGCCAGATTAACCCGTTGGATATATTTATCGAGTTTTAGTTTTTTTACTGGAAGGTTATAGCCCAATGAAACTTCTCTCATTTTTACAAAGGTGAGATCATACACAAAGGGGTCGAACACTTTGTTGTTAAAGAATTGATGGTAGTAATCCTGCCCATCAACATAATAGTTTACTGGTGCACCATTGGCATCTACCCCAAATACGTGTACCCCACCACCGTCGGCAACAGGATCGCGAATGGGGTTTCCTTTATCGTTAAGTGTGGCTGTTTGGGCAGTTAGGCCGCTAAAAGAGCCCCACATGTTCGAAAGAGAAACGAATTTTCCGCCATACTGAAAATCGATGTTTACATTAAGGCTAAAATCTTTAAACAATGTAAATTCGTTTTGCAAACCACCAGTATAATCTGGTAACACACTGCCGAAGTACACCTTGGGATCATTCTTATAAAATCCATTGGCGTCAAGAACAGGCTGTCCGTTAATACGTTTAATACCATTGCCATACAATTGGCCCCAACGCATGCCTTCTTTCTGCACCAAATACGGTAAATCTTTTCCTCGAACGCCCTGTAGATTGTCTGTTTGGTGAATATTGTACTTATCGCTCAAACTAACCACATCGTTGGTAATGAGTCGTGAAAACGTACCAGAAATTTTCCAAGAAACTTTGGGTAAAACCACTGGTTTTGCATACAACTGTACGTCTAAGCCACTTTTGCTGATTTCTCCAATATTGGTTAACAGAGAACTGTAGCCGGTAGCTCCATTTAACGTAAGTGCATAGGGAAAATCTTTTTCGGTTCCCGACCAGTACGTTGCCGAAAGTCCAAAACGGTCGTCTAAGAATCCCAAGTCGAGGCCAAATTCACTTTGGGTAACTACCGAGCCTCGAATGTTTGGATCTACCAACACATCGGAGGTATTCATTAAGAAATCACTTCCCCATTTAAACTGACCTACACCATAAGCCGAGCCAGGGTAACGATACGCACCAAAGGTATCGTTGGTGGTTCCTAAGGCCTTAGGAATCTCTCCCCATGAACCTCTTAATTTACCGAAACTCACCCACGGTGCGCTTTTAGCTAGTAAATCGCCAAATACAAACGATCCGCCCACCGATTTAGAAAGAACAGAATTGTGGTCGGTTGGAAGAGTTGAGTACCAATCGTTTCGCAGGGTTATATCGGCAAACAAATAGTCTTTAAAACCAAAGGTTGCTTTTCCTAAAAGGGCACGGTATTTCTCTTGGATGCGGCCATTGGTATAGGTTGCCGGATCTACGGAATTGTTAATGGTAAACAAATCGGCAACACTTAAGCCGTTGTTTGTATTGGCTAAATTAGTTTTGATAACCGAACTAAAAAAATCAGTCCCTATATTGGCATCTATGCTAAAATCATTTATTTTTTTGGTATAGCTTGCTAAAAATTCAATGTTTCTACGGTTAGAAAATGTGTTAAACGTAGCGTAATACCCTTTTGCTTCTGGGCTATTGCCCGATGTTTGTAAACCGCTAGCTGCTAACTGTGAGCTGTATTTGCTTTCGCCAAATGCGGTATTTTGTTGTTTACGATAGGTAGCTGAGAACTTAAGGTCTTTAGTTAATTTATAGGTTAAAGCCACATTTCCGTACAAACGATCACGCTGGCTTTGTATATCTACCAAATTAAACCAGGTATAAAAATTGTACCAATAATTGCCTGCGTAAAAATTTCTGGTATTATTCGGATCGAAAGAATCTGGGTTCGCGTGATTCCAACTTGCATAAATACCTTCTGGGGTACGCAAGCCTTGCAATTCTTTCAGAATATTCATGTCCAAATCGCGGTGAAACCATTGGTTAAAAGAACCTGAAGACTGGTTAGAGTACCCATCGTCTATTTCGCCTTTTTGGCGTTGGTTTATATAGTTTATATCGGCACTTAATTCAAAGTGCTTATTTAGCTGATAACTTGTTACTAGATTTAGGGTGTTTTTCTTTAGTGTAGTACCGTATAGTAAGCCATCTATATCTTGATTACCATAGGTCAACTTCAATTTCATTACATCACTAGCAGTACTTAAACTAAGGTTGTTGGTACGGGTAATGCCTGTATTATAAAAATCGCGGGCATTATTGGGCTGGGGGCTAAGTTTTGCTGTTTTATAGGAATAGGGATTGTTTGGATACCAAGCATACCAAGGAATGTATTCTTGTCCCACCATTCGAGGGCCCCAAGAGGCATCATCGCTATAATCGTGATAGTATTTACCACTTAGTGCTTGCCATTCAATAGGGTCGCCCGCTTTCCAAGTATATTGCATTAAATCGCCTGCGGCTCCACCGGCATAGGTGTTTTGATAATTAGGCAAGATGTAGGCATTTTCGAATTGCATACCTGTATTAAAATTTACTCCTAATCCACTAGTAGCTTCTCTGCCATCTTTAAGGGTAATAATAATTGCCCCATTGGCTCCTTGCGAACCGAATTGGGCTGCCGCTGCGGCACCCTGCAATACCGAAATATTTTCTATGTCGTCTATATTTAAATCATCGGCATTGGGCAATACGGTTCCATTTACAATGTACAAGGCACCCGAACCTGTTCCTAAACCTGATACACCCCGCAAGCGCACCTCGGTATTTCTACCTAAAGCAGCCGCAGATTGACTGCGCACTTGAATGCCAGAAAATTTACCCGCTAAAGCATTGTTTAAATTGCTTTGCTGGATGGTGTTTAATTGTTTACTGTCTATGGTTTGGGTATTATTACTAGTGGAGCGTGCGGAACGCTTAATGCCCAAGGCACCCACAATAAGCACCTCGTCCAACTGCTTACTATCTTGCTTAAGTACCACATTCATGGTACCTGCACTAATAGTGAGTGTGCGGGTAGCATAACCCAAAAAAGAAAAAGTTAATTGACTAACCCCCTCGGGTACCGTGAGGCTAAAGAG
>JBJTNJ010000059.1:0-4393 GCA_046074005.1 Sphingobacteriaceae bacterium
GCAATGTCCATTACGTTTACCACATTCTCAATGGCAACGGTTCTATCTACATACAACACAATGGTTAATTCTTGTGCCGAGCCTTGATAGCTTTGCAGTGTGGGCAGTAATTGCTCTACGGGTACGCTTTGTTTATCTACCACGTATTCTAAGTCTTTACTTATAGATACGGTGATGGTTTTTTTAGAAACCGATTGCCCCGAATCTGAGCGTGGAAGTAATAATTTTACTACGTTCGGATTGGTAATGGTAGAGGCAATTAAGAAGAACAGCAGCAAGAAGAACATGATATCGTTCATGGCTGAGGTGTGCACTTCTGCACCGGGTCTTTTTCTTCTCCTTAAATTCATCGTCCCGGTTCCTCTAATAGGTCAATAAATTCTACGGCGTCTGTTTCCATCTTTAAAATAACGCGATCTACCATAATGTTTAGTACATGGTAGGCTACATAAGCTAAAATTCCGATGATTAGGCCACTGGCCGAAGTAATCATTTTCTCGTATAATCCGCCAGCAATGGTGCCCATGCTAATATTGTCAGTTAAAGAGATGTTGTAGAAAATTCGAATTACGCCCGAAATGGTTCCTACGAAACCTAGCATGGGGGCAATACCAGCCACAATACCCAATATGCTGATGTTTTTTTCTAGTTTGGATACTTCTAGTTTGCCTACATTTTCGATTGCCCCCTCAATGTCTTTAATTGGGCGGCCAATGCGTAATAGGCCTTTTTGTAACATACGACCTAGGGCAGTATTGCTGCTGCGGCAAATAGCTAAGGCCGAATCGAGTTTACCTGCTGTAATGCTTTGTTTTACTTGTTGCATAAGGTTGGTTTCGTCTTTGCCGGCTTTTCTAATCGTGAGGTAACGTTCAATAAATATGACTAAGGCTAAAAAGAAAAGTAAGAGCAGGGGAATCATTACCCAACCTCCACTAAAAAGTAGGTCGATAAAGCGCAATTCTTTTGGTGCTGAAGCGGTGGTTACTTGTGCAGTAGTATCGGCAACAGCCTTGTTTATGGTATCAATTTGTAGTAGAAACATTTGTATTGGTTTTTAATGGTTTAACCCGGTAAATCCAGGCATTTTTTGCTAAATCTTTATGTATTCTTTGTAATTCGGTGTTTGCCGTAGTTTCATCGCTAAAGCTACCCACACTAATTTTTAACAAACCTCCTTTTTTGGTTTGCAAAATATGAGCATTTATTTGACGGCTGGATAATTGTTTCATAAACTCGTCGGCCTCCGATTGTTTATGAAAGGCGGCGATAATGATTTCAAAGCTAGGTGCCGTAACTGTTGCAGTAGGTATTGCTTGGGCTAGGCTATCTGTTTTAAGGGCAGTGCTATCACTTACAAAAGTAGTGTCTATAGCAAGCGTTGTATCGGCTTTTGTACTTAGGGTATCCAGCACAGGTTTGGGCGCTACTGCTTGGGAGTTCCATAAATTTGTCAAAAAGCTTGGGCAATAAATTTGTAATCCTGCTAGTGCCGAAAGTGCTACAATGAGTAAAATGAGAACAATTTTCTTGCCTTTAGTGGAGCCGACTACTTCTTCCGCTTCTTCTTCTAGATTTTCTGCTAAAGGTTCTTCTGCGGGTATTTCGATCGTTGGTGCTTCTTCTGTAATGGGAGTAATATCTTCTAAGGGTGCTTGTATACCGGACTTCTCTTTTTGAGGCTTTAATCCAAAGTAACTTGCATTGCTTGCTAAACTTTCGTCGGCTTTAAAGGTGAGTTTAGTACTAGTCCTTTTAAAGGTGCCCAAGGCATCAATCTTAATTTCTTCGGTGGTGGCTAGTAAGTCTATTAAATTACTCACGTATTGCTCAATAAATTGGGCAACGGCCTTTGCTTTGGCATTTTCGGCTTTGCAAATAAATTTTTGGAGTGCTACATCATCGCTGAAAGTACTGCTAAAAACAATACGTTCGCTAGGAGGTAAAAAGCGATTGTTGGGGGCATCAAAGCGTGCAGGTACACTTTCTTTGGAAAAAGTACCCAAGCCCGGAACAATTAAATTCGGGTTTTCTTTTATGTATTCGGCAATATAGCGACTAATGTCCATCGTGGTAAATTTAAGCCTTAATTAAGTAACCCCAAAATAAACCTTAGAAGGAATAGCTGAATCCGCCGAAAATTTGGCGTCCGAAGCCGTTATAATACAGGTATTGCTGATAGTTGGTATCTAGCAAATTGGTTGTTTGTACAAAGGCCGACCATTTTTTAGCCACAGCATAGTTGGCTCCAACACCCATGTTCAGAAAACCTTTTACGCTTACCACCTGATTTTGTGGGAGTGCAGCCGATAGTTTACCAAAACTTTGGCCTTGGTAGTTAAGGCTTGCCGATAGGGCAAGTTTAGTATTTACCTGAGCACGAACTTCGGTGCTAAGCGTAAATCCGGGCTTAAACCATGCTTTTTCCTCTGTGGCCAAATTGTACTTGGTGCTTTCTAGGCTACTTTCTAAGTTAAACACGTCCGATACTTTAATGTTTAGCTCTAAGTTGAAGCCGGTTAAGTTGCTGGTTCCGGCATCATATATAATGTCGAAAGTGCTTAAATTACTGCTGTTGTTTACGAATAGGGGTAGATTGTTTATTCGTTTAAAAAAGCCTTTAGCTTTAAATCCTACAATGGGTCCGAAATTTCCGCTTATGCCCGCAAAAAAATCTGATTTGATGGTGCTGTTTGCGATTGTTTGATTGCTTCCTAGATAGGGATTGATGAATGACGAGCCGATAAGGGCTGTTTTGGTAACATCGCCCTTTAAACCTGCAATAAAGAAGATATCTTTTCCTGAAATAGGCGCACTAAATTCGACCGAAGGAAGAGTGCTTAATTTGGAAAATGCACCAAATTCTTGTACTACGTTTAGGCCTAAACTCAAGTTTAAATCATTTTTGCTGTAATTAGCAAAAGGGTTGGCCTTTAATAAGTTATTTGCAATACTGCCCCCCACTTGATTGATGGAGCTAAAATCTAACTTGGTGTTTATGCCAAAAGTGAAATTGCTTACTGCTTTACTTGCCGAAGCATGTAGTGTCACGTTATTTTCTTTCCCTTGGGTAGCATTGCTAAAAAAGGTAGCTTCTAAACCTAGCCCGTAGGACCAATTTTTGTCGCCTTGGATAAATCTATTGGCTACTTCTCCTTGTAAATGAATAGCTTGTAGGGTTTGTTTGGCCGGATTTAGATTAGGTAGGGCAAGCGGATCGTTGCCATAAAAATAGGTGCCTAAGCGTTTAAAATTGGCAGTACCCGAAAGGGTATAACGGTTTCCAATGGTTTTGCCAAATGCCGAAAGCTGTTGGGCAGAGAATTGCTGTTTTGGTAATTTATCTTGGGCCGAAAGATGGCTAAGAAATAGACCAGCTTGTAAGGCTTCGTCGCGGTCGGTATTGATATATAGCTCTGCTAGGCCTGTTTTTAAAGTTCCAGCACCTAGTTTTAGGTAATTGTTGCTTAGGCTTGTAGGTTTTTGATCCGCCAATTGTTGGTACTGCAACTGTCGTATATCGGTGTTTAATTCTAGCTTTTTATCTAATATGCTATAGCTTAGTGTGGGCTTAAATACTGGAGCGGCATTTAGGTCGGGGTTTCTGCGAATTTTAGCGGCATTGGCCAATACGGGTTTGTATGGGCGCACTACTTCAATTTCTTCTGAAAGCGTTCCGCTGGGTTCAGGTTTCTTTTCGGCAGGTTTATCTTGAGCGTGCAAGGTGGCAGTGCCCAGTAGACTGCCTAAAATGAATATAAAAACTGTTTTACAAGGAGGTTTCATGCTAGTTCTTTTTATTAAGGGTCTCTAGTTTTTCTTTGGCTGCCGGTATAATTTCATCGGTGCCGGTATAATTATCCAATAAGCTTTGTAGCGTACTTTTTGCTTGAAAATCGTCTTTTAAGGCAATGTACGTATCGGCTAA
Source organism: Sphingobacteriaceae bacterium (assembly GCA_046074005.1). Taxonomy (GTDB): domain Bacteria; phylum Bacteroidota; class Bacteroidia; order Sphingobacteriales; family Sphingobacteriaceae; genus JAIPAN01. Next base: position 3,929 of record JBJTNJ010000059.1, read on the forward strand.
GAGTAAAAAACTTTTGGCTACCCAATAATCATAAGAGGGTAGGTTTTTAATAAGGTCGAATGCGGTTTGCTGGGCAGCCTTAAAGTCTCCTTGCTGAAATTGAATGGCTGCCATTTGGTAGGTGGCTTCGGCCGCAAGGATGGTTTTTGTTTTTTCGCTCACTGCTTTAAAATTGCTCAATGCGTTGGCTAAATCGTTTTTAAGAACGTAGGCTTTTGCCGCAAATAAATCGGCTTTTAATTTATCTTCTTCCGAAGATTTTTCGAAATTTTTAACCAGTTCGGCATATTTCAAGGTTTCGTCGGCTTGGTTTAGGTTTGCGTACGATTCCATTAGGTTATTTACTGCAAAGCCATAGTTTGCACGATACTCCGTAGTGAGTTCTAACTTTTTAAGGTGTACAATTGCCTCGTTGTTTTTTTTTTGTGTTAAATAAATTTTAGCAATGCTAATGAGTGCGCGTTC
>JBJTNJ010000060.1:0-14752 GCA_046074005.1 Sphingobacteriaceae bacterium
CCCGATATTTTGGCAGTTTCAGAATCCATCAAACCATCTACCTTTTTAGAGGTGCGTTCTAAATTTTCGAGTGTATTGGCAATGCTGGCAAAGCTGCGGTCGAAATTTTTCTGGAACTTAGGATTTAGCGTATTATTAACCGATTCGAGAATAGAATCTAAACGGCTAGCAATTTGATCGGCTTTCTTTTGGATAGGTTTTACCTGATCCATAAATCCTTCTTGAATAAAGGCGGTTAAGGTATCGCCATCGCTGGCAAAGGCCTTACTATCACCCAACTCAAATACAATGGCTTTTCCGCCCAATAAATCGGTGCTTTCTAAACGTGCCGTAGTGTTTTTAGGAATTTTGTAATCTGGGCTGATTTGAAATTCGGCGATAATTTGCCCGTTTGGTGCCAAGGTAAGCTTAGAAACTCTACCAATTTTAAAGCCATTTACCAGTACTGGTTTAGATTCGGTAAGCCCGTCGATGTTTGGATAAATGGCGTAAAACTCATTTTCTCTCATAAACAAATCGGTGCCTCGTAAAAAGCTATACCCTAAAATTAATACTGTAATTGCTACAGTGGCCAATATGCCTACTTTGGTTTCGTTAGATATTTTCAAAATCAGTTGTTTAAGCTCGTTTAGTCTACTTCGAGTTGTTTTTTATAGGTTTGAACTGCTTTTAATAAGCAATCTACAATTTCTTGTTGTCCGGCGTCTGAATTCATATAGGCTTCTTCGTCTGGATTAGAAATAAAGCCAATTTCGGTTAATACGGCTGGCATGCCCGCTCTGGCTAGCACCGCCAAGCTTTTTTCTTTTACTCCGCGATCAATACGTCCGGTTTTAACGTATTCATCTTGCATAAAAGTAGCCAATTTAATGCTCTGCTCCCTAAAACTATTTTTTAAGAAAGAGAACATGATAATACTTTCGGGATCATTGGGGTCGTAACCTTCGTAATTGTCTTTGTAGTCTTTCTCGAGCAAAATAGAGGCATTTTCCCGTAGTGCAATATCTTGTTCATCTAATCGCCCGAAACCAGAAACGAACGTTTCTACACCGCTAGTGCCCGTACTTTGGGTAGTAATGGTAGAATAGGTAGGCACTTTCTTTCCTTTTTTATTTTTATGGTAGCCTGTTACAATTGTTTTTTTGTTAATAGGCATAGAGTTGCAGTGTATAGAAATAAATAAATCGGCTTTTACTCTATTCGCTAAGCCAATGCGTTCGTACAAGGGCACAAACACGTCGGTGGTGCGGGTATAAACTACTTTTACATCTTTCAATTGCTCTTCAATGGCTTTTCCTAAGCGTAAAGCAGTCATTAAAGCTACATCTTTTTCTTTAGAAATAGCCCCATGGGTGGCTCCATCTTGGCCCCCATGACCTGCATCTATCACAATTGTTTTTATGCGATAGGGTGCATTTAAGGCAGATTTACCACTAGAAATCAGTGGAATAAGTACTAAAACCGTTAAGAAAGCAGAAATCGGTCTGATGAATGGGATATTTTTCATTAATTTTGATCGATTTTTTGAGTTGAACATTTACAAAAATAGTATTCATCGGCTAATTTGAAATTAAAAAGAGCTCTTTTTCTATTTCTTCTGTTCATTTGTTTCTCTGTGGGGGCAATGAGTGGGCTCTTTGCGCAAAAAAAGCCTACCACCAAATTCCCTTCGGTAAAGGTTGATACCATTAAACAGTCTAACTCAAAAACAGCCAAACTAGATGCCGGAGTAAAGTATACCGCCGAAGACTCCATTCGCTTTGATAAAAAAAATGGGATTATTTACCTCTATGGCAGGGCTAGGGTAAACTATACCGATTTTGAATTAGATGCAGATTATATCCGCTTAGATCAAAAAAATAGTTCGGTATTTGCAAAAGGCGTATTTGATGCCAAAGCCAATCGCTTTAAGGGGCGCCCTATTTTAAAGCAAGGTTCCGATCAGCCCATTACTACAGATTCCTTATTGTTTAATATCTACACTAAAAAAGGCAAATCATACGGCGTATTTTCTGAAGTAGACGGTGGTTATTTGCAAGCAAAACAATTTAAGAAAAATCAGTTTGATGAGGGTTTCTTTAAAAATGGTATTTATAGTACCTGTAATTTAGATCATCCGCACTTTGGTATTTTTATTACTAAGGGTATGGTTACCGATAAACAAATTGTTACTGGACCTGCTTATCTAGAAATTGAAGATATTCCTCTACCAATAGGCATTCCATTCGGCTTTTTCCCAAAAGCGAATAGACGAGCTTCTGGTATTTTATTCCCAACGTTTGGTGAAGATGCTACCCGAGGTTTTTTTATGCGTGATTTTGGTTATTACATTGGCTTAAATGAATATTGGGATATGACTCTGAGGGGGAGTTTATACAGTCGAGGTTCTTACGATTTAAGTTTGGCCGCTCGTTACCAAAAACGCTACAGGTACGATGGTAACCTTAATTTACGCTATTCATCTACTCGTACTGGTATTGAAGGTACCCCTGGCTACAAACCTTTTAAAGATTTTAATATTCAGTGGAGTCATACCCAACGTCCCGAGGCCAATCCCGGTACCACGTTTAGTGCCTCGGTAAATGCAGGTACATCTAGCTATTTCACCAATACCGCAGCTGGTGGTTCCTACAATTTCGATCAATTAACTCGAAATACGCTTTCTTCAAACATTAGTTACGGTAAAACTTTTGCCAATGGCTTGTTCAACTTTACATCTAGTTTAAGTCATAGGCAAGATATGCAGCAAAAAACCGTGTATTTGGAGTTACCCACCTTCAGCTTAAACATGAGTACTATTAGTCCGTTCGATTCTAAAACTAGAACCGGCGATCAAAAATGGTATCAACGAATAAACGTGGGCTATAGCTTACGAGGAACAAACACTTTAGATACTAAAGAAGATTTACTATTCAAAGCTGGGGCGCTGAAGAATCTACGAAATGGCTTTCAGCATACCGTTCCTATAAGTTTTTCTCAAAACTTGTTTAAGTTCTTTAATTTAAATACCGGTGTAAATTATACAGAAAATTGGTACACTAAAACCATTCGTAAGCAGTGGTCTGCAGCTGATAGTAAGGTGTTAATAGATACTGTCCCAGGATTTAGCAGATCCTATGAATATGGTATAAACACCGGTTTAACCACCAAATTTTATGGCCAGGTAAACTTCAAGAAAGGGCGTTTAATGGCCATGAGACATGTGGTTACTCCATCGGTAGGTTTTAATTATCGCCCAGATTTTTCCGCCAGCCATTTTGGCTATTACCAAGAGGTGCAGAGCAATGCCCAAGGTGCACTTACGCAGTATTCAATTTATGAACAAGGTGTGTACGGATATCCAGGTAGAGGTAAAGTTGCCGGCATTAGCTTTAGTGTAGATAATAATATTGAAGCGAAAGTGAAAAGTAAAAAAGATACTTTAGGTAAAGGCGAAAAGATACCTGTTTTACAAGGCCTTAGCTTTTCAGGGAATTATAACTTTGCGGTAGATTCCTTTAATTTATCAGCCATCAATTTCTCAGGTCGCACCTCTTTGCTAAAACAAAAACTAGGCGTGGCATTTTTTGGGATATTAGATCCTTACCAACTTAACAATACCGGTGTACGTATAAATAAATACGCCATTGCCGATGGTAAATTAGCTCGATTAACCAATTTTGGTTTATCTCTCGACTTTAATTTAAACTCATCGGGCTTGAGTAAAAATCATCCAAATCCTCAGAAAAACACCTTATCTACGTTAACGCCCCAGCAAGACGAGCAGTTGGCGCAAATTAATCGTAACTCGGAGGCTTTTGTAGATTTTAACATTCCATGGACTTTTAGGGCATCTTATAGTTTTAACTATTCTAAGGTTGGCTTATTGGCATACCGAACCAATACTTTAAACTTTAACGGCGATTTTACCGTTACCCCAAAATGGAAACTCACCTATAATTCTGGCTATGATTTCCACCAAAAGAAAATAAGCTTAACTCAAATAGGAATTTATAGAGATCTACATTGCTGGGATTTATCTTTTGGTTGGATTCCGTTTGGAACCTACCGAAGTTATACCGTTGATTTACGGGTAAAAGCTTCTATACTTCAAGATTTAAAGCTTAGCAAACGACGCGATTACTACAACCAATTTTAACATGTTAGCAGAGATTATTACCATTGGCGACGAAATACTGATAGGCCAAATTGTAGATACGAATTCGGCCTGGATGGGTCAGAAACTGAGTGAAATTGGCGTACGTGTACAACAAATTACCTCTATATCCGATGAAAAAGAAGCTATCATACAAGCCCTATCGGCTGCCTCAGAAAGGGTAGATCTCGTGTTAATAACCGGTGGTTTAGGCCCCACAAAAGATGATATCACCAAAAAAACACTGGCCGAGTACTTCAATGTTGGGTTTAAACAAGATGCCGAAACACTTAGTAGAGTAACCGAATTTTTCAAAAAGTTTAAAGCCCCTTTATTACCCATAAACATAGCACAAGCCGATGTGCCTGAAAACTGTACTGTGTTGCAAAATAAAAATGGAACGGCACCCGGCATGTGGTTTGAGCAAGAAGGATCTGTTATTGTATCGATGCCGGGAGTACCTTTTGAAATGAAATATTTAATGGAGGAAGAAGTGCTCCCACGTATTAAGCAAAGAGCCAATTTGCCGGCCATTGTGCACCACACGCTCTTAACGGCGGGCATTGGCGAATCTTTTCTTTCGGAGCGTATTGCAGCAGTAGAGAATGCCCTGCCGAGCCATATAGGCTTGGCCTATTTGCCAAAATTAGGTCAGGTACGTTTGCGTTTAACAGCTTTGGGAACCGATAAAAACAGCTTAGAAGCTGAAGTAGAAGGCTACGCCAATAAAATTAAACAGCTTATAGGCCCGTATTTTATTACCGATGCCGATTTGCCTTTTGAGAAGGTGATTTTAGATTTTATGGAAACCCGTAAGCTGAAATTAGTATTGGCCGAAAGTTGTACCGGTGGATATTTAGCTCATCAGTTTACCCAACATGCCGGCTGCAGTTCGGTATTCGATGGGAGTGCAGTAGCCTATTCTTACGATCTTAAAGAGAGTATGTTGGGCGTAAAACACCAAACCTTGCAACAACATGGTGCCGTAAGTGCCGAAGTAGTAGAAGAAATGGCACAAGGAGCCGTTGCGAAATACCATGCCGATTATGCTGTATCTATTAGTGGTATTGCAGGACCTGGTGGTGGTATGCCCGAAAAGCCTGTAGGTACTGTATGGATTGCCGTAGCCAATAAAAGTAGGGTAATTAGCCGGAGATTCGAATTTGGTTATAAACGAAAAGAAAATATTGAACGCTCGGCCGCCAATGCCTTGCTTATGCTTTATAAATTACTAACAGAAGATTACGCTTAAGAAAAAAGCCTTATTTTTGCATCAAACATCTTAACTCTATGGCTGAATATCAGTTAACTCTTCCTAAAATGGGCGAAAGCGTTGCCGAAGCTACCCTGATAAAATGGGTAAAAAATGTAGGTGACTCCATTAAAGCAGATGAAATTATTTTAGAAATTGCTACCGATAAAGTAGATTCTGAAGTGCCTTCTCCCGTAGCCGGTAAACTGCTAAAAGTGTTGTTTGCTGAAAATGATGTAGTACAGGTAGGAGAGGTAATTGCACTCATAGAAACCGAAGGTGGCAGCACTTCTAGTGCTCCGGTACCCCCGATAGTGGCCGCTCCAGAACCTAGCCCTGTAGTTGAAACTCCTATAATTGCCGATATTTCAGGCATTAAAGAACTAGCCACAGCACCCATTTCTGTAGAACAAGCCGATTTTAGTCAGAGCGAAAAATTTTATTCACCCTTGGTGAAAAGTATAGCTACCGAAGAGGGGATTTCACTAACCGAATTAGATCAATTGGTTGGTACTGGTGCTGATGGTAAAGTAACCAAACAAGATTTGTTGGACTATATTGCCAAAAAAGGTACTGCCACACCAAGGTCAGAGAGTCCCCAATCAGCTCCAATAGAGGCTCCTAAAATAACAACAACTCCAGTAGCGTCTGTTTCCGGATCTGATGAGATTATAGAAATGGATCGCATGCGCAAACTTATTGCTGAACACATGGTAATGAGTAAGCAAACGTCGCCACACGTAACTTCGTTTGTTGAGGCCGATGTAACCAATGTGGTACGTTGGAGAGATAGGGTAAAAAGCGTTTTCGAAAAACGTGAAAACGAAAAACTAACCTTTACACCCATTTTTATAGAAGCTGTTGCCAAAGCCATTAAAGATTTTCCGATGATAAACGTATCGGTAAGCGGGCAACAAATAATTAAAAAGAAAGACATTAATATAGGTATGGCAACTGCCTTACCCTCAGGTAATTTAATAGTTCCGGTTATTAAACGTGCCGATCAATTAAACATGGTAGGTTTGAGTAAATCGGTAAACGATTTAGCCAATCGTGCCCGCCAAAATAAACTACAACCCGATGAGGTAAAAGATGGCACATTTACCCTAACCAATTTGGGCTCTTTTGGTAATTTAATGGGAACGCCAATTATTAACCAACCACAAGTAGCCATTTTAGCAGTGGGTGCCATTAAGAAAAAACCTGCTGTTTTAGAAACTTCCGATGGGGATGTGATTGCCATCAGACACATGATGTATTTATCCTTGTCTTACGATCACCGGGTTGTAGACGGAGGCTTAGGTGGTTCTTTTGTACGTAGAGTAGCCGATTACTTAGAGGCTTGGGATGTGACTAGAGAAGCCTAGGTTTAAGCCAAAGCTTGTGCCAAATCTGCTTTCAAATCTTCTATATGTTCTAAACCTACCGATAATCTAATAAGATTTTTAGGAGTTTTAGTATCCGGTCCTTCTACAGAGGCACGGTGTTCTAACAAACTTTCAACACCACCTAAACTGGTAGCTTGAGTGAATATTTTCACGCTATTACACACCTTTCGGGCAGCATCTTCACCATCTTTTACCAAGATGGAGATTACACCTCCATAGCCACATTGTTGCTTTTTAGCCAATTCGTGCTGTGGGTGACTGGCTAAACCAGGATAATATACACGTTCAACATTTGGGTGTTGTTCTAAATAGGTGGCTAGCGCTAGTGCATTTTCTAAATGACCTTTCATACGGTAGGCTAACGTTTTAATGCCCCTGACGGTCATGTAGCAATCAAAAGGAGCGGGAACTGCACCTGAGAGCGCTTGTATAGTTCTAATTTTTGTCCAAAACTCATCTGTGCTTTTGCAAATTAGGGCACCACCCAACACATCGCTATGCCCCCCTAAGTATTTAGTGGTAGAGTGCATTACAATATCGGCACCTAAACTTAATGGGCACTGAAAAATGGGCGTAGCGAAGGTATTATCGCAAGCCACTTTAATGCCATGTTTTTTAGCCAAGCTGCAAATGGCAGCAATATCACTAATTTTTAATAATGGATTAGAGGGGCTCTCTAGCCAAATTAAACGGGTATTGGGTTTAATGGCTTTTTCTAGGGCATCTAAGGAGGTAGTATCCACAAAATCGACACTTAAAACTCCCTTAAATACTTGTAAGAGCGCATTGCGTAAGCCGTGATACATATCGTCTGGAGCGATGATGTGACTGCCTGGTTCTAAAGCCTGAAATACTGCCGACCCAGCGGCATTGCCCGAAGAGAAGGCACAAGCATCAACTCCGTGTTCCAAAGCTGCTAAAACCTTTTCCAAAGAGCGTCTGTTGGGGTTGTCGCTACGGGTATACACATAACCATCTGGATAATTACCTTCAGCATCACGTTCAAAAGTGGTAGACAGACTAATAGGCTGAATGACTTCGCCAGTTAAACTATTAACAGTATTGCCAGCATGTATGGCTATGGTTTCAATTTTCATAGTATATAATCCTTTCGTAAACTTAATAAATGCATGGCTTTATCCCAACAATAGGCATAAATATTGTGTAACGAATGTGTATTTTTGTAAAAAATAGCTACCATGTCTATCCCGCTCTCTTTTTTACTATCCGATACTTCTTTGTCAGAAGACCTTAGAGCCATTGCACAAAAAGTGCAAAAAGGCGAACGTATTAGTCCTGAAGAAGGGGTATTGCTTTACGAAAAAGCAGATATCTCGTATTTGGGCGTTTTAGCCAATTTTATAAGAGAGCAAAAGCATGGCGACAAAACCTATTTTAATCGCAATTTTCATATAGAACCTACTAATTTATGTGTGTACGACTGTAAATTTTGTTCCTATTCTCGATTGTTAAAACAAAAAGAAGAGGGGTGGCAGTTTACAAAAGAAGACATGATGGACATCGTAAAATCGTACGATGGAAAACCTGTAACTGAAGTGCATATTGTGGGGGGGGTATTACCGCAGTATGATGTCGATTTTTATGTTGATTTATTTCAATCTATCCGAGCTCACCGAGCAGATTTGCATATAAAAGCACTTACGCCTGTAGAGTTTCATTATATTTTCAAAAAAGCCAAAATTGATTATAGCACTGGCATGAAATTGATGAAAGAAGCTGGTTTAGATTCTATTCCCGGAGGTGGTGCCGAAATCTTTGCCCCCGAAATTAGAGAGCAAATTGCAAAAGATAAATGTACTGGGGCCCAATGGTTAGAAATACATGAAATTTGGCACAATTTGGGCATGCGCTCTAATGCCACCATGTTGTATGGCCATATGGAAAGCTACGCACATCGTATCGATCACATGGAGCAATTACGTAAATTACAAGATCGCACGGGTGGTTTTCAAACCTTTATACCTTTAAAATTCAGAAATCAAGATAATCAGTTATCGCACCTGCCAGAGGTAAGTGTGGTTGAAGATTTGCGTAATTATGCTATTTCTAGAATTTATCTGGATAATTTCGATCATATAAAAGCCTATTGGGCCATGATTAGTCGGCAAACCGCCCAACTTTCTTTGAGTTTTGGGGTAGATGATATTGATGGAACGTTAGATGACACCACCAAAATTTACACCATGGCTGGTGCCGAAGAGCAAAATCCGGCAATGAGCACCCAAGAATTGGTAAACCTAATTAAACAAGTAGGTCGCCATCCAATAGAACGGGATACCCATTACCACGTCATTCAAGATTTTAAAGATGTTGTCTTCGAAGATGAGGTAAAACCCAACTATTACCCACTACCGGTATTGAATTAATGTATACAGCCAAAACATTTTATATTATTAGGCACGGCGAAACCGATTTAAATAGCCAAGGAATCATTCAAGGCCGTGGCATGAATACCGATTTAAATGAAAAAGGGAAGGCCCAAGCCGCTGCTTTTTTTAATACCTATCAGCACATTCCCTTCGATGTAGTGTATACCTCTACCTTAAAGCGTACCCACCAAACCGTTGCCCGATTTATTGAGAAAGATATTTCCTGGAAGCAGCATGCCGGTTTAGATGAATTGGCTTGGGGCATCTATGAAGGCAAGCCCTCGGAAGTTACTAAGCCGGCGTTTTTGTCTCTAACTTCTGCTTGGTTAGCAGGTGCTGTACACGAGAAATTTGAGGGCGGCGAAAGCCCTCTAGAAGTTCAAGAAAGGCAATTAGTTGTCTTGGAAGAATTAAAGCAACTACCTGATGTCTCTAATGTGTTAATCTGCATGCATGGCCGAGCATTGCGTATATTTTTATGCCTGTTATCGGATTTAGAATTGTCGAAAATGGATAGCTTTCCTCACAGCAATACCACCTTGTACAAGGTGTATTTTACTGGCAAAAATTTTGAGATACAAGAATATAACAATACCCAGCATTTAGTTTAATATGAGCGATAAAATAAGCGTTTCTGCCGTTTCTTACACCAATACCAAGCCCTTCGTGTATGGGCTTATCCATTCGCCGGTGGCAGCTCATATTCACTTAAGCTTAGACATTCCAGCCACTTGTGCCGATAAATTATTAAACAACGAGGTTCAAATTGGCTTAGTACCTGTGGCTACTTTATTGCGTATGCCTAGTTACGAACTAGTTTCAGATTATTGTATAGGAGCTTTGGGGCCCGTAAACTCGGTATTTATTTTTTCAGATAAACCGATAGAAGACATTCAAACGATTCGATTAGATGAACAATCTAGAACCTCAAACTTATTATCCCAAGTGCTAATGAAGCATTTATGGAAAAAAGAAGTGACTTGGCTACGTGATGGAGAAGCCGATGCATTTGTTGAAATTGGCGATCGTACGTTTGGCAAAAAAAACAAGTATGCCTTTGCCTATGATTTATCGGAATGTTGGTTTAACCTAACTCAACTACCCTTTGTGTTTGCCGCTTGGGTAAGTGTTCAAAAATTACCCAGTGGTTTTATAAACTTGTTTAATGAAGCTTTGGCTTATGGAATAAACCATCGCCAAGAGTTAATTGAGAACATGGCAGACGAACCGATAGCTATTGATTTGAATGAATACCTCACTCGGTCAATAGACTATCAATTCGATGCACCCAAAAGGGTGGCACTAAGCACATTCCTAGAGTTGGCAAGTGCGCTCTAAGACCATTTTTATGGTTTTATCTACAATTTTTCCAGGATTTTTAGAAAACTCAGAACGTACTCTGCTAGCTAAAATAGCGTTTATGGAAATTGCTTGGTGTCCTAAAATATTGGCTAAGCCGTAAATGCCGGCTGTTTCCATTTCTAAATTAGTTAAACGCCAGTTATCCTTCTTAATTCCTGATAATTGTTTAATAAAATTCGGGATAGTTTTGGTGTATCGCAACTCACGGCCTTGGGGAGCGTAGAATCCTGGAGCTGTAACCGTAATACCACGAGTTAAATCTTTCCCTATTTTTCGTAATAATGATTTACTACCAGCACAAACGTAAGGTTTTAAGTTTTTGAAGGCAGGTGCTTGGCTGTTAATGGCTCTTAAAATAGCTTTTTCTTCGCGGCTAGCTTCGTAGTGGTAATAGGCTAATAAAGAATCGAGCCCTACGGCATATTCCGATACTAGAATACTATCAATCGGTATATCGGCTTGCATAGCACCTGAAGTGCCTACACGTATAATATTTAGACTTTTTAGTTTGTCTAAATATTCTCGTTTGTCAAGATCTATGTTTACTAAAGCGTCTAACTCATTAAGTACAATATCAATATTATCGGTACCAATGCCGGTAGAAATAACACTAATTCGTTTCGATCCAATATAACCTGTATGTGTTATAAATTCACGTTTTCCTTTGCGTAATTCTACTTTATCGAAGTGTTTGCTTACTTCGCCCACCCGATCAGGATCGCCAACGGTGATAATGTCATCGGCTAAATCTTCCGGTAAAAGGTTTAGGTGGTACACACTACCATCTTTATTTAAAATGAGGTCTGTAGTTGATATTTTCATAAGCTGAATAGATAATTTAACCTCAAGTTATTAATATTTTCTAATTGTGTAATAATTTTTAACACAAATTGTTGTCTTATCTCAATTATTAGGATACAATCGCTGTCTAATTTTTGCGATTTAATAGAAATTTTCCCTTCCTTAAGAATCTTCATTACCTCATTAAGTTGGGCGTAGGGCACTTCTATTTGATAGCAATCTTGTATTGTTTTCTCTATAATTTCAGCTGCCTTAATAGCTTCGACGGAGGCTTGCTTGTATGCATGTATTAAACCCGGAACACCCAACAGTGTGCCCCCAAAATAACGCACTACTGCCACACAAACTTGCGTAAGGTCGGCCGATAGAAGTGTGTTTAATATTGGTTTTCCGGCAGTTCCCGAGGGTTCCCCGTCGTCGTTTACTCTGAAAACTGAGCGATCGGTGCTTACCCGTAGCGCCCAGCAAATATGTCGGGCTTTAGGATGTTCTGCTTTTAGTTCCGCTACAATTTCTTTTACTTCCTCGGCCGATTGAATTGGGAAGATGTAGCCGATAAACTTACTGCCTTTATCTTTAAAAAGACCCTGAGAGGTTTTTTTTACGGTTAAATAGGTATCGTTAAACATGCCTAGGCTAGTGAAATTAATAGAATGGCTAGGAGGGCCAATGCAATTCCAAAATAATTTAACAGGCTCAGCTTTTCTTTAAATACCCATAAACCCACTAAAGAGCCCAAAGCAATTACCCCAATATTCATACTCGTAAATACCAAAGATGGTTGTGTATTTAGTGCTTGGTGTGCTTTTAGGTAGAATAGAATGTTCCCGAAATTGAAGAATCCTAAGACCATTCCGAAGAGTATGTTTTTAAGCTTTAGTACTTCTTTTTTGATCAATCGTTGGTAGGCCAAAAACACTAAAGAAATGGCTAAGGACCCTAGAAATACCCAAAATAATGAAGTGGTAAAAGGGATGGTTTTAAATGCTGCTAATTGCTTGAAAAACACATCAATAATGCCCATACCAATAAATACAAGGAGTGGATACACCCAGGCGTATTTCGTACTTGCTTGTTCGTTTTTCCATGGTATGGAAAAGAGTACGGCAACAAGTCCAATAGCTATGGCACTAAATTTTTGTGGAGAAATGATTTCTCCAAACAGTAAGAAAGCGGCTAGTAGAGGAATAAGTAGCGATAAGCGTTGGGCAATATCGGTACGAACAATCCCAGATTTTTTTACAGCAATGGCTAAGATGAGGAATAAGCTAGGTAACAAAAGGCTTAAAAGGGTATAGGTGCCCATAGGGCTTTGCGAAGGAATGCTTAGGCTAGGTTTAAATAAAAAAATACAAGCTAGCGCCGCAATCGCATAATTTACGGGGATGGCTTGTAGCATGTTTAGCTCATAGCGCTTTGCTAGTTTGAGCAGGATAGAAACAATCACACTGCAAAAAATGCTGATAAATACGTAAATCATGGCCTTGAAATATGCTGCAAATTAATCAAATCCTCCGTTTTTTGAAGCTAAATCTAGCTTTTTTACCAAAGCTTTTCTTTATTTTGCAACGATGACTTTCTCTGATCTCGAAAGGTACTTTAGTGCCGAATTAAGCGCTATTTATGCTTCTGAAGAAGCAAAAATGCTTTGCTTTTTAACTGTGCAACATCGTTTATCGTGGACAAAGGCCAGCTACCTTCTTCACAAGCAAGAGGAAATTTTCGAGGCAGATAAAGTCTATTTTTTAGAGGTTCTATCCCAGCTAAAGTCTTCAAAACCAATTCAATACCTATTGGGCGAAACGGAATTTTACGGACGCCGATTTCGAGTAAGTTCTGCGGTGCTTATCCCTAGGCCCGAAACTGAAGAATTAGTGAAATGGATTTTAGAGAGTGTTTCGATAGCCAATCCAACTATTTTAGATATTGGAACTGGGAGTGGCTGTATTCCAATCAGTTTAAAGAAAGAATTGCCGGATGCAGAGCTAACAGCCTTAGATATTTCTGCAGATGCCTTGGCACTTGCACGACAAAATGCCGACTTACATGAGACAGAAATTACGTTTATTGAGAAAGATGTATTGCAGATGCATGCTAGCCAATTAGCCTCTTCTTTTGATGTAGTGGTAAGTAACCCTCCCTATATTGCTGAAGAAGAAAAAGACCTCATGAAAGCTAATGTATTGGCGCATGAGCCGTATCTGGCACTGTTTGTGACTAATCAAGATCCGCTTATTTTCTATGAACGCATTGCTACTTTGGCGCAAGAAATACTAAAACCGGGTGGTTTTCTATTTTTCGAGATTAATGAGCGCTTCGGTTCAGAAGTATGTCAGTTGCTTAGTGAAAAAGGCTTTAAACGCCTAGAACTACGCTGCGATATGAGCGGCAAAGACCGTATGGTAAAAGCCCAATGGCTTAGTTAACTACGAGGGTGGTACTGTAAAATGGTACTTTTTAAATAATCTCTATCTAAGTGCGTATAAATTTCGGTAGTGGTAATGCTTTCGTGCCCAAGCATTTCTTGAACTGCCCGTAAATCGGCACCGCCTTCCAATAAATGAGTGGCAAATGAATGTCTAAAGGTATGCGGGCTAATGGTTTTTTTAAGTCCAATTTTAGTAGCCAAGCCTTTAATAATTAAAAATACCATCACCCTAGAAAGCGATGAGCCTCTGTTATTAAGGAATACCCAATCTTCCTTGCCAGGTTTTATCTTAAGGTGTACTCGAACCTCCTGCATCCATATTTGTAAAAATTTAGCTGCTTCGGCACCTATAGGAACTAGTCGCTCTTTGTTGCCTTTACCTAAAATTTTTACCAACTCAATATCTAAAAATAAGTTCGAGATCTTTAAATCAACTACCTCTGATACTCGAAGGCCACAGCCGTAAAGTATCTCTAAAATGGCTTTATTGCGCATTCCCTCTGGCTTAGAAAGGTCTATGGCATCTATTAAACTATTTATTTCGTGAATACTAAGTGTATCGGGTAGTTTTCGGCTCAATTTCGGGCTTTCTAGGAGCGTAGTCGGATTATCGTTTAATAAACCCTCCAGTACCAAGTAATGAAAAAAGGTTTTAATGCCGGATAAAATACGGGCTTGAGAACTAGCACTCATGCCTCGGCCATATATCCAAGCAATAAATTCTTTTAAATCAGAAAAATCGACCTGATTGAGTGATTTATTGCCCAATTCGCTTTCTACAAATTCTTGCAAGAGGGCAACATCGCATACATAAGCTGCAATAGTATTGGCCGAAACCGAACGTTCTAGCTTTAGATACGCTTGAAATCCTTTAATTATTGACGCCCACTGCACCTTTTTCGATTTAAAAGTTTAAGTTTGAGTAATGAATATCTACATCATCAACGGACCAAATTTAAACTTACTTGGCATTAGAGAGAAATCTATTTATGGCGA
>JBJTNJ010000061.1:0-16213 GCA_046074005.1 Sphingobacteriaceae bacterium
AAGGAACCGTAGTAGATGCCGACGATTTATTGGCCGAAATGGTAGCCACCGCCAAGCAACGTACCGAAGAACTCGGTAAAGTAGCGGGTTTTTCTGAAGAAGAAAAGCACGAGCTCTATCACATGATTGGTTTAGGAGCCCTCAAATACTTTTTACTAAAAGTAGAACCTAAAAAACGATTATTGTTTGACCCCAACGAGTCTATCGATTTTCAAGGAAATACCGGACCCTTTATTCAGTATACCCATGCTCGTATTCAATCGGTATTAAATAAAGCCAGCTATGTTGCTAGTAACACAACATTTACGGGTTCTTTAAAATCATCAGAGCGTGATGTTTTAGTTTGTTTGAGCCAATACCCAGCTATGCTACACGCAGCCGCTCAAGAGCACAGTCCAGCGCTTGTGGCTAACTATACCTACGAACTAGCTAAACTCTACAATAAGTTCTACCACGAAGAAATTATTCTTAAACTGGAAGATGAAGAGTTGAAAAACTTCCGTTTATCTCTATCAGCAGCAACGGCAAAAACCATTAAAATGACTATGAGTTTATTGGGTATTCTAGTGCCGGATAGAATGTAGCACATTCTCATACTGAAATATTTCTTTTCTAATTTCGTTTTTTAACTAATAGTTAAAAATATGAAAATTATGAAAAAGTTAATGTATTTGTTTCTAATACTGGAACTAGGACATGTATTGTCTTGCAAGAAAGATAGTACCGTATTGAGAAAAGTTGGTGAAAAATACGAGGGGGGTGTAATTGCATATCTGTTAAAATCTGGCGATACAGGCTATGACCCCAAGGTGCAGCACGGTATTATCGCAGCAATTGAAGATCAGAGTAAATCTATTCAATGGAGCAATAGCAACGTAAACACAGGTGCAGGTGGCTGGGATATTGGTAAGGGTAAAACCAATACAGAAACAATCGTGCAAAAACAAGGGGTAGGCAATTATGCTGCAAAACTATGTGCCGATTTAAGTTTGAATGGCTATACCGATTGGTATTTACCTTCTAGGTATGAACTTGAGCAAATTGGGATAAATAAAACACTTATTGGGGGCTTTGATCCAAATTATTATTGGTGTTCCAGCGAAACGAATCAAACGGATGTTTTGTGCTACGATTTTGGGCCAGCAAATGGCACATTTAATGTATCAAAGGCTGATTTTTATAGAGTACGGGCAATTCGTTATTTCTAAGTCAGAAATTATCTGTCACCAATTTGCGGCTAAAGTATTGGAAACGCAAAAACAGTAGAGCAGAAGAAACGAGTAAGCCCAAGGTAAGTCCGTACCAGATGCCGTTGGCTCCTAAGTGCTGCACGATACCTAAGAAATAAGCCATAGGTAGGCCAATAAGCCAATAGGCTATAAAGGTAAAGAGCGTGGGCATGTTTACATCGCCCATTCCTCTTAAAATACCTAAACCAACCACTTGTGTGCCGTCAAATAATTGAAAAAAGCCGGCTATAATCAATAATTGGGCGGCAATGCTAATTACTCGGGTATCTTCGGTATACATAAAAGGCAAATAATTGTTAAAAAAAACAAATAAAAGAGCAGTTATACTCATAAAAGCCACCACAATATGGTAACTAGATATAGCCGATAAGCGCAATTGCTTAAAGTCTTTTCCACCAAAATTATTGCCGGTTTTTATAGCAGCAGCAGCAGCAACGCCACTGGCCATCATATAAGTCATGGCGGCCATGTTTATAGCTACTTGGTGAGCTGCCTGATGAACAGCTCCAATGGTGCCCATTAAAATAGCTGCTCCACTAAATGCGCTAATCTCAAAGGTATATTGGAGCGCAACAGGAGTCCCTATTTTTAAAATACTAAGCGAACGAGCCTTGGTAAGTGCCGAACGGCCAAATTCTTTTAGGTAGCGTTTAAAATGGCTAGAACGGAAAATATACACCACCATTACAATGCCCATTACCGTTCTATCTATTAAGGTAGCTAAACCAACGCCCCTAACACCCATTGGGTTAATGCCAAATAAGCCTTTTACAAAAATTATACCTAACACAATATTGAGCAGGTTGCCCCAAATGGAAATATACATAGCCTGCTTGGTAAAACCCAGACCTTCAGCAAACTGTTTAGCGGTCATAAAAAACATGAGTGGGATTATGGAAATAGCCAAAAGACCCAAAAATGGTTTAGCTTGAGCCACTACCTGGGGTGTTTGCCCTAAATGGTCAATGGCCGCCATGGTGCCAAAATAAATAGCAGAAAAAAGCACTAGACCAGTAATAGCACTAATAACTAGGCTATTATAAAGCAATTTACCACACTCCGTATAGTTTTTACGCCCATTTTCTTGAGCTATTAAAGGAGTAATTCCATAAGAAATACCAATACCCAGTACCAATACAATAGTAAACACACTATTTACCAGAGAAACTGCTGCAAGAGGGATCGTCCCTGCAAAATGTCCCACAATTACACTATCGGCTGTATGTACCAGCGTGTGCCCCAACTGAGAAATTACTACCGGAATAGCTAGCGTTAAATTGGTTTTATAATGAGGCTTGTAGGTATGGTAGAATTTCTTCAAGTTTTATATTAATTAAAGAAGTTTAAAATACTAATAGTAAGTAACTTACGTTTTTTTAATAGGCTACAATATCGGCTTCGCCTTTGTGCAAATTACGAATATATACCTCATTCTGAACGCTAGCACACAATACGCCGCTGGTATCGAATAAGTCAATAGGGAAGCTTTTTACGAATTTACCATGGCTATGAAGTATTCTTTCTGCCTCGTTTAAATCAGTTTCTGAAAGGCTAATCCGAAAGCTGAGGTTTGTTCGGCCTGGTTTTAAATAGCTAATTTGTGCGCTTTTTAGCCATACACGACATTTTAGCCCTCTGCGTTGCAATGCCTGATCGAATAAAATGGCATAGAAAGGGTCGGTTGCAGTAAAAATAGTTCCTCCAAAAATAGATTTATTGTAGTTTTTGTTCATAAAACTCTTTACAATAACTACTTCCACGGCGGTAAATCCAGGCTCGAAGCGCCGTACCCAAATACGCTGAAAAAGGAGAGGAGGGTACAAACGCATAACCCATGTAAGGGCTTTTTCAGATAATTTCATAACTCAGCAGCTTACCACATTAAATTCAAAATAGCGCTGTGATCTTCTTCGCTAAGCTTATAAACCTGGCCAGAAACTCTATTTTGTTTAAAATTAGCCAAGATAACTTCTTTTGAATCTTGGTTAATCTGCACTTGAGATAAACGAGTAGGCGTATTAATTGCAGTAAAAAAAGCTTCTAATTGCTCAATAAATTGAGGGGCTATTTGCTCATTGCTACCTTCCAAATCAAATACATTTCTAGCCAAAAATGCTAATTTATCCGTAAACTTTGCCTGATTATGTTTTAGCCATGCCGGAAAAACGATAGACAAACCTGCCCCGTGGGCAATATCAAATAAAACACTTAAAGAATGTTCAAATCCATGACAGGCCCAATCTCCTCCATTTTTACCAGCCGTTAATGAGCCATTTAATGCCGTAGTAGCCAGCCACATAATATTTGCACGAGTATCGTAATCATCGGGCTGACTCAGTACCTTTTTCCCATACTCTACGGCTAATTTAAGCACCGCTGCGGTATGTAAATCGGTTAGAGGCGCATTACCCGAGCCGAAAAATTGTTCGAGCGCATGCGCCATTAAATCGGCTACCCCGTAGGCCGTATAATCGGCGGGAACGCTAGCGGTTAGACCCGGATCGAGGAAAGATACCTTAGGGTACAATAGCGGAGAGCCATATCCACGTTTAGAACCGCCTTCGGTATCTTGCAAAACAGTAAATGGGTTCATTTCGGTACCGGTCGCGGCCAGTGTTAAAATGGCAAAAATAGGCAAGGCTTTTTCGGGCTTCGCTTTCTGAAGATAAAAATCCCAAACAGAATGCGTTACGGGCACACCCATGGCAACCGCTTTGGCTGTATCAATCACCGAACCGCCCCCTAAAGCAATAATAAAATCGGCCTCAAAGGCTTTTGCCTCCCGAACTGCGGCATCTGCATCTTGGTAAACAGGATTCGATTTAATGCCTTCGAAGGTATGGTGGCTAATGCCTCCAATATTTAATAAAGAGATTAAACGGGCGTAAAGGCCATTCTTTTTTACCGATCCTTTACCAATAATAATAAAGGCTTTAGTTCCAAAGGGCTTTAATTCGGTACAAATACCGTCTATTACATCTCTACCGAAAAGTAGTTTAGTGGGGTTAAAGCGTTCAAAATTTTCCATGAAATGGCTTAAGGTGTGTGCAAGAATTTTAAAATTAATAACTTGTAGCTATATTTTATAGTCTTTTGAATATTTTACATCAGAATTATGAAGGCATCTTAAAAACATAAAATCATCTCTTTGTATAATTATCAACATTGTCCCTTAAATTTCATTTAAATATCTCATTTTTGGGCATGCCAACACGTGAAGAAATAGCAGCAGCTTATCAAAGCATTCAAGATGAAATTTGTGCCGGTTTAGAGTTAGCCGACGGCTTAGGAAAATTTGAACAAGAGCTTTGGGAGCGTGAAGGAGGGGGAGGTGGCCGTACTCGTATTCTACAAAACGGAGCTATATTAGAAAAAGGTGGCGTTAATTTTTCGGCGGTGCATGGTAAATTGCCCGAACCTATAAAAAAAGCCTTTGGCGTAAGCGAAGAAGATTTTTTTGCTACCGGAGTTTCCATTGTTATTCACCCTAACAATCCTTGGGTACCCATTATTCACATGAATATTCGCTATTTCGAGCTTTCCGAAGAAATACGGTGGTTTGGTGGCGGAATCGATTTAACTCCACATTACATCATTGGGGAAGATGCCAAGTTCTTTCATCAAGGCTTAAAAGATGTATGTGACAGCTTTAATAGCACATTTTACCAAGAATTTAAAACCTGGGCCGACAATTACTTCTACATCAAACATCGCGAAGAAACCCGAGGCATTGGTGGTATTTTTTATGATAAATTAAGTCCTAAAACAGCAGGTATTTCTTGGGAAGAGATTTTTTCTTTTTCGCAAGCCCTTGGCCGCAGCTTTGTGCCTATTTATACCGAACTTATTGCTCGTAATCGCGGCAAATCCTTTACCCAAGAGCAAAAAGAATGGCAATACCAACGCCGTAGCCGTTACGCCGAATTTAATCTTGTTTACGACGCTGGAACCAAGTTCGGGCTAGAAACCAATGGACGTATCGAATCAATCTTAATGAGCTTGCCACCTCAAGCAAATTGGGTATATAATTTTGCATCAACCGAAGGAAGTTTAGAGGCCGAAACCTTGTCGCTCTTAAAGAAGGGTATAAATTGGGTTTAAAGGCGCAAAAAAGCCTTTTTTTAGCTATCGTAAAACTTTTCCACACTACCTAATTTACGTTTCTCAAATACGTATCTTCGCGTATGCTTTATGCATATTTTAACAAGTAAAAATTAAAATTAGCAAGATTACCAAACGAAATGGCTGAAGAAACAGAAAAAGGAAATTTGGAACCTACAAACGACCGTATTATTCCCATAAATATTGAAGAGGAAATGAAATCTGCCTACATCGATTACTCGATGTCGGTAATTGTTTCCCGTGCCTTACCCGATGTACGTGATGGTTTAAAACCTGTACACCGCCGGGTATTGTATGGCATGCTCGATTTGGGCGTAACCAGCGGAAAACCTTATAAAAAATCGGCACGTATTGTCGGTGACGTATTGGGTAAGTATCACCCACACGGTGATTCATCGGTATACGATACCATGGTACGTATGGCCCAAGATTGGAGCTTACGCTACCCAATGGTAGATGGTCAAGGAAACTTTGGTTCCATAGATGGTGATAGCCCTGCGGCTATGCGTTATACCGAGGCTAGATTAAAGAAAATTGCCGAAGAAATGCTAAATGATATCAATAAAGACACTATTGATTATCAATTAAACTTCGATGATTCCTTAGAGGAACCAACCGTTCTGCCTACAAAAATTCCGAACTTATTAGTAAATGGGGCCTCTGGTATTGCTGTGGGTATGGCTACCAATATGGCTCCACACAACCTTACGGAGGTTATTAGTGCTATTACCGCGTACATTGACGATAATACTATTGAGGTTTCTGGCTTAATGCAGCACGTGAAAGCTCCTGATTTCCCGACCGGAGGTATTATTTACGGCTATGCCGGTGTACAAGAAGCCTTTGAAACCGGTAGAGGCCGTATTGTAATGCGTGCTAAAGCCGAGATTGAAACCTACGGAAACGACAGAGAACGCATTATTGTAACTGAAATACCATATCAGGTAAATAAGGCCAATATGATTGAGCGTACTGCCGAATTGGTAAACGAGAAAAAAATAGAAGGTATCTCTGAAATTCGTGATGAATCTGATAGAGAAGGGATGCGCATTGTGTACGAAATTAAACGAGATGCAAATTCATCTATTGTATTAAATAATTTATTTAAATATACTGCTCTACAAACCTCATTTTCAGTAAATAACATTGCCTTGGTAAAAGGCCGTCCACAGTTATTAAACTTAAAGGACATGATTAAATACTTTGTGGAACACCGCCACGAAGTAGTAGTACGTAGAACCAAATTCGAATTAGCTGAAGCTGAAAAACGTGCCCACATTTTGGAGGGTTTATTAATTGCTTTAGATCACTTAGATGAGGTAATTAAGTTAATTCGTAATTCAGATACTCCAGAAGACGCTCGTACGGGCTTAATGGAGAAATTTGGTTTATCAGATATTCAATCGAGAGCTATTTTGGATATGACGCTTCGTCGTTTAACCGGACTAGAGCGTGATAAGATTAAAGAAGAATATGCCGAATTGATGAAAACCATTGAGTATTTAAAATCTATTTTGGCCGATGAGGGCTTGCGTATGCAAATCATCAAAGACGAATTAATAGAAATTAGAGAAAAGTATGGCGATGAGCGTCGTTCAGTAATTGTGCATTCTGCAGAGGATATGCGCATGGAAGACTTTATTGCCGATGAAGAGGTAGTTATTACCATTTCACACGAGGGCTATATTAAACGTACGCCATTAACCGAATACCGCAGACAGGGTAGAGGTGGAAAAGGTTCTATGGGTTCTCAATCGAGAGATGAAGACTTTATTGAGCACATAATTACGGCATCGGCCCACAACTATATGCTGTTCTTTACCGAAGCCGGACGTTGTTTCTGGTTACGTGCATTTGAAATTCCGGAAGGCACACGTACTTCTAAAGGAAGAGCCATTCAGAACATCATTAATATCCCGAAAGAGGAAAAAATTAAAGCCTTTATTAAAGTAACCAACCTCAAAGATCAGGAGTACTTGGAAAATAACTTCATTATTATGTGTACCAAGAAAGGTACTATTAAGAAAACGTCGTTAGAAGCCTACTCTAGACCTCGTGCAAATGGTATTAATGCCATTAACATTAACGAGGGTGATCAATTGTTAGAAGCTTGCTTAACCAATGGTCAAAGCGAAGTACTAATGGCCTTACGCTCTGGAAGAGCTATTCGCTTCAACGAATCTACCGTTCGCCCAATGGGCCGCACCGCTACCGGTGTGCGTGGTGTAACCTTGGCACATGATAAAGATGAGGTAATTGGTATGATTACCGTAAACGATCCGGAAGTAACCGTATTAGTGGTTTCTGAAAGAGGTTATGGTAAACGTACCGATATTGAGGATTATCGTGTTACCAACCGTGGTGGTAAAGGGGTTAAAACCATAAATATTACCGAAAAAACCGGCGAATTAGTGGCCATTAAAGATGTAACCGATAACGATGATTTAATGATTATTAACAAATCGGGCATTGTAATTCGTATTGGCGTAGCCGATTTACGAGTAATGGGCCGTGCTACGCAAGGAGTACGCTTAATTACCTTTAAAGGCGAAGATGAAATTGCTTCTATTGCCAAAGTAGATCATGAAGATGAAAGCGATGCAGAAGATACGATTGCCACTGATGGTACCGTTACAGATGGAACACCCGATGATGTAAATACTCCAGAAACAGGAGAGGAGCCTACAGAAGACAACGAAGAATAATTAATTATTAACCAATACAATTAAAATTATGAAAATGAAACCCCTATTAATAGCGCTATCACTGATTGGCATTAGCTTTAGTGCGGTAGCCCAAAAAGCTGAATTAAACAGCGCAAAGGGTAATTACGACAAATTTATTACGCTTAAAGATGCCGGTTCTTTGGCTTTAGCACTTCCAAGCATAAACTCAGCTAAGGCATCTATTGATAGAGCTGCTGTTAACGAAAAAACGGCAATAGATCCAACAACTTGGACTTATAAAGCCTTAATTTATGCTGATTTAGCCATATTAGATACCGTAAGTGTAAGTGCCGAGCAAACCTTAGCTACTGCAAAAGAAGACCTTAAAAAAGCCATTGAATTGGGTGCAACAGCGCAAAATGCCACTAATATTGAACGTGCAAATAATCTATTTGCTCAGTTTGAATTAAACAAGGGCGTAAAAGCTTTCCAAACACAAAAATTCAGCCAGGCTTATGATGCGTTCGAAAAGTCATTAAGCTATAAGCCAAGCGACACTACCTTAACATATTATGCAGGCTTATCTGCCATTAATGCGCAGAATTACAAAGCTGCCATTAAAAAATATGCCGATTTAGTGAAATTAGAGTACTCTGCTAACAAACTTATTGCTTTAGATTTATCTAAGTTATATGCTTTGGAAAAAGATACGGTAAATGCTATTGCTGTTGCAAGTACCTATGCAAGCAAGTTTAACGATCAGGCTTTAGCAACTCAAGAAATTGAACTGAGTTTAATGAGCGGCAAACAAAAGCAAGTAATTAGCCGTATTACCGAACAAATTGCAAAAGATCCAACCAATAAATTAGAGTATTTCTATTTAGGTATTGCTTATGATGCGCTAAAGGATTACAAAAAAGCCGAAGAAGCCTATAAAAAAGCCCTAGAACTAGATCCGAAGTATGTAGATGCTTGCTTAAACTTAGGTAGTGGTATTTTAAATAATGGCATTGATTTATACAATAAAGCCAATACCTTGCCGGTAAACAAACAAAAAGAATACGATGCCGCAATGAAAGCAGCCAATGCGGAGTTTGATCGTGCATTTCCGTATTTACAGCAATCTGTACAATTAGATCCTAAAAACTTAAATGCTTTACAAAATTTAAAAACATATTACGTAATTAAAAAGAACCAAGCTAAAGTTGCTGAATTAACCAAACAAATTAATGCGCTACAATAGTTAGCTCATTTAACAGAGGAGAACCCCAGTTTAATAGGCTGGGGTTTTCTTTTATTCTAAAATACTATTTAACATAATATTAATTATAAGACTATTAATAATTTACATAAACGTATATTTAAGCACAAAACAACATCACCATGACTTACAAAATACCCGCACAAACCCATATTGGCCACGTACATTTAAAAGTAAGCGATTTAGAACGAGCATTAGGTTTTTATTGCGGCATACTGGGATTTGAATTAACGATGCGCTATGGAGCCGATGCCGCATTTATTTCTGCGGGTGGCTACCATCACCACATTGGTTTAAATACTTGGTTTAGTAAAGGTGGATCTCCTGCTCCTAGAACAAGTCCAGGTTTATTTCACACGGCAATTTTGTATCCTACAAGAAAAGATTTGGCCATTATTTTAAAACGTTTACTCGAACTAAATTATCCAATAGATGGCGCCAGCGATCACGGTGTTTCCGAGGCCATTTATTTAAATGATCCCGATGGTAACGGCGTAGAGCTTTATTGGGACAAACCAAAGGAAGAATGGCCTATAAATGCAACTGGTGGCTTAGATATGTATACGAATACTTTGGATCTAGAAGGTTTACTTCAGTTAGCCTAAAGACTAACGCAACACAAAAAGAGCTATCCCGATAAAAATAATACACGTACCCAACCATTCTCGTTTGCTAATCTGTTCTTTAAAGTACCATTTGCTTACCAGCAAGGAAAATGGGAAAAGAAATAAGTAAAGTAAGCTAATTTGCCCTACCTGAAACTCTTTATACGATTGTTTAATAAGCAAACTACCCAAAGTTGTAAGCACCGCAATAATCATAAACGTGAGTGGCTTAATACGATTTTCTGTCTGTTCGGGAGCTTTTTCATTCTCTTTTTTAGAGAATGTATAAATAAGCCATGCTGAAAACAAAATGGTACTTTCCATTAAAAAGGTACTCCAAGTAACTTGAGTATGTTTTAACGGAATGGATAATAAAGAATAGCCAAATGACCAGCAACTAATGCTCAATAAGGCAAAAATTAGACCTTTTTGGAGTTTAGGAACCGAGGCTTGCACCAATAAACCGAGCACACAAATAGCCAAGCTTTGAAAGAAATATGGGCTAAAATGTTCCCCTAAAATAAATCGGGCCGCTAATTGCTGCACCAATAAGCCAAATAGATTAATTACCACTACGTTGGGGAAGCTGATAAGTCTGTTAGCCAAAATAAATAGCCATAAGCCCATTCCACAGATTAGAGAAATGCCAATAATTTGAAGTGCCACCCACACACTCGGTGGAGTAAGTATGTTTAGCGATACGAGCAATAATGCCAACGAAAGCAATACAGTATAGGAACTTCGTTTTAAAATAAACGAAAAGGAGTTCGCCTTTACGCTATATTTACGAATAAGAATATCGGTACAAAAAAAACAAGAATAGGCTAATCCTACTAATAAATACAGTTTTATAGGCATAATTTACTTGTATAGCACCAAGTGCTCCCAAGGCGCTAAAGTAAGTAAATCATTTCCCTTTAATGTAATGCTTTTGCCAGAAAACAACTCGGTATAGGTTCCATTTACTACCGTACTCAACAATTTTACTTGTACCGGTTTTGCACTGAAATTAAATATAGGCACTACCCTATTGCCATTTTTCTCTCTCCAAAAGGCAACCACTTGCTGTGGTTTATCAGTATCTAAACGAACCATTAGCCCTCCTGCTTGTCCATTCCATAAAGCTTGGTTACGGTGTTTTAGATCGAATAATTTTTGGAATACACCGTAGAATTTATGGTCTTTCCATTCAATTTCATCTTTATCAAAAAACTTTAAAGATTTGTTTAAACCAGCCTCTTGACCACTATACACCAAAGGCATGCCATTTACCATAGAGGTAAACACCATGGCCGTTTCCAAGCCATCGCCAAAATTCTTAAAGGTGGTACCGTTCCACGAATTCATATCGTGGTTGTCTGTAAAGGTCATTCGGTAGGCATCTCTCGGAAACGTATTCACATCGTGCGCCATGTACTCAATGAGACCATATAAATCACCGTCGCCTTTACAAGCAACTTTTAGCTTATCAAATAACGACCATGCATAGGTCATATCAAATGCTTTTTTATGTAAATCTCTCGACTCCCACTCTGCCAGCATAAATACAGGTTTAATTTCATCTAACTCTCTTCGAGCATTCTCCCAAAAATCAACCGGAATAAATCCACCTACATCGCAACGAAAACCATCAATATTGGCATCTTTTACCCAAAATTTCATGGCATCGGTCATGTATTTGCGCATGCCCGGTTGGTCGTAATCAAAATCAATTACATCACTCCAATCATACCAAGGGGTGGGTTGAAACTTACCATCAACCGTTTTGGTATACCAATCTGGATGCTCTTGAGCCAATTTATTATCCCACGCAGAATGATTTCCAACCCAATCGATAATAACATACATACCCATGCGGTGAATGTTCTCCACCAGCGCTTTAAAATCGGCCATAGTTCCATATTCCGGATTAATGGCATAATAGTCTTTCACCGAATATTCACTCCCCAAACTGCCTTTTCTGTTTTTTACCCCAATGGGATGAATAGGCATCATCCAAATAATATCAATGCCCATTTTTTTCAATCGAGGTAAGTGCGCTTCAAATGCTTTAAACGTACCCTCTTTGGTGTATTGGCGTACATTTACCTCATAAATGGTGGCATTCTTACTCCAAACAGGATGCGTTAATTCTACGTAGTTTTTGGGTTGATATACGGCGTCGTATTTTTCTGTATTACCTTGTTTACAAGCGCTTTGTGCAACAGAAAAGAATAAAATTGCTACTAAGTATGATAATTTCTTCATTATGTGGTTTAAGTTAGTAAACTAAAATTCGATAAAAAATTAGAAAAAATGCAGGTTAACCTAAATAAAAAGCAATTAATCCTTAATTTAGGTTGTGCTAAAAAATAACAATCTACTTCATGCCATTATAGAAAATGCCATCGATGGCATTATTACCATTAACCCCAGAGGCACAATAGAAAGCATCAACCCTTCTGCTTGTGAGTTATTCGGATACGCTGCCCAAGAAGTAATTGGTAAAAATATTTCGGCATTAATGCCACAGCCAGATCGAGATCAGCACAATGGCTATTTAGAGCGCTACCAACAAACACATAAACCAACCATTATTGGTATTGGTCGTGAAGTAAAAGGCCTGCGCAAAGACGGCTCTGTTTTTCCATTCAGGTTAGCCGTTAGTGAGGTTAAATTTGGTGAAGAAAGTATTTATACAGGCTTTATACACGATTTAAGTAGAGAAAAAGCAGCAGAAGAACGTATTCGCGAATATGCCTCACAATTAGAGAATTTGGTAGAAAACAGAACAGCCTCATTACAAGAAACGGTAAGCGCCCTAGAAGAAGCAAAGGCCGAGGTTAGTTTATCTTTAGAAAAAGAGAAAGAACTGAATCAGCTAAAAAGTAGGTTTGTGTCTATGGCTTCGCATGAATTTAGAACCCCACTTGGTGCCATACAGTTATCGGCATCTTTAATTAATAAGTATGCCGCCATATCTGATGAAACACAAATAGATAAACACGTTCATAAGATTAAAAATTCAGTAGAAAATTTAACCACCATACTGAATGATTTTTTATCCTTAGAGCGCCTAGACGCCGGAAAAGTAGAATTAAATTTCCAAGAGTTTGATTTGGTAGAATTGGCAGAAGAGATTATTGAAGAAATGCAATTGATTTCTAAACCCAAACAAAACATTATTTACGAACATACTGGACTAAAAAGTAGTGTTTACTTAGATCCAAACCTGCTAAAAAACTGCATTGTAAACCTTATTGGAAATGCTATTAAGTATTCTGGCGACGATACCTTTATTCAGTTTAACACCGAAATAAGTGATAAAAGTTGCACCATTACCATTAGCGACGATGGAATTGGTATTCCAGAAACAGACCAAAAACACTTATTTCAACCTTTTTTTAGGGCACACAATACAGGTAACATCCCGGGCACTGGCTTGGGGCTAAATATTGTTGCCCGTTATACGGCCATGATGCATGGAACCATTGAATATGATAGCACCATAAACAAGGGTACCTCTTTTACCATTACCTTTTAAAAAGCATGAAAAAAACAATTCTAATTATCGAAGACAACAAAGATATTCGAGAAAGCACCTCCGAAATCTTAGAATTAGCAGGCTTTACAGTACTTAGTGCTACAGATGGCAAGGCTGGAGTAGAACAAGCGCAAACTCAGCTACCTGACCTAATTTTATGCGACATTATGATGCCCGAATTGGATGGCTATGGGGTATTGTATCTGCTCGGCAAAAATCCAGAAACGGTAACTATTCCATTTATATTTTTAACGGCAAAAGCAGAGCGCTTAGATATGAGAAAAGGTATGGAAATGGGCGCCGACGATTATTTAACCAAACCATTTGACGACATTGAATTACTAAATGCCATTGAAAGCAGGTTGCTTAAAGCCGAACAGCAAAAAGCAAATTTTAGCACCTCTATGGCCGCTATTGAGCAATTAGTCAAGAAGAACAATGGCTTGGCCGAATTAGAACGAATTATAAAAGAACGCAAAACCAGACCCTTTAAAAAGAAGCAAATTGTTTATTACGAGGGCGATCAAGCTACAGGTATTTACATAGTGCTATCAGGGAAAATAAAAACATTTAAACAAACCAAAGATGGCCGAGAATTACTTACCGGCATGAGTGGCCCCGACGACTATTTAGGCGTACACACCCTATTGGCCAACGATGTTTATCACGATACCGCTGAGGTAATTGAAGATGCCAGTCTTTGCTTACTTCCCAAAGAGAATATTCAAGAATTGCTAGACCAATACCCAGACATTGGCAAAGAGTTTATAAAGTTGTTAGCCAATAACCTGCAAGATAAAGAAGAACAATTGCTTCAATTAGCATACCACTCGGTACGCAAGCGCCTATCGGAAGTATTATTACGCCTATCGAAATCAGAAAGTAAAAATACCGACGACCCTGCTCTAAATTTTAAAGTATCTAGGGAAAACTTGGCGGCTATGGCCGGAATGGCTACCGAAACCGTAAGTAGAACTTTAAGCGATTTTAAAGATGAAGGCCTAATTAACAAACAAGGCAGCAACATCGAAATCATTAATTATACCGGTCTTCAGCGAATGAAAAACTGATAAAGATCACACTACTTCCTGACCCCACTCATCGCTAAGGGCCTCATAAAGGGATAGCTTTGACGAAGCTTTTTCTTTATCTCATGAGAGTTGTTGCCTTCAGTGTTAAAAATTATGAAAAGGAACTATTGGCCAAGGCCAATCAGAAGAAGCACGATATTACCTTAATTTCGAATAAGTTAGACGAAAAAAGCTGTTGTTACGCAAAAGGAAAAGATGCCGTTTTGGTATTTGTAAACGACGATCTCTCTGCTCCAATTATTAACAAACTAGCCGATTTAGGGATTAAATATATTGCTACCCGATCGGCAGGCACCGACCATATTGACCTGGCATGTGCCCAAAAACGGGGTATAAAAGTAGCCAACATACCCAATTACTCTCCAGAAGCAATTGCCGAATTTGGTGTTTGCTTAGCCATGGCTTTAAGCAGAAAATTGGTGCAAACTTGTGCAGAAGCCTCTACGTTCGATTTTAGAATAGAAAATCACATGGGATTCAATTTTTATGGAAAAACCGTTGGCATTTTAGGTTTGGGCAAAATAGGCTTAGCCACCGCTCGTATATACCATGGTATGGGCTGTAGCATTTTAGGCTACGATTCTGAAGATATAGAGTTACCAGAGTACATTAAGCAAGTTTCATTGACCGAAGCTTTAGAAAAAGCTGACATTCTTAGCCTACACACACCACTAGTAAAGGAAACCACCCACCTATTAAATGCCGCCACGTTGGCTAAAGTAAAAACCGGCGTATTAATTGTAAATACCAGCCGAGGAGGCATTGTAAATACCGAAGCTATAATTACGGCCTTAGAAAGTGGCAAAGTAGGTTATTTTGGCACCGATGTATACGAATTCGAGAAAGGCCTTTTCTTTTTTAATCATAGCGAAGACGAAAAAAAAGACCCCCTACTTCGCAAGCTCATGAGTTTAAAAAATGTGCTAGTTTCACCCCATCAAGCCTTTTTAACGAAAGAAGCCGTACAACAAATTGAAGAACAAACCATTGCCCATTTAGATGCTTGGCAACACGAATAAATACACCATGAAATTCGATAATCTGATTGCAAAATACCATGTGGCCGCCCCACGTTACACTAGCTACCCTACTGTGCCGTATTGGGATAGCACTCCTCCTAGCGAAGAAACATGGAAAAAATTAGTAAAAAAGAGCTTCGATTGCACCAATGCCCAAGATGGCATTAGCGTATATATTCACTTACCCTATTGCGAAAGCTTGTGTACCTATTGTGGCTGCAATACCCGTATCACCAAGAATCATAAAGTAGAAGAACCCTACATAAACGCCGTGTTAAAAGAATGGGATTCTTACCTTGAGGTATTTCAACAAAAGCCACAAATAAAAGAAATTCATTTAGGAGGCGGCACCCCCACCTTTTTCAGCCCAGAAAACCTAGGGCAATTACTAAAAGGCATTTTGGCTAAAGCCGATATTCACCCTGAAGCTGAATTTAGCTTTGAAGCACACCCCAATAATACAAGCGAAGCACACTTAAAAGCACTAGCCGAAGTCGGTTTCAGAAGATTAAGTTTGGGCATTCAAGATTTCGATCCAAAGGTTCAATTCATTATCAACCGAATTCAAACCTTTGAACAAGTATTAGAAGTAACTAAACAAGCCCGTGCCTTGGGCTATCATTCTATTAATTACGATTTAATTTATGGGCTTCCGCTACAAGACGCCAGCGGATTG
>JBJTNJ010000062.1:0-5390 GCA_046074005.1 Sphingobacteriaceae bacterium
TTACTATTGTTAAATAGTGTAAAAAGTAGCCCGTAGGGGAATCGAACCCCTGTTTCCAGGATGAAAACCTGGCGTCCTAACCCCTAGACGAACGGGCCATAAATCGTTTTCAGTGCCTCAGGTACTTCTAACGTTTTGGTAGCGGGGGCCAGACTCGAACTGACGACCTTCGGGTTATGAGCCCGACGAGCTACCAACTGCTCCACCCCGCACTCTCTACAATTTATTGGCTTTGGCTGCAATATGCCTTGCTTTTAAATTGGACTGCAAAGATATATTTCGTTTCTTTGCAGTCCAAATCTTTTTCAAAAAAAAATTCCATGTCGCATAAAGCCGGTTTTGTGAGTCTTGTCGGGAAACCGAATGCGGGTAAATCTACCCTCATGAACGCCTTAGTGGGCGAAAAGATGTCTATTGTTACCTCGAAGGCGCAAACCACTAGGCACCGAATTTTAGGAATTGTGAACGAACCCGATGTGCAAATTATTTTTTCAGACACCCCGGGCGTCATAAAACCGCACTACGGATTGCAAGAATCGATGATGAGTGTGGTAAACGGTTCGGTGGTAGATGCCGATCTTATTTTGTTTGTAACCGACATCAACGAACGCTACGACGAAAACGATGTACTGGAGCGTTTACAAAAAACAAAATCTCCTGTAGCGGTTATCATCAATAAAATTGATAAATCAGACGAAGAAAAGGTGCTAGCAAAGATTGAGCATTGGAAAGAGCTATTAAATCCGGAAGCTATTTTTGCTGTTTCGGCCTTGCACGACCATAACATTGCAGCGGTATTGCAATTTATACACGATAAACTACCCGAACATCCGGCCTACTACGATAAAGACACCCTGACCGATCGCACAGAACGGTTCTTTGTATCGGAAATTATTAGAGAAAAAATATTTAAGCTCTACGACAAGGAGATTCCCTACAGCACCGAGGTATTAATTACTGCTTTTAAAGAAGACGGAAAGCTTACCCGCATTAGTGCCGAAGTGGTTGTAGAGCGTGATTCGCAAAAAAATATTTTAATAGGTAAAGGCGGAGAAATGATAAAAAAGGTGGGCACCTATGCCCGCCAAGATATTGAAGAATTTTTAGGCAAAAAGGTGTTTTTAGAGGTTTTTGTAAAGGTTATTGCCGATTGGCGTAATCGTAAAAATTACCTAAAAAGCTTCGGATACGAGAATTAAGACCAACAAAACATGAGTAACATAGTAGCCATTGTAGGACGACCAAATGTGGGAAAATCAACCCTTTTTAATCGCTTAATAGAAAGCCGTAAGGCCATTGTTGACGATATGAGCGGGGTAACCCGCGACCGCCACTACGGGGTATCGGAATGGGTGGGTAATCACTTTACGGTTATTGATACCGGTGGCTACGTGGCCCACTCTGAAGATGTGTTCGAAGTAGCCATTCGCGAACAAGTAACTATTGCCATTGAAGAGGCTAGTGTGGTTATTTTTATGGTAGATGTGGTAACCGGTGTAACCGATTTAGACGATGAAATTGCCGACATTTTACGTCGCAGTAAAAAACCAGTATACGTAGTTGCAAATAAAGTAGATAACAATAATTTACGCAACGAAGCCGCTGTATTTTACAGCTTAGGGCTTGGTGAAGTATACCTAATTTCGGCCATGACTGGCTCTGGAACCGGCGAATTACTCGACGAAGTAATTACGCATTTTGAAGAAGAACCCGAAGCGGAGAACAATCTGCCTAAATACGCCATTGTTGGTCGCCCGAACGTAGGAAAATCATCTCTTATAAATGCCTTAATTGGCAAAGAGCGCAACATTGTTACCCCTATTGCCGGCACCACCCGCGATTCTATTCACATACACTACAACCAATTTGGCCACGAGTTTATGCTCATAGATACTGCCGGTTTACGTAAAAAAACCAAGGTAAAAGAGAATATTGAGTTTTACTCGGTAATGAGAACCATTAAAGCTTTGGAAGAGGCCGATGTAATTGTTTTAATGATTGATGCCGTGGAAGGAATTGAATCTCAAGACATCAATATTTTCCACTTAGCCGAGAAAAACAAAAAAGGGGTAGTTATTTTAGTGAACAAGTGGGACTTAATTGAAAAAGATCATAAAACTACTAAAGCCTTTGAGGAGCAGATTTACGAGAAAATATCTCCTTTTACAGATGTACCTATCATTTTCACCTCGGTAGTAGAAAAGCAACGTATTTTCAAAGCCATTGAAGGTGCGGCAAAGGTGTATGAAAACAAACTAAAGAAAATTCCAACATCAAAACTAAACGATGTGATGTTGCCGCTTATTGAGCATTATCCGCCGCCAGCCACTAAAGGCAAATACATTAAAGTAAAATATGTAACGCAAATTAATGCCACCTCCCCCATGTTTGCATTCTTTTGTAACCTGCCACAATACATTAAAGAACCCTACAAGCGCTTCATCGAAAATAAGCTAAGAGAGCATTTCGATTTCCAGGGAGTGCCTATTCAGATCTTTTTTAGACAGAAATAAAATGTGTAACTTTTGGTAATGAAAAACACCACCGAACAAGCCTCACATTTCGATAATCTAGATAAAATGTCTACTCATGACTTATTGAGTGGCATGAACCAAGAAGACAAAACGGTACCCTCGGCGGTAGAGAAATCTATCCCACAAATAGAAGCCTTGGTAGAAGCCATTGTGCCTCGTATGCAAGCCGGTGGCCGTTTATTTTATATTGGAGCAGGCACTAGCGGCCGCTTAGGCGTAGTAGACGCCTCCGAATGCCCACCCACCTACGGCGTACCCTTCGATTTGGTGATTGGCCTTATTGCCGGTGGTGATAGCGCTATTAGAAAGGCCGTAGAATTTGCTGAAGACGATGCCGAACAAGCATGGAAAGACCTTGCTGCCTACCAACCAAACTCCAATGATACCCTTATTGGCATTGCCGCTTCGGGGCGCACCCCCTACGTTATTGGTGGTCTGCAACAAGCCAATGCAGCCGGCCTTCTAACCGGCTGTGTAGTATGCAATGCAGAAAGCCCAGTAGCAACCCAAGCACAATTTCCTGTGGAAGTAGTGGTAGGTCCCGAATTTGTAACTGGCTCTACCCGCATGAAATCGGGCACGGCACAAAAACTCGCACTAAACATGATCAGTACTTCCGTAATGATTCGTTTAGGCCGGGTAAAAGGAAATAAAATGGTGGATATGCAACTCAGCAACCACAAGCTAGTAGGTCGAGCCATTGCCATGGTGGTGCAAGAACTTGGCGTATCCGAAGAAAAAGCCAAGCAATTACTCAATCAATTCGGGAATGTGCGTAAAGCTTGCGATGGCTTCAGAAACCAAGCCTAAACCATGCACGAGCTAGAACCCTATTACCGCTGGCGCGACGACTATATTGCCGCTGAAGACGAACGTTCGCCTTTTTACGAAACGGTGTATAGCGAATTTACCTACGACAAGCAGATTTATAATTACCTCATCCACCCGCAGTGGGATTTTTTCGGCTCCCAAACCCTCTACCTTAAAGTATTATTTGCCGATTACGACCGAGGCTATGTAATTATAGAGTTTATTGGCGAATGGAACGATGCCCTGCACAATGATATCATGTTTTTAAAACGAGAAATTTTAGAACTCATGATGGACGAAGGGCTCAATAAATTCATTCTAATTGGCGAAAACGTCCTTAACTTTCACTCTTCCGACGATTGCTATTACGAAGAATGGTTCCAAGAAGTAGAAGATGGATGGATAGCCGCCGTAAACTTTCGCGAACACGTAATTGAGGAGTTTAAACGTAACAACATCGATTATTACCTCAACTTTGGCGGAGAACTAGATCAGCTCTCCTGGCGCAATTTAAAGCCGATTCAATTGTTTAAAAAGGTAGAAGAACTACTTACAAAACGATTGAATTAAGCCCCTTTTGCCAAATTAAATTTTACAAAAGCTTCCTTTAGCCAATCAATCGAAATAATATTCCGATTTTTTGGATTAACGGCCTAAAAATGGCATTTTTGCGGTGCTTATAAAGAAAGACGGAGGGACTAGACCCTACGAAGTCTTAGCAACCTGTACAAACAAGGTGCTACATTCTATCCCTTTGGGAGCAGATAAGTAAGAGTCACACCGGCAACTTCTCTTTACAAGCCAGCAAACACATGAGTTTAAGAGAAGAATTACACAAACGTATTTTAGTAATTGATGGCGCCATGGGCACCATGATTCAACGCTATCAATTAAGCGAAGCTGATTTTCGGGGGCAACGCTTTGCCCAACACCCTTGCGATTTAAAAGGGAATAACGATTTATTAAACATCACTCGGCCCGATGTGGTAAAAGCCATTCATGCAGAATACCTGACTGCCGGAGCCGATATTATTGAAACCAATACCTTTAGCACTCAAAAAATTTCTCTTGCCGATTATCAGTTAGAGCCCTTAGCCTACGAACTAAGCTACGAAGGCGCCAAACTAGCCCGAGAGATAGCAGAAGAATTTACCAAATTAAACCCCAACAAACCTCGTTATGTGGCCGGAGCCATTGGTCCTACCAACCGTACCGCATCCATGTCGCCCGATGTAAACGACCCCAGTTACCGGGCCGTTAGCTTCGACGACTTGGTAGAAGCCTATTACGAACAAGTACGAGGTCTGGTAGATGGCGGAGTAGATGCCTTGCTCATTGAAACTATTTTTGATACCCTAAACGCCAAAGCGGCCATTTTTGCTATCAAAAAATACGAAGAAGAGTTAAAAAAAGAAGGCAAACTAGGCGCATCGGGGCTAGAAATTATGATTTCGGGCACCATTACCGATGCCAGCGGCCGAACCCTATCCGGGCAAACCGTAGAAGCTTTTTTACACTCCTTAAGCCATGCCAATTTATTAAGCATTGGTTTTAATTGTGCTTTAGGGGCCAAAGAAATGCGGCCGCATATTCAGGAATTAGCTGAAAAAGCAGCTTGCTTTATTTCGGCCTACCCTAATGCAGGCCTACCCAACGAATTTGGTGCCTACGACGAAGTGCCCCACCAAACTGCCCATTTTGTAGAAGATTTTATGGCCGGCGGTTGGGTAAATATTGTTGGAGGCTGTTGCGGCACCACGCCCGAGCATATTAAATGCATTGCCGAAAAAGCACAGAAATACAGTCCACGCATACCGGCAACGCCGGCACCCTATTTGCGCTTAAGCGGATTAGAAGCCCTCAATCTTACCCCCGAAACCAATTTTGTAAATATTGGCGAACGCACCAACATTACCGGTTCGCCTAAATTTTCGAAACTTATTTTAAGCGGCGATTACGAAGGCGCCTTGGCTGTTGCCCGCCAACAAGTAGAAGGGGGCGCACAAATTATTGATGTAAACATGGACGAAGGCATGCTCGACTCAG
>JBJTNJ010000063.1:0-3644 GCA_046074005.1 Sphingobacteriaceae bacterium
GGGGCATGTTGGGTCACCGGGTGGTGGCGCAAATAGCCGATACTCAGTTAAATCCCAAGGCACGGGTAGCGCTTAAAGCCATCCTGGGCAACGAAAGCTTAGCCATGGGTAGCAACTGGGCCGATTTTGTAAAATCGGACAAAAGCTACGATTACCTATACAATTGGCACTTTGTAAACCTAGCCGCAAGCTTAAATAGCGCCGACGTTCAAGGATTTTTAAAAGCCGATACCAGTGTAGATGCCTTTACAAAAATTAATTTTTTAGTAAACGAGCTAAAAAAGAAAGAGCTCCCCAAAGAACAAAAAATTATTTATATACGCCTATTGGTACACCTAGTAGGCGATATTCACCAACCCATGCATACCGGTCGTGCCGAAGACAGAGGGGGCAACGATGTAAAGGTTACCTGGTTTGGCAAACCCAGCAATTTACATAGCGTTTGGGATACCGAATTGGTAGAATCGCAACAACTCAGCTATACCGAATATACTCAAGCCATTAACTTTTGCACTGCACAACAAAAAGCTGCTTGGCAACACACGCCTCTGAATGCCTGGATTACCGAAACCTACGGAATGGCACAAAGCATTTACGGAGGCGTAGCCATGGGTGATAAACTAAGCTACCGCTATATTTACGACAATCTAAACACTGTAAATAGTCAATTACTCAAAGGCGGTATTCGCTTAGCGGGATTATTAAACCAAATTTTTGGCAGCTAAAAACATGAAAGTGTTGATGGTTTGTTTGGGTAATATTTGTCGTTCGCCTTTGGCGCATGGCATACTAGAACACCTAGCAAACACCGAAGGTTTGGGCTGGGAAATAGATTCGGCCGGAACCGGCAATTGGCACATTGGTCACCCACCCGATAGCCGCTCGATAGCTATAGCCCGAAAAATGGGTGTGGATATTTCCATGCAACGTGCCCGCCAGTTTGAACAAGCAGACTTCAGCCGTTTCGATTACATTTTGGTGATGGACGACCAAAATCTCAGAAATGTTTTGGCTCTGGCACAAACAGAAAATGATAAACAGAAGGTCCGCTTGTTATTGGGTAGCGAATTTGTTCCCGATCCGTATTTCGATGACGCCCTCTTTGAACCCGTTTATCAACTTATAGAACAAGGCTGTAAACAATTCATTGCAGAGGCAAAAACCAATAAAAGCTGATTTTTACTACCTTTATACCCATGGCCACTACCAAACCCACACTCCCTAAGGGCACCCGCGATTTTTCGCCCGAAGAAATGGTGAAACGAAACTTTATTTTCGATACCATAAAAGGCGTGTTTCGCAAGTTCGGATACCAAGAAATCCAAACACCTAGCATGGAAAATTTGGAAACCCTAACTGGTAAATATGGCGATGAGGGTGATAAGTTGATTTTTAAAATTCTGAATTCGGGCGATTTTTTATCCAAGGTAAGCCCCGAAGAATTACAAGCCGCCGATGCCAAAAAACTTACCAGCAAAGTATCTGAAAAAGCATTGCGTTACGATTTAACCGTGCCTTTTGCCCGCTACGTGGTGGCCCACCAAAACGAAATTTCCTTGCCATTTAAACGCTTTCAAATACAGCCGGTATGGCGTGCCGATCGTCCACAAAAAGGACGCTACAGAGAATTTTACCAATGCGATGCCGACGTGGTGGGTTCCGAAAGTTTGCTAAACGAAGCCGAATTTGTTTTCATTTACCACGAAGCCTTGAGTCAATTGGGCTTAAAAGAAGTGAGCATCCTTATCAACAACCGCAAAATATTATCGGGTATTGCCGAAATTATTGGGAAACCCGAGCTCATTATTGACATGACGGTGGCAATTGATAAATTAGATAAAATTGGCCTAGAGGGTGTAATAAAAGAATTGCTAGAGCGTGGCTTTACGCAAGCAGATATAGAAAAGCTGCAACCCATTATCGAGCTCAAAGGCAGTAATTCGGAAAAAATTCAGTCGCTGAAAAAAGTGTTGGCCTCTTCAGAATTAGGACAGAAGGGTATCGAAGAACTAGAAAGCATTTTCAACTATATCCAAAAACTGCAAATACCAAACACTACTACACCAAACGTAGCACTAGATATTACCCTAGCCCGTGGGTTAAATTATTACACCGGTGCCATTTTTGAAGTTAAAAGTAATGAAGTAGCTATGGGCAGCATTGGTGGTGGTGGTCGTTACGACGATTTAACCGGCATGTTTGGCCTAAAAAACCTAAGTGGTGTGGGCATTTCTTTTGGTGCCGATCGCATTTACGACGTATTAGAGGAATTAAACGCCTTTCCTAAAAACACCACAGAAAGCACCAAAGTGCTTATTAGCAATTTCGATGAGGCTGCAGAAGCCTTTGCACTTCCTATTTTAAGCCAATTGCGTGCTGCGGGCATTGCTGCCGAATTGTACCCTCAAGCTACCAAGCTTAAAAAGCAATTGAGCTATGCAGATGCGAAGCGCATTCCTTATGTTATTCTTATTGGTAGCGAAGAAATGACTTCTGGTTTGTTAAGCTTAAAAAATATGCAGAGTGGAGAACAACAGACGCTTGATATACCCTCTATTTTAACCCTATTAGCCTAATTTCCTAGAATTATAAAACAATTTTCTGTTCATGGCGTTTTACCTAATAAGATAAATCGCCAGAAGATGGAAAGAAAAGAATTTGTAACCCTGCTTGGCCTAGGCGCCGGAGCAGTGGTAGTACATGCCTGCTTAGGCGCTTGCGGAAAAGGTGGGGCCACCCCGGCTCCCGTACCGGGGCCCAATGGTAAGGTAGATTTCACCATTACCAATATTGCCTCTAATTCCGATATTCAGGGAAAGGGCTATATGGTTCAAAACAGTATTGTTATTGCAACTACCGCCAATGGCTATTTTGCCGTATCGGGCGTATGCACCCACCTGGGTGCACCCATTTCATTTACAGGAACCGTTTTTTATTGCAACCCCGCTACAGGTGGGCACGGCTCCCAATTTAATACTGATGGCAGCGTGAAAGTAGGTCCCGCAAATACCCCTCTCAAAAGCTACAGCACCCAACTGCTAAACGGCGGCGCCGATTTACGGGTTTATGAGGTTTAATTTTTCGTATATTTAAACACATAGCCCAGCATGAGTAAATTGGTTGTACTATTTAGCTTATTAATGGGCATAAGCGTTTTTAGAACCTGTGCCCAAGATAACGTGGTCTCCACCACCAAGGGGGAGATTACGTTTTTTTCTAGTGCCCCACTAGAAGATATTGAGGCCCAAAACAAGCGGGTAATTTCCATGTTAAACACCCAAAATTTAGAATTAATGGTTCGGGTGCCCATTAACCAATTTGAGTTTCAAAACAAACTCATGCAGCAGCACTTTAACGACAATTATTTAGAAAGCGAGAAATATCCTTATGCCACCTTTAAGGGTAAACTGGCAGAAGAATTAGACTTTAGTAAACCCGGCACTTATGATGCCAGCGCCAATGGCCTGTTAAACATCCATGGGGTAGAACAAAAAAGAACCCTCAACGGAAAATTGACGGTAGCCCCCGATGGGTCTGTGCAGCTGATCACTAAATTTACCGTTGCCCTGGTCGATCATAAAATCGATATTCCCAAAATTGTATTTAATAAAATAGCCGAAAAAATTGCGGTAAGCGCCAATTTC
>JBJTNJ010000064.1:0-24524 GCA_046074005.1 Sphingobacteriaceae bacterium
ACTCGTTCCATCTGTATATTCACTTTCATCAAAAACCCCCCAATCAACTATAGTAAGTCCTTTCGTTTTACAACTTTCTAAGAACTTTAATGCTTCATTTAATGTTTTTCTGTGTAAAAGCGTTGCTGAATACACAGCATTTGCTCTAAATGTATCCGCTTGTTCCTCTGAAAGGCTGGAAATTTTAGTAGAATAATCTATATTTTCCACAAACCCTAAATACCCTTTTTTTATATAATAAGGCTTATTCTTGTATATAATTTCAAAATATCTTTCACTTTTACAGGTTCTGACACCACTAACTACTACTATTGTTCCTTTCTGGAAAAATTTAGAAGGCAGACAATTACAGTACGACGGGTCCCAATCATCGCAACTAAATACATCATCCTCAGTAACAAAACCCAATACAAGTGTTGAATCTGTAATTGATAAATTATCTGTGACTTTTTGTGCTTTAACTTGTAAAACACATATCAAGATTAAACTGAATAAGAAAAAATATCTCTTCATTTATTAATCCTGTTTTCGTTTTGGATAACTAATTAGTTGATTTTTCATAAATATAGATATTGATTACAAAATTAACGCTCTTTACTATAATTGCTATTTTCATTAATTTCTTTCAATGATATAGATATATTACAAATAACTCTAATCAATCCCCAAAGTCCAATAGAACAAATTAGAGTAATAATAGATAGGATTAACCCTATTGGTTTAAATACATATTCTGATTTACTTGAATACCCATCAAGAGGCGGGTCAATCCGTACAAAAGTCATCGAAATGAACATAAACACGGAAACACCAACGCCTACGAATAAAATAATCGTTGCAATATTTCGCAAACTTGTCTCATCTTTAGTTTCAATATATTCCATAATATTCTCGTATAAATTTGGATGGTTACTCCACTGTTGACAACTAATATAATAAATCATTTATTAGAATCCATAAACAAGCCTCAGCATTAACCATTTTCAATGAAACGGAATTAACAAGCAATTGAGAATTATTACACTTTTGCTGATGTAAAAAACACAAAAATAGTCTCATACAGTTATCAGATATATTATTCTGAAAATCAGATATTTAAATTGTATATCTAAGATGTGATATTTTAGTATAATAATTGGCTATAAGAAATCAATTACACAGCATTAATTCCTCTCTTTAAAAAGCTTAGAAAATGTATGGAATAACTAAATATTATTTCAAGAGTATATACAGCCGAGATTATCCTCTATAGGGTAGAGCCCGCACCCCTAAAAGAGAACGATTTGCCTAGACCCAGTACCCTTAGCTCACAAAGAACTTCGAGTATAATGTAACGGTAACTAAAAACCGATAGCATCCAACAAACGGGCGTTTTAAGAAGCCATTTTGTGCAAATTTTGTGCAAATAAAAAAGCCCCATCGATTAAGATGAGGCTAATTAATTGATTATCAGCTCCTGAGGCTGGGCTCGAACCAGCGACCCTCTGATTAACAGTCAGATGCTCTAACCGGCTGAGCTACTCAGGAATTTCCGGTTACTGAAGGTTCTTAGACCTTCTTCCCAAACGGGATTGCAATATTCGGGATTTTAAATTATTTATGCAATATTTGCACGTAAAAAATTTTAAAAAAATATGAGTCTTGTAGTTACCGGCACCGTTGCCTTTGATGCCATTGAAACCCCCTTCGGAAAAACAGATAAAATTGTGGGCGGAGCAGCCACTTACGCCTGTTTAGCAGCTTCTTATTTTTACAAAAATGTAAAAATGGTGGGTGTGGTTGGCGATGATTTTCCGAAAGAAGATATCAAAGACTTCGAAAAACATGGCATTAGCACCGAAGGTTTGCAAATAAAGGCCGGTGAAAAATCTTTTTTCTGGTCGGGCAAATACCACAACGACATGAATAGCCGCGATACTCTTGCCACCGATTTAAATGTATTGGCCAATTTCGATCCTATTTTACCCGATAGCTACCAAGATTGCGATTTCTTATTATTAGGCAACCTAAGTCCACAAGTACAACAAACCACCATAAAACGTTTAAAAAAACGCCCCAAATTGGTAGTATTAGATACAATGAACTTTTGGATGGATGTAGCCTTGGAGGATTTACTTGCCACCCTAAAACTAGTAGATGTATTAACCATTAACGATGCCGAAGCCCGTCAGCTTTCTGGTGAGTACTCTTTAGTAAAAGCAGCCGAAAAAATCTTAACCATGGGCCCTAGCTACCTCATTATCAAAAAAGGAGAGCATGGCGCCTTATTATTCCACGGGAACCAAGTATTTTCAGCCCCTGCCCTACCACTTGCCGAAGTATTCGACCCAACCGGAGCTGGTGACACCTTTGCTGGCGGTTTTATTGGCTACTTAGCCAAAGTGGGAACCATTAATTTCAATAACATGAAAAATGCCATCATTTTTGGTTCGGCCTTGGCCTCTTTTTGTGTAGAGAAATTTGGAACAGAGCGCATTAAAAACTTAACAGAAGCTGAAATTTCGGCCCGAGTAAAAGAGTTTGTGAGCCTAAGCAGCTTTACTATCTAAGCCTGAAGCAAACCTATTACCGTAAATTTTTCGAATACCTGCCGGCTATGCGGAGCATCTTTTAACTCATTGGTTAAATCTTGCCCTGCCCAATGCTCGTAGTGTTTACCCTTACGCCAAAGTTTACTTTCCGTAACATCGTAAATCTGCCCCTCAAAAGCCACCCAAATTTGGGGCTTATCTTGGCCATTTCTAAGTGCTAACTGCGATTTGGTATAGGTAGGAAGCACATTCATCAGGCTTGTTTTTTAAACCGCTCGTAAAAAAATAGCGTAAGCAAGAGCAAATCAAACGAATAAAAATGATCCTCAAAAGGAATAGTCCCTATTCTAAAACCACAGTTCTGAGCATTGTTATACAACACTACCGGCAAGCTGGTAAGTAGGCCATTTACCAAATAAAAAGGCAACAGAGATACTAAGAAAGCCCCATAAAATTGGCCCAACCATACAGGCTTTAGCCACAGTACGACTAAACATAAGGCTAGGCATAATCCGAAAGTAATAAACGTGTACAGCCTATCGGGGTACAAAAACAACATCAATGCCGAATAAGCCAACAAAGCACTAGTACTCATATTTACCAGCAGTGCCGAAGGTTTTTGAGGAAAATAATACCTGATGCATTCGTAAATAAATACACAAGCAAAAGGGACCGTAACAAAAAATAGTAATTCCTCGAAAGGTAGCCCTTGCAGACCCCAACCCAAAACATACCGAGCATTAAAAGACCACACTCCGTATTTAGTAAAAAGCACATCCCACACCAAAAAAAGGAGGCCACTAAGGCCAATTGCGGGAAACAAGTGGCGCCAATACTGCGCAAAATGCACCTTCTTATCAAACGACAAAGCAATTGGGAATGCAATAGTAAGCAGATTGATCAGTAAATAAGTGGCTTTCATCGCTATGATATTAAGCAAATTTCTTAAAAAGCTGCTTTTCCGCATCGTTGCAGCGCCTACTCTCCAACATAAAGCGGGCAATACTTTTTATCATTATGGTATCTGCAAACTCGAAATGCTGGGTCTCATAAAGTTTAACAATCATTCGCTTATCTTCGGCTAGCTGCTTGCTATAGCCCAAAAAAGATGGGGTGAAATGCTGCATCGAAAATCGCATAAATCTAATTTCTAAATTCATAAGATCTGCCTCTACAGCCTTATTCATGTTTTTATTGGCCAACTGCAAATAGTGCAACTTTGAATAGGGGTTCCAATGATGCTTTGCTTTTAACCCTTGCAAAGTAGCCATACAAGCTACTAGAAAAGGTGTTTTATTTGGAAATGGTGTTATTTTCAACAAGAGAGAGTCCGTTAATGCTTCACTATCTACAGCTTTCACCAACGCTTTTCGCAAAACTGGATAATCTATAGGTGCCAAGGATTGGGCTCCCAAACGAGTACTAAAACCCAAAAATAAAGCTACTACTAAAACAGTTTTCTTCATATACTAACCTAAAGTGCATTAAACTTCACTTTCACGAGTGATTGTGCCATCAACCAAATTTTGTGTGAATCGCTTACCCTAATACGTGTGCTACGCAATACCGAAGCAGGCGTTTGTTTAATTTTTTCGAAGAGTTGATTATAATATACATAAGCCAGGTACACGCCCTTTTTGCAAACTTCGGGCAAGTCCTTAATACCCTCAAGTCCGTCTGCAAAGTCTTGGGCAATGTCTTGCTCAATAGCTTGTTTTTCTAGGTCAGAAAACGCTTCGAATACAATTCCCGGGAAATATACTCTACCACGATCATCAAAATCGGAGGCAATATCACGCAGGAAATTTATTTTTTGGAAAGCAGAACCGAGGCGCCTTGCTGCAGGCACTAATGATTCGTATTGTTGAGTTGATTCGCAAAATACACGCAAACACATTAAGCCTATAACCTCAGCCGAGCCATATATATAGGCTTCGTA
Organism: Sphingobacteriaceae bacterium; assembly: GCA_046074005.1. Classification (GTDB taxonomy): domain Bacteria; phylum Bacteroidota; class Bacteroidia; order Sphingobacteriales; family Sphingobacteriaceae; genus JAIPAN01. Next base: position 4,471 of record JBJTNJ010000064.1, read on the forward strand.
TTCTTCTTGAGTAAATTTCGTTTTATATAAATCCATCTCCATAGAATCGAAAAAGGCCATAATAAATGCCCTATCTATCTGATACTGATTTACCACCCATTGAAAACTTTGTAACACAGGATTTAAACTAATGCCCTCTTCAATAGCCTGGAAGGTATCTGCCTTAAATCGAGTAATCAGCGTTGGCTTATCATAAGCATGAAAGGTATCTACAATTTCGTCGGCATAACGCACAAAACCATAAATAGCGTAAATAGGTTCACGCAAGCTTGAGTCGAATGCCTTGATACCCATACTAAAAGATGTACTATAGGCATTGGTAATTAACTTGCTGCAAGCCAAAGAAGTTTGGTTGTAAAATTTCATCATCGTATCGTTCAAATCTACTAAAAAAGAACTCGAATTTTAGGGCATTCACATAAATCAACTTACCTTTACCCTTAATGAAAAACACTCGAATTGCCATTATTGGTTCTGGATTTTCGGGCCTAGCCAGCGCCGCTCTTTTAGCACAAAAAGGCTATGATGTAAGTATTTACGAGAAAAACGACCAAGCTGGCGGACGAGCACGCATTTGGAAGAAAGAGGGCTTTACCTTTGACATGGGCCCCAGTTGGTATTGGATGCCCGACGTATTCGAAAACTACTTTGCCCTCTTTGGTAAAAAAGTAGCCGATTTTTATGAACTCAAACGCTTAGATCCTGGCTATAGAGTTTACTTTGGCAAAAACGACGTATTAGATATTCCAGCAGAGATGGATGCCCTAGAAGCTACTTTTGAAGCTTTAGAAGCAGGTAGCACCCAACATCTTCGCAGTTTTTTAGCTCAAGCAGCTTATAAATATCAAGTAGGTATGGGCGACTATGTTTTTCGTCCTTCTTTATCTATTACCGAATTTATTGATTGGCGATTAATCCGAGAAAGTATTGGTTTGCAACTATTTAGCAGCATGAGCAGTCATGTACGCAAGCATTTTAAACATCCAAAAATTAGAAAGGTATTGGAATTTCCGGTACTCTTTTTGGGCGCCACTCCGCAAAATACACCTGCCATGTACAGCATGATGAATTATGCCGATTTGGTATTGGGCACCTGGTATCCACAAAATGGCATGAATGAAATTATTAAGGCCATGGTACAAGTAGCCGAAGAGGCGGGTGTAAAAATTCACCTAAACACCGAGGTAAAAGAGATAAAAACAGAAAAGGGCCAAGCTATTGGTCTAGAAACCAATCGTGGTTTTTTTGATACCGATGCCGTGGTAGCCGCTGCCGATTATGCGCATGTGGACCAAAAGCTAATACCTAAAAAATTAAGGAACTATTCCGAAAATTATTGGGAAAATAGAACCATGTCGCCCTCTAGCCTATTATTTTATGTAGGACTTACAAAAAAAATTACGGGTGTTGAGCATCATAATTTGTTTTTTGACGAAGATTTTGAGCTACATGCCAAAGAAATTTATAGCGACCCTAAATGGCCAAGCAAACCGCTGTTTTATGTATCGTGCCCCTCTAAAACAGACGCTAGCGTTGCTCCCGAAGGTCACGAAAATTTATTTTTCTTAATGCCTTTAGCTCCCGGACTCACAGATAGCGAAGCACTAAGAGAAAAATACTTCGATGTAATGGTTAAACGCTTTGAACAGGTTACCGGCCAAGAAATTATGGACCATATTTGCGTAAAACGCAGCTATGCCATGAATGATTTTGAAAGCGATTACCATTCGTTTAAAGGCAATGCCTATGGCTTGGCAAATACGCTATCGCAAACGGCTTTTTTTAAACCGAGTATGCGTTCTAAGAAAATAAAAAATTTGTTTTTTACAGGTCAATTAACCGTACCGGGGCCGGGAGTACCGCCGTCTATCATATCTGGGCAGGTAGTAAGTACCCTAGTAGATAAACACCTGCAGAGCCTTAAATAACGTTTACTTCTCGTTCTAAACGTACGCCAAAACGTTCGTATACGCTGCTTATAATTTGTTCGGAGAAATTGAACACTTCCGAACCGCTAGCACCGCCATGGTTTACCAATACTAAGGCTTGATTTTTCCAGGTGCCGGTATGGCCTACCACTTTACCCTTCCAACCGCATTGCTCAATAAGCCAGCCGGCAGCTAGTTTTACCTGCCCATTGGCAGCGGGATAATGCACTAGCTCAGGAAAAGAAGCCTGTACTTTTTCGAATTGCGCAGCCGAAATAATGGGGTTTTTAAAGAAACTACCGGCATTGCCAATGGTGCTTGGGTCGGGCAATTTACTCACCCGAATGCCCGAAACCACTTCCGAAACATCTTTAATACTTGGTTTATGAATACCTCTATGTTCCAATTCTTCTTGAATGGCCCCATAACTGGTGCGAATAGTGGGCACCAAGCTCAGGCAAAATGAAACCTCGGCAACAATGTATTGGCCCTTTAGTTCTTGTTTAAAAATGCTTTCACGGTACGAAAAGCGACAATCGGCCTTCGTAAAGGTTTTAAAGGAGCCGCTTGCCAACTCGAACGCTTTACAAGAGTCAAAAATGCTTTCTAACTCTACCCCATAGGCCCCAATATTTTGCACCGGCGATGCCCCCACGGTGCCGGGAATTAGGCTTAGGTTTTCCATACCTGCAAAACCTTTGTTAACCGCATACTGCACCACGTCGTTCCATACTTCGCCAGCGGCGGCTTTCAGTACCACCGAATCTCCAGCAATAGATTCGCTGATGCCTTTGTTGGCCATCCAGATTACTAAACCATTAAAATCTTGCGTAAAGAGCATGTTGCTGCCACCACCTAACACCAATTTAGGCAGAGGTTTTATCCACTCTTGGGCAAATAAGTCCACCAAATCGCATTCTTGTTCAATGGCTACAAACCAACGGGCGGTTACCTCTACGCCAAAGGTATTATGGGCTTTTAAGGAATAGTTTTCTTGAATATACACGAAGTAAATCTATGATTTTTTGAAGTATTTTCTAGAAGCGCTTAACAAGCCAAATTCTTCCGATGGATTTTTTTGCGTGGATTTATGGTGTATTTTATGCGCTCGGCGAATACCCAGCAAATACCAATTAGTGGTCTTAAAACTTTTAAATCGATTATGAATAAACCAATCGTGAAACACAAAATAGATGATACCGTACACAGAAATGCCGGCACCGATCCAAAATAGCAAACCCATTTGTTCTCTATCTATAACCAAAAGCAGTAAAGCGGTGGTGCCAAACAGCAAACTAAACACATCGTTCCACTCAAAAAAACCGCTGCGTTCTTGGTGATGACTTTTATGGATAAACCACAATGGGCCGTGGAATAAATATTTATGCATCGCCCAGGATATACACTCCATAGCAAGAAGTGTGGCTAGCACTATTCCGGTAGCTTGCAAAAAACCCATTAAATATGAATGGCTCTATTGTCTGTGGCAGCCATGGCTGCTTCTTTAAAAGCTTCGGTAAAGGTTGGGTGCGCATGGCAAATACGAGCAATATCTTCTGCAGAAGCACGAAACTCCATAGCCACAACCGCTTCGGCAATTACATCGGCCACTCTAGGACCAATCATATGTACCCCTAAAAGTTCGTCGGTGCTTGCATCGGCCAATACTTTTACCAAACCATCGGTATCCATGCTGGCACGGGCTCTACCACTGGCTTTAAACGGAAACGATCCGCTTTTGTAGGTAATTCCTTTTTCTTTCAACTGCTCTTCGGTATAACCTACGCTGGCTACTTCGGGCCAGGTATACACTACACCAGGAATCAGGTTGTAATTGATATGCGGTTTTTGTCCAGCAATACGCTCGGCTACATACACCCCCTCATCTTCAGCTTTGTGCGCCAACATAGCGCCACGCACCACATCGCCAATAGCATAAATGCCTGGAATAGTGGTTTCTAAATGATCGTTAACCGGAATTTTCTTACCCCGTTCGTCTACGGAAATACCTAGTTTATCTAAACCTAAGCCATCGGTATAGGCGGTACGGCCAACAGCCAACAAGCAATAATCGCCGTCAATACTTATGGCTTTACCGGAAGGATCATCGGCGGTTACTGTTACTTTAGTTCCCGAAACTTTTGCACCCGTTACTTTATGGCTTAGCAAAAACTCCATGCCTAATTTCTTTAACGATTTAAGCAATTCGGCACCCAAGGTTTTATCCATGGTACCAATAATAGCATCCGAAAACTCTACTACGGTTACTTTGGCACCCAAACGGGCATAAACCGACCCTAACTCTAAGCCAATTACTCCCCCACCAATCAGAATTAAATGCTTAGGCACTTCGGTTAAATTTAAGGCCTCAGTAGAAGTAATAATTCGTTTTTTATCTACTTTAATAAAAGGCAGTTCGGTAGGTTTTGAGCCGGTAGCTATAATGATGTTTTTAGCCGTAATTTGCTCGGCACTGCCATCAGCTTTTTTAATACTGATGGTATTTTTATCTACAAACGACCCCAAACCTTGGTAGGCCGTTACTTTATTTTTTTTGAACAAGTAAGTAATGCCGGCTGTTGTTTGCTCCACCACTTCATTTTTACGGGCAATCATTTGGGGCATATCTACCTTTAAATCTTTTAGCTTAATGCCATGAGTAGCAAAGGTATGCGATGCATTGTAATAATGCTCCGAAGAATCTAACAGGGCCTTTGAGGGGATACAACCCACATTTAAACAGGTGCCTCCAAAGGTGCTATATTTTTCTACGATAGCGGTTTTTAGGCCTAATTGGGCACAACGAATGGCCGAAACATATCCTCCGGGGCCACCTCCTACTACGATTACATCAAATTGCATACGTGATTGTTTTAATTCTAGCCAAAGTTAAGGATTAGCCTGAATTTGGGAAATTAATCGCCGCTTAAACACGTATTTTTTTATCTAGGGCATTTATCTAAAAAAAGTATCTTAGAGTAAATTTTAACCTATGAAACGTACCCTATTTATTCTTTGCTTACTAGCCGGCACTGCACTAAGTGCTTTTGCACAGCCTAAAGAAAATCCCATTACTCGTGCCGATTCTCTAAGAGGAAATTTTGGCCCTCTTAGAACCTGCTACGACATTAGCTATTACCACTTAGACGTAAAACTAGATATCGATAATAAAGCCATAAGCGGCTCTAATGAGATTCAATTTACCGCTACGCAAAATTTCAAGCGGTTACAGATAGATTTATTCCAAAATTTAAGCATCGATAAAATAGTATACAAGGGGGCAAACATCCCTTTCGAACGAGAGTTTAATGCTGTTTTTGTAGACTTTCCTCAAGAAATTAAAAAAGGAAGTCGCGAAAGCTTTACCGTGTTTTATAATGGCAAGCCTACCATTGCACGAAACCCACCTTGGGATGGCGGCTTTATTTTTAAGAAAGATACCGAAGGCAACCCATGGGTAGCCGTAGCCTGCCAGGGCTTTGGAGCCAGCTCTTGGTGGCCAAACAAAGATCACCAAGCCGACGAGGTAGACAGCATGCTCATTAGCGTAAGTGTCCCCGATACCTTACAAGATGTTTCTAATGGCCGCCTGGTAAGCACCATTCCACAAGCGGGTGGCTATATGCAATACAATTGGTTGGTAAAAAATCCTATTAACAACTATTCTGTAACCTTTAACGTGAGTAAGTTTGCTCATTTTAGCGATACTTTTCAGGGTGAAAAAGGCCCATTAAGCCTCGATTTTTATGTATTAAAAGCCGATGAAGAAAAGGCAAAAAAACAATTTTCGGCCGATGTAAAACCGATGTTGCAATGTTTTGAGCATTGGTTTGGTCCCTATCCTTTTTACCAAGATGGCTATAAATTGGTGCAATCGCCACACTTAGGCATGGAACACCAAAGTGCCGTAGCCTACGGGAATAAATTCCTAAAAGGCTATTTAGGCCGCGATTTATCGGGTACCGGCTTGGGCTTAACCTGGGATTACATTATTGTGCACGAATCGGGCCACGAATGGTTTGGTAACAATGTAACGAGTAAAGATATTGCCGATATGTGGATTCACGAAGGCTTTACCTCCTATTCGGAAGGCTTGTTTGTAGAATGCCAAGCTGGCAAAGAAGCTGGCGCAAAATATATCAATGGGTTGCGTAAAAACATTGGCAACAAACGCCCGGTTATTGGGCAATATAGTGTAAACCAAGAGGGTTCGGGCGATATGTATCCGAAAGGTGCCAATTTACTACAAACCATTCGCACCATTTTAAATAACGATGAAAAATGGTTGGGCATTTTACGAGGAATTAACGCTACTTATGGCTTAAAAACATGCACTACGCAAGAAATTGAAGCCTATATAAGCAAAGCATGCAAGCTGAAATTAGGGCCAGTTTTCGATCAATACTTGCGCCATACGGCCATTCCAGTTTTAGAATACAGCATTAATGGCAATACACTTAGCTACCGTTGGGTGGCCGATGTTGCTTCATTTGCTATGCCTATTGATGTACAACTCAATGCCGAAAAAAGCATGCGCATTTACCCAACTACCAAAACAAAAACACTCCGCATTAAGGGTTTAGATGCGGCCACATTTAAGGTAGATGACTTTCATTTTTATGTGTTCTCGAAAAAGATAAATTAAGATGCAACGTTTAGTGAATAGATGCGTCTTACTAAAAAACAAAGAACCATGAAAAAACTACTAATGAATAGCCTGCTTATAGTAGCGGCTATGGTAAGCCTCCAAACGGCTGCTTTTTGCCAAGAAGAACGTTCGGTAGCCGACTTTACCGGCATTAACTCGGGAGGAAACTTTAACGTATACGTCCGTTTAGGCAACACCGAAAGTTTACGCCTAGAAGGGAACGCCGATGTGTTGAAAGAAATTGAAACTGAAGTGGTTAAAGGAGTATTAAAAATTCAATACATCGCTAAAAAACGCTATTGGGATTGGAATAGCTCGGATAAAAAACGAGTAAACATTTACATTACTGCTAAAACCTTAACCAATTTGGGCGTAAGTGGTTCTGGCGATATGAAGGTAGAGGGAACAATTAAAGTGCCTGATTTTAGGGCCGGCGTAAGCGGCTCTGGAAACCTAGTGGTGGCTGCCGAATCTGTAAACTTGCAAGGAAGTGTAAGTGGATCAGGCAACTTAAATTTATCGGGAACTGCTCAAAATACCGACTTAGTGGTGAGTGGCTCGGGCAATTTAAGTGCCAGCAATTTTAAAGCAAAAACAGCTTCGGTTACCGTATCTGGTTCCGGAAATGTAAACGTATCTGTTGAAAAATCGCTAAGAGCTGTGTTAAGTGGCTCAGGCAATATCAAATACAGCGGCAACCCCGAAGTGACCAAAACACAAAGTGGCTCTGGCCGAATATCAAACTAAGTTACTCACAAAAAAGGCGCCTTGAGGCGCCTTTTTTATTAGAAGATATATCCGAGTACCCAATAGTTCTCTAGGTAACTTATTTTCTGTTGTGCTTTATCAATACCATTTCGTCCGGTGGTACGAATATTCGATAAATTAGTCCAGCCGGCTTTTAAACTGCCTTGAAAAAATAAATGCTTGTTAAAGAATAATTTGGCACCAGCTTTAGCTGAAACGCCATATCCGGCTACATTCCAAAAATTGTTCTGGCCTACTCCCATCAAACGTACATCGGTACGGGGCACCAATAAACCTGCACCTAAGCCGGTTTCTAAGGCCACGTACATTTTCCCTTTTTTAGCTCTCCAAGCATCGTCGTAACGCTCTACCTCTACACTGGCATAGTTAAAACCGTCGGTATGTTCGAAGGTTAAAAAATTAGGATTAATGGTAAAATCGGCATTATTATAGGTGCCTGCAAAAGCAGAAGCATCAATAGCCGGCTCGGAAATAGATGAAGAAATAGTTCCCGTAATTTTTACGGTTTGTGGCACATCTACCACATATTTCATGTGATCCCATCCCAAAGAAATGGAGTAATTATCTTTAATAAAATATCCGAAGTGAAAATTGAATTGAGGAATTGACAATCGAGACAAATCAATATAGGTTGCACTTAAAGGCGTTGGACGATCGTGTGCTACCACATTTTTCAAAGTAAAATCGTAGCCTTTTCCATACAATCTTAAATCGCTTTTAGCATAGCTCGAAAAATTATAGCCCCAATGGAAATAGAATTTACCTTTATTAGAATAGGTTCTAGGGCTAACATTCTTAAAAATACTTTTTGGCAAATTTAAGGTGCTATCTGCTTTAAGTACAGCAGGCGTTTGTGCAAATATTGTAGTGGTAAATAGGCAGTACACCACCAAAATGCTATTTTTCATAGGTTGATAAAGTTAGATTTCTAATAACATTCTAGCCGGATCTTCTAGTAGTTGTTTTACACGTACTAAAAATCCAACAGATTCGCGACCATCGATAATGCGGTGATCGTATGATAAGGCCACATACATCATTGGACGAATAACTACTTGACCACCGATAGCTACCGGGCGTTCTACAATATTATGCATACCTAAAATAGCCGATTGTGGCGCATTAATAATAGGTGTCGACATCATGGATCCAAATACACCACCATTGGTAATGGTAAAGGTTCCACCGGTCATTTCATCAATGGCTAATTTGTTTTCACGAGCTTTAATGGCTAAATCCATCACTGCTTGCTCAATTTGAGCTAGGCTTAAAGTATCGGCATTGCGAATTACAGGTACTACCAAACCTTTTGGGGCTGAAACCGCAATAGAGATATCGGCAAAGTCATTAAACACCATTTCTTCACCTTCAATACGGGCGTTTACCGCTGGGAACTCTTTCAGGGCTTCGCATACTGCTTTGGTAAAGAACGACATAAAGCCTAGGCCTACGCCATGCTTTTCTTTGAATTTATCTTTGTATTTGGCTCTAATATCCATAATTGGCTGCATATCTACCTCGTTAAAGGTGGTAAGCATGGCGGTATCGTTTTTCACCGCTACCAAACGTTTAGCCACCGTTTTACGTAAAGACGACATTTTTTCTCTGCGTTCGCCTCTTGCACCAGCAGGTGTGCTTGCTTTGGCAGGAGCAGCTGCTTTTGGTGCAGCAGTAGGCTGTGCTTTTAAGGCATCTTCTTTGGTAATTCGGCCACCAACTCCGGTACCCGAAGTGCTTTCTAAGCCTTTCTCAGCTAAAATTTTAGCCGCCGCTGGCGATGGTGCACCGGCAGCATAAGTTGCTGTTTTTGCTTCGGTAGCTGCGGGGCTAGCTTTTTCGGCAACAGGAGCAGCTACTGGAGCCGCTGGTTTTGCTGCCGGAGCGCCACCCTCTTCGATGCTACAAACCGCAGCACCAATTTCTAGGGTATCGCCTTCTTTCGCAATAATTTTTAGGGTTCCTGCTTTTTCGGCAGTGAGTTCAAAAGTGGCTTTATCCGATTCTAATTCGGCAATAATCTCGTCCATCTCTACAAAATCGCCATCGGCTTTTTTCCAAGAGGAAAGCACCACTTCCGTAATTGATTCGCCTACCGGCGGAACTTTAATTTCTATGCTCATGTTATTTTAAATTAATACGACCGAGGTCAATGGGTTTATTTTTTAGCCGGCTTTGCAGTGGCTGTATCAAATGCTTTGTTAATAATCTCTAGTTGTTGCGCCTGATGTTGTTTGGCATAACCGGTTGCGGTACTACTACTTTCTTTACGAGAAATTAGCTCGAAATTAAACGCAGAATTTCTGAATTTACGGCACATATACGGCCAAGCACCCTGATTTTCGGGCTCTTCCTGTACCCAAATACATTCGGTAGCTTTTTTGTATTTGGCTTTAATGGCTTCTAATTGTGCTAGCGGGCTTGGGTATAATTGCTCTAAGCGTACAATGGCTACATCGTTTCGTTTATCTGCTTGTTGTTTCTCAAGCAAATCGTAATAAATTTTACCAGTACAGAACAATACTCGTTTAACCGAATCGGCTTTTACAAAGCTGTCGTCTATAACTTCTTGGAAAGCGCCTTTTGCAAAATCGGCTATTGGACTTACACAAAGCGGATGACGCAATAAACTTTTTGGGGTAAATACCACTAAAGGCTTGCGGAACTCTCGTTTAAGTTGACGGCGTAACAGGTGGAAATAGTTGGCCGGTGTGGTACAATTTGCTACCTGAATGTTATTATCGGCACAAGCCTCCATAAAACGCTCAATACGAGCCGATGAGTGCTCTGGGCCCTGACCTTCATAGCCGTGTGGCAAAAGCATTACCAAGCCATTTGAACGCTGCCATTTAGTTTCGGCACTGGCTACAAACTGATCCACAATAATTTGTGCACCATTAAAGAAATCGCCAAACTGAGCTTCCCAAATAGTTAAGGAAGTAGGATTTGCCAAGGCATAGCCGTATTCAAATCCTAATACACCATATTCAGAAAGGTGTGAGTTGTATATTTCAAATTTGGCCTGATCTCCACTATTTAATTGACTAAGCGGTATATACTCTTCTTCCGAATCTTCTAATTTCACTACCGCATGTCGGTGAGAGAAAGTACCCCGCTCTACATCTTGCCCACTTACACGAATGCGATTGCCTTCTTTTAGTAGGGTACCATAGGCCAATAATTCACCCATAGCCCAGTCGAAGGTTTTCTTTGCCACCATAGTGCGGCGATCTTCAAATAGCTTCTCAATTTTGCGGAAAAACTTTTTATCTGCTGGCAATTGGGTTATGGTAGTAGCAATGGCTAGCAATTCTTTTTCGCTAACGGCTGTTGCCGAAGGTTTGTTAAAATCATCGGCATTGGCTAAACGCAAGCCTTTCCATGCGCCCGAAAATGTTGGATTTACCTCAGAAAAATTGGCATCCTCTTTAGATTCGTTTAAACGCTCTTGCAAAAGGGCACGGAAATCTTTTTCCATTTCTTTGGCCAAACTAGCATCTACACTACCCTGATCCATTAATTTTTGATTGTAAATTTCACGAGGGTTCGGGTGTTTCTCAATAGCCTTATAAAGTAAAGGCTGCGTAAATTTAGGCTCATCCGATTCGTTGTGCCCAAAACGACGGTAGCATAAAATATCTATAAATACATCATTATGGTATTTCTGACGATATTCCACAGCCATATTAATGGCGTAAACTAATGCTTCTACATCGTCGCCATTTACGTGAAATACCGGCGACAAGGTAACCTTGGCTAAATCGGTACAATAGGTAGAGGAACGAGCATCTTTATAATTGGTGGTAAAACCTACCTGGTTGTTAATAACCAAGTGAACGGTACCACCTGTTTTATAGCCATCTAATTTGGCCATTTGCAACACTTCGTACACAATGCCTTGGCCAGCCACCGAAGCATCGCCATGTATTAATATAGGAGCAATTTTTTTCGAATCGCCTAAATATTTGAAATCAATTTTAGAACGAGTAATTCCTTCTACCACCGGATCTACGGCCTCTAAGTGAGAAGGATTAGGGCATAGGCTCAAGTGCACTTTTTTACCTGAAGCGGTATCTACATCGGTAGAATAACCTAAGTGATATTTCACATCTCCCCCGAAAGGAGTATTGGTATCAAAACCTTTTCCGTCAAATTCAGAGAAAATATCTTTATAGGTTTTGTTCATGATGTTGGCCAAAATATTTAAACGACCACGGTGGGCCATGCCAATCACAAATTCTTCAATACCCAATTCTGCACCTTTCTCAATCACCGAATCTAAGGCCGGAATTACTGATTCTGCGCCTTCTAAAGAGAAGCGTTTTTGACCCAAGAATTTAGTACCCAAGAAATTTTCAAACACTACGGCCTGGTTTAACTTCTGCAGAATACGTTTTTTGGTTTCAATGCTAAAGTTTGGCGTATTGCGTTCCCGCTCCATACGCTCTTCAAACCATTTAATTTTCTCCGGATTTCGTATGTATTTATATTCGGCACCAATAGATTGGCAATAAGTTTGCTCTAACAGAGCAACAATATCACGCAATTTAGCAGGACCAATACCCACTTCCACACCGGCGTTAAATACAGTGTTTAAATCAGACTCTGACAAACCAAAGGTGGGTAAATCTTTGCCGGGGAGGTAGGGTCTGCGATCGCGAACGGGATTGGTTTTGGTAAATAAGTGGCCACGTTGGCGGTAGCCATTTATCAAATTCAATACATTAATCTCTTTCAAGAAATGTTCCGGAGTTTCTCCGCTTACCGTATTGGCTTCCGATCCACGACCAAAATCAAACCCTTCGAAGAATTTTTGCCAGCCAAACTCTACAGATTCTGGATCTTGCTTGTATGCTTGATACAAAGAATCAATGTAAGTTGCGTTTGCCGGGTTTAAATAGCTTAAATTATCCATTAGCTTAGTAAAATGTCAAATTTGTTTAAACAAAAATAAGACTTATATATCTCAAGCCCTCACACTTAAGCGATTATTTACTACAAAAATGATAATTAATGTAATAATTGCCTATAAATAGGTAGTTAATTATAGGTATATATTTAAATTTGTCTTTAATTACAAGTTGAAAACTCATCTAATAGACATCAAGGGCTAAGAATTAGCTCCATAGTTGAACATATTCTCCTTCCGGATCGTACATTTGAGCCTGCTTAGCGGTGTTAAAAATACGATCTTCCCGGGGATCGTTACCAACGCCGGCAACATAGGCCCAATTACCCCAATTGTTGGCCGGACAGTAATCAATTAATTTTTCTTCAAAATAAGCAGCGCCCCAAGTCCAATTTACCTTTAGCACTTTAACTAAATAACTGGCTGTATTCTGCCTACCACGATTACTCATAAAACCAGTGGCATTTAATTCCCGCATGTTGGCATCTATAAGCGGAACACCCGTCTGGCCTAATTTCCACCGATCAAATAATTCTTGCTGATTGGGCGCTTCTGCAGGAGCTTGTCCTTTAAAACCTGCTTTTAGAAAAAACTTATTACCGTATTTTTTAAACATGAAACGAAAATAATCACGCCATAATAATTCAAAAATAAGCCAATAGGTGGATTCATTGGCCACTCGTTCTTGCTCGTATTTTTTTATTTCCCAATACACTTTTCTTGGCGATAAACAGCCCAAAGCAATCCAAGGCGAAAATTTGGAGGAATAATTAGCCCCTAGCAATCCATTTCGTGTTATTTTATAGCTTTTAAGAGCATCGTGCTCCCAAAAATACTCCTGCATACGTTTAAGTCCACCACTTTCTCCTCCTCTAAATTGAAGTACGGCTCTAGCATCTACGTTAAACCGCTCTTCATAACCAAGTTCTACTAAGCTTGGCAAATAGCCAGCAACTAAATTCTCAGGTATGCAAATCGAAGTAGGATTAGCAAAACAAGGCCTTACAGCGCTTTCTTTTTCTACTTTCTTTCGGAAATTGGTAAACACATCCGGAATATCTTTAATGGGAAAAGGTAAGTGTTCTTTATGGTAGAGGGTATGCCCTATATAATGTTTCAAATTGATTTGATGCTTCCACAAAGCGGCTTCTACCCGCTCAGAAATTTCTATTTCTTCTGGAGCTACTTCCCGATGGTGATACACCTCATTTATATCATACTGCATGGCCAATTTCGGAATTTCTTCTTCGGGCTTACCAATTAGGGAAATAAGATCGCCACCTAGAGCTTGTAAATTTTGTTTTAAATCGGCTACACTTTCTAAAATAAATTGAGCCCTAATGGGACCAGTTTTGCTAGTACCATACTTTGTGATGGCGTAATGGCGTGGGTCGAAACAATAAACCGGTATTACAACATCACCTTTTAAGCTTGCTTCAAGCAATACTTCGTTATCATGAATTCGTAAATCATTACGGAACCACACTAAAATTCGCTTACTCATTTCCTTCAAATTAAACTAACCATTCTTTATCTGTTTCCTACAACGATCACTACAATACTTTACCGACTCCCAATTCTTTTCCCATTTTTTACGCCACGTGAATGGCCTCTGACAGTGTGCGCAAATTTTAACGGGCAATTGGTGGGGATTGGTAAATTTCACACTGCAAAAATTGCAGATTTATTTTAATGAAATTCCTCTCTAATCGCTTTTATTATCATCACTTTGTAAGATTTAAAAGATTTAGCCATTGCTAGCTTATTGAAGATATATTTGCATACAAATCAATGTATAAAACATGAGCAGCTTGGCCAATAAAACCATTTTAATTATCGGCGGAACCTCGGGTATAGGTGCCGAGCTAGTACGCAAACTTGAAGTAGAAGGCGCTTCGGTAATTACGGCATCACGCCAAACAACGGCAAAGCATAATGGTATTCATTTAGTTTGGGATGCTACTGACAGTACTGCCGATTTTTCTGTAGAGCTCCCCGAAAAATTAGATGGTTTGGTGTACTGCCCCGGTACCATTAATTTGAGGCCTTTTGCCCGCATTAGCGATGCCGAATTTTTAAACGATTTTGAACTGAATGTGCTAGGTGCTATACGAGCTATTCGCCAAAGTATAAACGCTCTAAAAAAATCGGGAAATGCAAGTGTGGTGTTATACAGCACGGTAGCCGCCAGCCAAGGCATGAATTTTCATGCGTCGGTAGCTACTTCTAAAAAAGCTTTAGAAGGATTAGCCATTTCCTTAGCCGCTGAATATGCAGCCAGCACTGTCCGATTTAATGTAGTGGCACCCTCTTTAACCGATACCCCCTTGGCCGCAACTTTATTATCGAGTCCCGAGAAAAAAGAAGCTTCCGATAAACGCCATCCCTTAGGGCGTATTGGTCAGCCGAGCGATATTGCAGGAGCTACCTTATTTTTGCTTAGTGGAGAAAGTAGTTGGATGACGGGGCAAGTATTAGCTGTAGATGGGGGCTTATCAAGTATAAAATCGTTATGAGAATTTTCAGCAGTAAAGAACTAGCCGAACAAGAAAAACGTTATCGGACTAATTTCATTAACAGCCTATCGGGCTTTAAAAGCTTACAACTTTTGGGCAGCATAAACCAAGAGGGCCGTACAAATTTGGCCGTTTTTAACTCTATTTTTCACGTAGGGGCCAACCCTCCTTACCTTGGCTTAGTAGTTCGTCCCGATGGGCCCGAGCACGATACGCTAAAAAACATCTTAAGCAGCGAATATTACACGCTCAATAATGTATGCGAAGAATTTTACCAAAAAGCTCACCAAACGAGTGCCCGCTATAGCTCTGGCGAATCTGAGTTTGTTGCTTGCGGACTATCGGAAGAATACATTGTTAATTTTCCAGCACCTTTTGTAAAAGATTCTACCATTCAAATTGGCTTGAAAGTAGCCGAAGTACTTCCTGTAAAAACGAACGGAACCACCATACTCATTGGCGAAGTAGTGCTAATTCGACTAAACGAAGCCTACTTGTTAGCAGACGGAACAGTTGATTTAGAAGCAGCAGGAAGTATTACCGTGGCCGGCTTAGACAGTTACCACCGCACCCAAAAAATTGCACGCTTGGCCTATGCCAAACCGCATGTGGAAGCAAAAAAAATGTAATTTTTCAGCCAAAATCTACCGTTTGGCGTATTGCTCTTGATAATAAGCTTGGTAATGGCCAGAGGTTACCTCCTGTAGCCAATTTTCATTCGCTAAATACCAATCAACGGTTTTTTCTAAACCTTCTTCAAATTGTAAGCTTGGCTCCCAGCCCAGTTCATTTTTCAATTTGGTGGCATCAATGGCGTAGCGCAAATCATGGCCTGCTCGGTCGGTAACAAAAGAAATGAGTTGCTCAGAAGTACCGGTATCGCGACCTAATTTCTGATCCATAATACAGCACAATAATCTAATTAATTCGATATTTTTCCACTCGTTATGGCCACCAATATTGTAGGTGCTACCGGCTTTGGCTTTATGAAAAATAGTATCAATTGCCCGAGCATGATCTTCAACCCAGAGCCAATCGCGAACGTTTTCGCCTTTGCCATATACTGGAATTGGCTGATTGTTTTTGATATTGTGAATGGCTAGGGGTATTAATTTTTCGGGAAAATGATGTGAACCATAATTGTTTGAGCAGTTAGAAATTACGGCATCGATGCCATAGGTATCGTGGTAAGCCCGCACAAAATGATCGGAACTAGCTTTAGAGGCAGAATAAGGGCTATGCGGATCGTAGGCAGTTTGTTCGGTAAACATACCCGAATCCATGGCTAAAGCGCCATACACCTCATCGGTAGAAACGTGGTAAAAACGAGTTTTATCGTATTTCCCAGCCCAATGCTTGCGGGCTGCGTTTAATAAATTTACGGTACCCAACACGTTGGTAATCACAAAATCGAGTGGGTTACTTATTGAGCGATCTACATGCGATTCGGCTGCTAAATGAATTACAGCATCGGGTTGTTCTTTCTCAAATAATTGATCTATGAACGCTGCATCGGTAATATCGCCTTTTACAAAACGATAATTGGGCTGCTGCTCTACATCGCTTAAATTCATCAAATTACCGGCATAAGTTAGTTTATCTAGATTGATAATCTGATAATTAGGGTACGTGTTTACAAAACGTCTAACTACATGCGACCCAATAAATCCGGCACCACCGGTAATGATAATTTTTTTCATGTTACAGAATAGGCTGTTCTAAAAGATATTTTTCCCAGGCCCAAGCCGAACGCATCATGTCGGATAGTCCTAGCTCTGCTTTCCAACCCAATTGGGTTTCGGCTTTACGCACATCGCCATATACTTGCTCCACATCCCCTGGGCGGCGTGAGCCTACTTCATAATTTAGTTTTTGGCCACTTACGGCTTCAAAGGTTTGTATTACTTCCAACACCGTACTGCCCTTACCAGTACCAATATTAAACACATCGTAAGGCGCAGCATTGGGTTTTTGCAAGGCCTCTAAGGCGGCCACATGCGCCTTGGCTAAATCTACCACGTGGATATAATCACGAACGCAAGAACCATCGGCTGTAGCATAATCGGCACCAAAAACGGTTAACTTTTCTCGTTTACCAATGGCCGTTTGGGTAATGAAAGGTACTAAATTTTGAGGTACGCCAATGGGCAATTCTCCAATTTTAGCCGATTCATGCGCTCCTACAGGATTAAAATAACGCAACGAACTAACCTTTAGTCCTTTTTTAACCGCAGCGGTTTCTTGCAAAATCTCCTCGGCTATTTGCTTGGTATTGCCATAGGGAGATTGGGCCGGCTTTACCGCCGCATCTTCGGTTACGGGCAATACATCGGGCTGGCCGTAAACGGTGCAGCTAGACGAAAACACAAAATTTACGTCCTTTTCTCCGCAATAATTTAGCAGATTTACTAAAGAAACTAGGTTATTCCGATAGTATTTTAGTGGTTTGGCCACCGATTCTCCTACCGCTTTAAAGGCGGCGAAATGGATAATATTTTGGATGGCATGTGTTTCAAAAAAGTTTTTTACTGCTTGTTCGTCGCACAAATCGAGGTTAAAAAACGCAGGTTTTACCCCGGTAATTTCCGCTAGTTGATCGAGTATCTTACTACTCGAATTGCTCAAATTATCTACAATAATGGGTTCGTAACCAGCAGCTAGTAATTCAACTACGGTATGCGAACCTATGTAGCCGGTTCCGCCGGTAACCAAAATTTTTTAACGCTCATTATTTATTGTAGTAGGTAAAATCTTTGTGTTGCAGTTCTTTATCGGGCAGTGATTTAAAGTATTCGTAGGTAATTTTTAAACCTTCGGCACGGCCTACTTTTGGCTCCCAGCCTAATAGTGCTTTGGCCTTAGTAATGTCGGGGCGGCGTTGTTTAGGGTCATCGGTAGGCAAGGGTTCAAAAATTAGTTTTTGTTTGGTACCGGTGAGCTTTATAATTTCTTCGCCAAATTGCTTAATGGTAATTTCATCGGGGTTGCCAATGTTTACGGGCAAGGCATAGTCCGAAAATAATAAACGGTAAATGCCTTCAACCAAATCGTCTACATAACAAAATGAACGGGTTTGAGAGCCGTCGCCAAATACGGTTAAATCTTCGCCACGTAAGGCTTGGCCAATAAAGGCCGGCAATACTCTGCCGTCGTTTAGGCGCATACGAGGGCCATAGGTATTAAAAATGCGCACAATTCGGGTTTCTAAACCGTGAAAGGTATGGTAAGCCATGGTCATGGCTTCTTGAAAACGTTTTGCTTCGTCGTACACACCTCTTGGGCCAACGGGATTTACATTGCCCCAATATTCTTCGGGCTGTGGGTTCACCGTTGGGTCGCCATACACCTCAGAGGTAGAAGCGATTAAGATTCTCGATTTCTTTTTTCGAGCCAAGCCCAATAAGTTGTGTATACCCAAAGAACCTACTTTTAGAGTTTGGATAGGGATTTTTAAATAGTCAATAGGACTTGCAGGCGATGCAAAATGCAAGATATAATCTAATTCGCCGGGTACATTTACGTAGGTAGAAACGTCGTGATGACAAAATTCGAAATTTTCTAATTTGAATAAATGTTCAATGTTGCGCAAATCGCCGGTAATGAGGTTATCCATGGCAATCACATGGAAATCTTCCCGAATAAATCGGTCGCATAAGTGCGATCCTAAAAAGCCGGCTGCTCCGGTAATTAATACCCGTTTTCTGCTCATTAGTTTATCAATTTACGACCAATACTGTTGTAATAGAAGCCCAAGTCGATCATTTTTTGCAAATCGTATAGGTTACGTCCGTCAAATACCACTTTGTTCTTTAATTTTTGGCCCAATAGTTCAAAATCGGGATTACGGAATACCGACCATTCGGTAGCAATTAATAAGGCATCGGCCTCATGCACGGCATCGTAGGCATTTTCCGAGAAGCTGATACGATCGCCCAATACACGTTTTACATTGGGCATCGCCTCCGGATCAAAGGCTACTACCTGAGCACCTGCCTTTAACAATTCTTCGATAATATATAAAGCCGGTGCTTCACGAATATCGTCGGTTTCGGGCTTAAAAGCCAGACCCCAAAGCGCAAACTTTTTGCCGGCTAAATTGCCACTAAAATATCTTTTAACTTTTTCGAAAAGGACTTTTTTCTGCGTTTCGTTTACTTCCATTACCGAGTTTAAAATTTTAAACTCATAGCCAATCTCGTCTGCAGATTTGGCCAAGGCCTGTACGTCTTTAGGAAAACATGAACCTCCGTAGCCAATACCCGGGAAAAGAAAACGTTTACCAATACGGTCATCGGCACCAATACCTCTACGCACTGCATCTACGTCGGCTCCTACCAATTCGCATACATTGGCAATTTCGTTCATAAAGGTAATTTTAGTCGCCAAGAACGAATTAGCCGCATATTTAGTTAATTCTGAGGAGCGCTCGTCCATGAAAATAATCGGATTGCCCTGGCGCACATAAGGGGCGTACAATTCGCTCATGAGTTTTTGTGCCCGTTCGCTGGTGGTTCCCACCACTACCCTATCTGGTTTCATGAAATCGTCTACGGCAACACCTTCTCTCAAAAACTCGGGATTGGATACCACATCTACTTCTACTTGAGTGTATTGCGTAAAAATAGCTTTCACTTTATCGGCGGTACCTACCGGTACGGTTGATTTGGTGATTACAACTTTATAGTCGGTAATGATGTTTGCAATGTCTTTAGCAGCCCCCAACACATAACTTAAGTCGGCGGCGCCATCACCACCCGGAGGGGTTGGTAGAGCCAAAAAAATTAGTTGAGCATCGCCAATAGCTTCGGCCAAATTGGTGGTAAAGCGCAAACGGCCCTGTTCAATATTGCGATGAAAAAGGACGTCTAAACCCGGTTCGTAAATAGGAACCTGGCCATTTTTTAGTTGGTTTACTTTTTCTTCGTTGATATCTACACAGGTCACCATATTTCCGGTTTCCGACAAGCAAGTGCCCGTTACTAATCCAACATATCCGGTTCCGATTACAGCTATTTTCATTTCAAGGTATTCTTTTAGGCATTAAATAGTAACTTCGACGAAGATACGATTTTTACATGCTATTACTATATCGCTTCGGCCTCTCTATTTTCTATATTCTGATGAAATTTGCTTCTCTCTGGCACCCCAAAGCCAAACTTTGGGTAAGCGGGCGGCAACATTGGGAAGAAAATCTACGTAGAAAAGTAGGCAAAATTGAGTCGAGTGTGTGGTTTCATTTTGCTTCTTTGGGTGAGTTTGAACAAGGCCGACCGGTATTAGAAGCGCTT
>JBJTNJ010000065.1:0-23616 GCA_046074005.1 Sphingobacteriaceae bacterium
CCGGTAATGGCTTTTGAGATGGGTAAATACATTGCCGATTTTGCACTAACAGGGCATAAATTCTTTAACGGAAAAGTAATCCCTGTAGCAGTAACTACTCCTTAAACCAAAAGTATTTTCCAAGCCAAGTCTACATCACCCTCTTCCAAAAACACTTTGGCTTGGCTGTGCAAGTGCACTTCTCTAGTAGTTGTATCGCCAATAGTGGCATCTAAAATTTCTTTTATTAGAGGATGGTTCTTTGCCTCTTCGATAGCCTCAGCCGAAGGCATGTGCTCTACATTGGCTAATTGAGCTAAATTATTAGCACTCAAAATAGACGATTGGCGAATTGCACTAGGCAAGGCATCCATGCCTATACCCAATTTTGCTAAAGGTTTGGCTACTTTAAACAGTACGTCGGGCGTAGTGCGGCAATACCAATCGCCGCCCAAACGTGCTACCAAATCAATTTTGGTTTGATCTATCTTTCCCGATTCATCCAAAATAGCCTCATCAATATGAATTAATTTCACTTCGGCTACTACCAAATTTCCAGCACCTGCTTGGTCGCCAAGCGGAATTACTTGCGTAACCACGCACTCTAATTGCACAGGGGCTTCGGCCACCCGTGGAGGGCGCACCAGTTCAGACTTCAACTCAGTAAAACCCGCTTTCACAAATTCGTTTACACCCTTTGGATAATCGGTGCTAGCTAAGGAAGTTTGCTGCACCATAGCATAATTCACCACATTAATCACACATTCAGGCACTTCCAACACGTTATCAAGGGTGTGTTTGGTGCTATTATCTCGTACCCTACGGGCAGGCGAAAACACACATATTGGTGGATTAGAGCTAAATAAGTTGAAAAAACTAAAAGGACTTAAATTCACATTTCCAGCCTTATCTATGGTAGAGGCAAAACAAATTGGCCTAGGGGCAATGGCATACTGCAAGTAATTTTGCAATTCCATTGGCGATAAATCGGCGGTTTTTAAGGTGCGCATGTCTTTATTTTTTCAATTTTAAAATAGACCAATCGCTCGGTTCTTTTTTAATGGTATTGCTCAAACGGCCCAAGCCGGTAATTTCCATTTCTACCACATCGCCGTCTTGCAACCACTGTGGCTTATAGCTAGGATTGTTTAACAATCCGGTTCCGTTTAGTTCTAAAAAACATCCAGTTCCAACGGTTCCAGAGCCAATAACATCGCCCGGTAAAATATCTACGCCGTAGGCACAGCGCTCTATAATTTCTGCAAAAGTCCAGTCCATATCTGCAACCGAACCGCTAGATACTTCAACGCCATTTACCCAACATTTCATACTTAAATTATAAGCATTACCTACATGACCAGGTTTGGCAGGCACTTTATAAGGCTCCAATTCGTCGGGGGTAACTAACCAAGGCCCAATAACTGTAGAAAAATCTTTGCCTTTAGCCGGGCCTAAATTTAAGAGCATCTCCTCCATTTGTAGAGTTCTGGCGCTCATATCGTTCATAATCATGTATCCGGCAATGTAGTCATCAGCTTCGGCGGCCGAAATATTCCGCCCTTTTTTACCAATTACAATGGCAGCCTCTAGTTCAAAATCTAGTTTTTCGAAATGATCGGGCATGCAGGTTATTTCGCCTGGGCCCTGAATGGCGTTATGGTTGGTAAAATAAAATATCGGGTAGGAATCGAACTCAGGTATCATATCTACCTTTCGGTTACGACGAGCGGCCGCTACGTGCTGACGGAAAGCATAACCATCTCTGCACGAACTAGGGTGAGGTACCGGAGCCAATAATTCAAAGAAAATTTCCTCTTTAGCAGCAAGCGTACCCGCCTGTATTGCCCCACTTATTTTTTTGGCCCGCTCCATCAACTCTTCGCCTCCGGCCAAAAAATCATTCATATTATCCGGAATAAGCTTATCGCAAGAGTGTAGGTTGTAAATGTGTCCACTTACAAAAACACCTAAGTGTTCGCTTGCTTCTGTTTTGTAGGATACTAATTTCATAGGTTTTTCTTTTAGCTTGCTTCAAAACTAAAAAAAAATAAGCGCTTTCAGATCGAATATTTTTTTGTTTACATCGCTCGTATAATCTTTTAAATTATGTGTAATTTTATACGGATTTTCTAACCAATTATCGATTAAAATATGCCTATTTATCATAGTTTAGGACAAGTTCCTGCTAAAAGACATACCATTTTCCGTAAACCAAACGGAGAATTATATGCTGAAGAATTGGTATCTACCGAAGGCTTTTCAAGCTTATATTCTTTAGTATACCATACCCACCCGCCTACCATAGTAAAAGAATTAGGTGAGCCTTATTCTGTGGAGCCTAAAATTGCTCGAGAGAAACACTTGCGCCATACTAGCCTCATTGGCTTTAACATAAAACCCGAAGACGACTTTTTAAAAAGCAGAAAACCGGTGTTGGTAAACAGTGATTTGCATATTTCTTTAGCCGCACCTCGTAAATCGATGACCGACTATTTTTATAAAAATAGCCAAGCCGATGAAGTGATTTTTATTCACGAAGGTAGCGGCATACTAAAAACTGGTTTCGGCAAAATAAAGTTTGAATACGGCGATTATTTAGTGATTCCACGAGGCACCATTTACCAAATGGAGTTTGACACGGAAAATAATAGACTCTTTATTACCGAGAGTTTTAGTCCTATTCGTACCCCAAAACGCTATCGAAACGAATGGGGACAACTAATGGAGCACTCTCCATTTTGCGAACGCGATATTAAGCGCCCAACAGACTTAGAAACCTTTGACCAAGAGGGCGATTTTAAAGTGCTTATTAAAAAACAAGGGCTAATTTATCCATACGTTTACGGCACTCACCCCTTCGATTTTATTGGCTGGGACGGCTTCCATTACCCATGGGCCTTTTCTATCCATAATTTCGAACCTATTACTGGTAGGGTACACCAACCGCCACCAGTTCACCAAACTTTTGAAGGACATAATTTTGTTATTTGCTCTTTTGTTCCTCGTAAATACGATTATCACCCGGAAGCTATTCCAGCACCATACAACCACAGCAATGTAGACAGCGACGAGGTGTTATACTATGTAGATGGCGATTTTATGAGCCGAAAAAGCGTGGTAAAAGGACAAATTACACTCCATCCGGGTGGCATTCCTCATGGGCCTCACCCAGGTACCGTAGAAAAATCTATCGGTAAAGAACGTACCGAAGAATTAGCGGTGATGATTGATCCATTTAAACCCTTGATGCTTACCGAAGAAGCCGTACAAATTGAAGACGAAAGCTACCACAAAAGCTGGCAGCATAACATTGAATAAACCTATGCAAACAACAAACACCGATTTTTTGCCACTAAACGGCACCGATTATGTGGAACTATACGTGGGCAATGCCAAACAAGCAGCACACTATTACAAAACCGCTTTTGGCTTTCAAAGCCTAGCTTATGCAGGTCCGGAAACTGGTGTAAAAGACCGAGCCTCTTACGTATTGGTTCAAAATAAAATGCGTTTGGTTTTAACCACCGCTTTACAAGCCGAAAATCCCATTTCGGAACACGTTAAAAAACACGGCGATGGCGTAAAAATATTGGCCTTATGGGTTGATGATGCCTACAAAGCTTTTGAAGAAACCACCAAACGTGGCGCCAAGGCCTATTTACAACCCGAAACTATAAGCGACGAATTTGGCAAAGTGCGCCGTAGCGGTATTTATACTTATGGCGAAACAGTGCACCTTTTTATTGAACGTAAAAATTATAGTGGCCCCTTTATGCCGGGCTACAAAAAATGGGAAAGCCACTACCAACCAGCGCCTACCGGTTTATTATATGTAGACCATTGCGTGGGTAATGTTGGCTGGAACCAAATGAATAAATGGGTAGGTTTTTATGAAGATGTAATGGGTTTTCGTAACATCCTTAGTTTCGACGACAAGCAGATTTCTACCGAATATTCGGCCTTAATGAGCAAAGTAATGAGCAACGGAAACGGCTATGTAAAGTTTCCTATTAATGAACCTGCCGAAGGGAAAAAGAAATCTCAGGTAGAAGAATACTTAGATTTTTATGGCGATGAGGGCGTACAACACGTAGCCATTGCCACCAATAACATTGTAGAAACTGTTACCGACCTGCAAAACCGAGGCGTAGAATTTTTAAAAGTACCTTCCACCTATTACGACGATTTGGAAGGCAGAGTGGGTAAAATTGAAGAGGATATTGAACCCCTAAAACAACTCGGCATTTTAGTGGATAGAGACGATGAAGGGTATTTACTGCAAATTTTTACCAAGCCAGTAGAAGACCGCCCCACCTTGTTTTATGAAATAATTCAACGCAAAGGCGCCAAATCTTTCGGGGCAGGAAATTTTAAAGCCTTATTTGAGGCACTAGAAAGAGAGCAAGCCGCCAGAGGCAACTTATAAAAACAACCAGAAAACCAGGGACTTCCCTGGTTTTTTTATATTGTTATAATTTGATTTAAACAATATATTTGCGCCTCACATTAAAACAAGATTTTTGAAAAAACGCATTGCCATATTTGCTTCAGGTTCAGGATCTAATGCTCAGAAGATTATGGAACACTTTAAAAAGCACACCGATGCTGAAGTGGCCATTGTACTGACCAATAATCCAGAAGCCTATGTATTGCAACGTGCCGATAATTTTGAAATTCCAACCCACATTTTCGACAAACACGAGTTTTACCAAACTGATGATGTGTTGGATTTACTAAAAAATCTACGCATAGATTTAGTGGTATTAGCCGGTTTTTTATGGCTAATTCCCGAAAACATACTAGTAGCATTCCCTAAACGCATTATCAATATACACCCGGCTTTATTGCCTAAATATGGCGGCAGGGGCATGTACGGAGAACGCATTCACAAAGAGGTGCTAGCCAGCGGCGATGAAGAATCGGGCATTACCATTCATTTTGCCAACGAAGATTTTGATAGTGGCGAAATCATTTACCAAGCTCGATTTAAAATTGAGAAAAACGACGATTTGGAAATGATTAAATTTAAGGGGCAACAGCTGGAACACCAGTATTTCCCGAAAATTATTGAGCAAGTACTCAAAAAAATAAAATCTTAAGATTTTATCGCCAAACTGCCTTTAAAAGCCGAGGCTAAAAACCTATCTTTACGCTCATTAAGCCCCTATTTTAATGAGCCATCCCGTAAAAATTAAAAACGCCCTCGTTTCTGTTTATTACAAAGACAATTTAGAGCCCCTCATTCGTGCATTAGCGGCCAATGGCGTAGAATTTTACTCTACGGGAGGCACCGAAAAGTTCATTACAGATTTAGGCTTCAGCGTACATGCTGTAGAAGATTTAACAGGCTATCCTTCTATTTTAGGAGGACGGGTAAAAACCCTACACCCAAAAGTGTTCGGAGGCATTTTAGGCCGCCGTGCATTGGCCGAAGACCAAGCTCAATTAGTCGAATATGAAATCCCGGAATTCGACCTAGTCATTGTAGACCTCTACCCTTTCGAAGAAACCTTACAATCGGGCGCATCAGAAAAAGAAATTATTGAAAAGATTGATATTGGCGGCATCTCCCTTATACGAGCAGCAGCCAAAAATTTTAACGACGTAGTCATTATCGCTTCAAAAGATGATTACCCAGCATTAACTAGCTTAATTGAAGAGAATAAGGGTTGTACCGAATTAGCAGACCGAAAACGCTTTGCCCAAAAAGCATTTCATGTTTCTTCTCATTACGATACCGCTATTTTCAATTACTTTAATAAGGCAAATCCCTTAGCCGTTTTAAAAATTAGCGAAACCGAAGCACAGCCTTTACGTTATGGCGAAAATCCGCACCAGAAAGGCACATTTTACGGCAATTTAGATGCGTTATTTACCAAACTCAATGGCAAAGAACTCTCCTACAATAATTTGGTTGATGTAGATGCCGCAGTGGCCTTAATAGACGAATTTAATACACCTACTTTTGCCATTTTAAAGCACACCAATGCCTGTGGCGTTGCCAGCCGCTCGAACTTAACGGAGGCTTGGCATGCTGCCCTTGCCTGCGACCCTATTTCGGCATTTGGTGGCGTGCTCATTTGCAACGGAGCGCTTGATGCCGAAACTGCAAGGGCTATTAATGACTTATTTTTCGAGGTACTCATTGCCCCTTCTTTCTCTGCAGAAGCATTGTCTGTTTTAAGAGGTAAAAAGAATCGTATTTTATTGCAAAGAAATGCTCTCGAACTTCCTCGAAAACAGGTTAAAACCCTGCTAAACGGTTATATTGAGCAAGATAAAGACCTGCAAATTGAGGGCCCGGAGCAAATGACTTGCGTAACAAGCAAGCAAGCCAGCACAGCAGAATTAGAAGATTTATATTTCGCCAATAAAGTGGTAAAACATACCAAATCAAACACCATTGTGTTTGCCAAAAATCAAACCTTATTGGCTAGTGGTGTAGGGCAAACTTCTCGAGTAGATTCGCTCAAACAAGCTATTGTAAAAGCCGAAGCTTTTGATTTTAACCTAAAAGGAGCCGTTATGGCATCCGATGCATTTTTTCCTTTCCCAGATTGCGTAGAACTAGCTGCCGATGCCGGAATTACTGCCGTATTGCAGCCAGGAGGCTCAATTAAAGATCAAGATTCAATTGAAATGGCTAACCAAAAAGGTATCTGCATGGTTACTACCGGAATTCGTCATTTTAAACATTAAAAAAATCGATAAAAAATTTAACTTTACAGCTTATAGCATAAACACGCATGGGAATATTTAATTGGTTTACACAAGAAATTGCCATTGATTTGGGTACTGCAAACACCCTTATTATTCATAACGATAAAGTGGTGGTAGACGAACCCTCCATCGTTGCTTTTGACAGAGCAACGAACAAACTCATTGCCATTGGTAAACAGGCAATGCAAATGGAGGGTAAAACTCACGAAAACATCGTTACCGTTCGTCCTCTAAAAGACGGGGTAATTGCAGATTTTAATGCTGCCGAACATATGATTCGTGGCATGATTAAAATGCTTAACAATGGTAAAGGCTGGTTTTTCCCATCGTTAAGAATGGTTATTTGTATTCCATCGGGTATTACCGAGGTAGAAAAAAGAGCCGTTCGAGATTCTGCAGAAATTGCAGGTGCTAAAGAAGTGTATTTAATTCATGAACCTATGGCTGCTGCCGTTGGTATTGGTATCGACGTAGAGGAGCCTATGGGAAACATGATTATCGATATTGGTGGAGGTACCACCGAAATTGCGGTAATTGCCCTTTCGGGTATTGTTTGCGATCAATCTATCCGTGTAGCTGGTGATAATTTCGATAGCGATATCGTTCAATACATCCGTCGTCAGCACAACATTATGATTGGTGACCGTACGGCCGAAAAAATTAAAATCGAGGTAGGTTCTGCCCTTCCAGAATTGCAAGATCCACCACCAGATTTAGCCGTACAAGGCCGTGATTTAATGACTGGGGTACCGATGCAAATTATGGTATCGTATACCGAAATTGCTCATTGCTTAGACAAATCGATTTCTAAAATTGAAGAAGCAATCTTAAAAGCATTGGAGATTACGCCACCAGAGCTTTCGGCCGATATTTATCAAACCGGTATTTATTTAACCGGCGGAGGTGCCTTATTAAGAGGCTTAGATAAGCGTATTTCTTCTAAAACCAAACTGCCGGTACACGTGGCGGAAGATCCATTGAGAGCGGTAGTTAGAGGAACAGGTATTGCGCTAAAAAATATCGAGAATTTTAAATTTTTAATGCAATAAGCACTTATTTGGGCGTTTAGTAGCTTCCTAGTAAACGCCCAATTATACCCCTAAACTGTACAATGCGCAACCTCTGGATTTACATCAGCAAGCACAACGCAGTTATTCTATTTTTTATTTTCTTTATCAGCTCCTTTCTCTTACTCATTAACAACAATTCGTTTCAACGAGCCAGCACCTGGAATTCGTCGAACGAATGGGTGGCTTCTAAATACCAAAAAATACAGAACTTAAAAGACTATCTACGTTTAAAAGCCATTAACGATAGTTTAGCCTCCGAAAACGGACGCCTATTAAATCTAATCTCACAAAGAGATAGCAGCGAAAGCAAGGGACTTACCAAGGTGGTAGATACGGTGTATAAGCAGCAATACAGTTACTACACCGCTAAAGTAATTAATAACTCTATTCGCCAAAAAAACAATTACCTTACTATAGACAAAGGCTCTTTGCAAGGAATTAAAAAAGGAATGGGCGTTTTGGGACCCAATGGCGTAGTGGGCATTGTGCTCAACGTATCGCCTAAATTTGCCACCATACAATCGCTATTGCACAGCGAAACTAGAATTAGTGCTAGCCTAGCCAGCAATCATGCCTTTGGTTCTTTGGTTTGGGGAGCAGGCAATTTCAATTCTGCTTATGCGGTTTTACAAGACATTCCGAACCACATTAAAGTAAAGGCGGGCGAAAAGGTAGTTACTTCGGGTTATTCTTTATTCCCCGCCGGTATTCCTATTGGTACAGTCACTCAAACTGATGTAAAAGGCGGCGATAGCTTTTTAAATATTGAAGTAAAATTGGCTACTAACTTTGCCACTTTAAGTTATGTTTACGTAGTAAATAACGCTTTTAGTTCCGAGCAAAAGGCACTAGAATCGAGCAATAAAACTGAATAAATGGAACGCATTCCTCTACATATTGTACGTTTTATTGGCTTGGTTTTTATCCAGCTATTTTTGCTAAAGAATATTGGCTTTTACAACCTATCTACCCCCTATATTTACATCCTATTCATCTTATTATTACCCTTTAAAACGCCCAATTTGGTATTATACGCATTGGCCTTGGGCTGCGGATTAACCATTGATGTTTTTCATGATACCCTAGGTTTACACGCCTTAGCCTGCACTGTGCTTGCCTTTGGCCGCATTTTGTTTCTAAACCTTACCATTACCAACGATGCCTTGGAAACAGAACCCGAACCTAGCCTAAGTATTATGGGCGTTCGGTGGTTTTTGGTGTACGGATTGTTGCTTGCATTTTTACACCACTTAACGCTCTTTACTTTTGAGTTGTTTAGCTTTTCTAACTTTGGCGGAACACTCTTAAGAAGTATATTGAGTGCATTTTTTACCTTATTTTTGATACTGGTTATTTCACTGGTATTTTACCGTAAAAAAGCACGTTAATGAATCCGTATTTCGCCCGAAAATTCGTTATTCAAGGAATATTTATTGCTACGGCGCTTATTTTATTGGTTCGCTTATTCTACCTGCAAATTGTAAACGATAAATACCTGCTTTCGGCCAATAACAACGTATTACGAAAAATTATTATTTACCCAGCTAGAGGGGTTATATTAGATCGGAAAGACCGAATTTTAGTACAAAACGAACCGGTATACGATGTAATGGTAATACCCAAAGAGGTAAAACCCTTTGATACCTTGGCTTTTTGCCAACTCTTAGAAATTAGCAAAGAACGTTTCGATAAACAATTTAAAAAAGCAGTAAATCAATCCATTTACCGAGCCTCGGTTTTAGAAAAACAGCTGTCGGCCAAAGTATATGCGGCCTTTCAGGAACGTTTATATCAATTCCCGGGCTTTTATGTACAAAACCGTACGGTACGCATGTATCCGGATAGTTTGGCTGCTCAGTTTCTAGGTTATATTGGAGAGGTAAACGAGAAAACCATCGAAAAATCGAATGGCTTTTATTCCAAAGGAGATTATATCGGTATAAGTGGCGTAGAAAAATCGTACGAAGAGCTATTAAGAGGCCAAAGAGGGGTGCAAAACTTAATGGTAGATGCCTTCAACCGTCCCAAAGGTCATTTTGCTGAAGGGCGTTACGACACCTTGGCCGTATCAGGAGAAGGGCTAAAATCATCCCTAGATAAAGAATTACAAAAAATGGGCGAAAGGCTCATGAACCATAAAATTGGCAGTGTTGTGGCTATTGAACCCACTACTGGAGAAATTTTAGCTTTTGTGAGTAGCCCTAGCTATA
Organism: Sphingobacteriaceae bacterium; assembly: GCA_046074005.1. Taxonomy (GTDB): domain Bacteria; phylum Bacteroidota; class Bacteroidia; order Sphingobacteriales; family Sphingobacteriaceae; genus JAIPAN01. Next base: position 9,980 of record JBJTNJ010000065.1, read on the forward strand.
ACCCAAACCTGATGGTAGGCAGGCAACGGGGCAACAATTACATGAAATTGCTTAATAATCCCTATAAACCGATGTTTATCCGTCCTATTCAGGCGGAGTACCCTCCGGGCTCTATTTTTAAAATTGTAAATGCCTTGGTGGCTCAACAATTTGGACTTATTAACCCCAGTACCACCTTTGTGTGTGGTGGTGGCTATCGTTATGGCAATAGAGTAATGGGCTGTACCCACGTACACGGGCCCATGGATTTAAGCCAATCTATTCAATATTCTTGCAATACGTATTACGGCTATACCTTTAACAGAATGGTAGACCACGCCGGCATGCGCTCGGTTGAAGGCTATAAACGTTGGCAAGATGCAGTAGCTAAATTTGGCATTGGCTCCAAGCTAAACATCGATTTGCCAAACGAACGTAAAGGCTTACTCCCTACTGCCGATTATTATACCAAACGTTTTGGTAGCGATAAATGGACCTCTAGTTTTAACATCTCACTCTCTATTGGCCAAGGTGAATTAGGCATTACGCCACTTCAAATGGCCAATGTAATGGCTATTGTAGCCAACAGGGGTTATTTTTACAAACCCCACCTTATTAAAGCCATTGGAGCAAACAAAGTGGTAAAAAAAGAATTTACCGAACGCATTAACGTAGGTATCAACAGTGCGTATTTTAACTCGGTTATTGAGGGCATGAGTAGAGTGGTAAACCAGCCCGGAGGCACGGCGGTATACTCTAAAATTCCGGGCATTGAAATGTGTGGTAAAACAGGAACGGTACAAAATCCTCACGGAGCAGACCACTCAGTATTTGTGGCCTTTGCCCCACGCAACAACCCCAAAATTGCCATTGCGGTAATTGTAGAAAACTCAGGATTCGGAGCTACCTGGTCGGCACCAATTGCCAGCTTATTGGTAGAAAAATATTTAAGAGATTCTATTACTCGACCACAAGCATATATAGATCGTATTAGCAATGCCAGCTTATTGCCCGCTGTTGCCAAGCCTATTAGTAAGCCCAAAACAGATACGCTTAAGGCGAAGTTGAACGCTAAAGTACAGGAGCCTCATGGTAAATAAACAACGGACCATATTTTTCAATGTAGATAAGGTAACCTTGGCCATATTTGCTGCCCTATGTATTATTGGCTGGTTAAACATTTATGCGGCGGTGTACGATCCGGAGAAGGGAAATATATTGAGTTTAGGCACCAACTATGGTAAGCAATTTGTTTTTCTACTTACTGCAGGCATGTTGGGCATCCTTATTTTAGTAATGGACGTAAAGTTTTTTAGCACCTTTAGTCCGCTCTTTTACGGAGTAAGTATTTTCTTGCTCTTTGTAGTACTCATTGTGGGCCGAAATGTAGGTGGAAACCAAGCCTGGATACCTTTGGGAAGTTTCAGGCTGCAACCCTCCGAATTTGCCAAATTTTCTACCTGCTTGGTACTGGCTCAATTTCTATCTACCACCACTATCAAACATAAAGGGTGGCAAACTACACTCCAAGCCGCGGCCATCATCGGTATCCCCGTAGGGCTTATTTTACTACAGCCCGATGTTGGGTCGGCACTTACCTTTGCCTCCCTAATCTTTGTACTATACCGCGAAGGACTATCGGGTTATTTCTTAATATTTGGCCTTTTAGCAATTATCCTTTTCATTCTTACCTTACTCATTAGCAAACTAGTGCTTATTGTAGGCCTCGTAGTTGTTGCAGGCTTTTTATTAACGCAGCTACGCAATAAAAAGAAATGGATGCGCCCAATTATATGGGGTACCATAGGCTCTATTCTCTTCATTTTTTCAGTAGATTTTACCTATAAACATATTTTAAAGCCCCACCACAGAAACAGAATAGACGTATTATTAGGCAAGATAGAAGATCTACGAGGCGAAGGCTACAATGTAAATCAATCTAAAATTGCCATTGGTTCTGGTAGATTTTGGGGCAAGGGCTATTTACAAGGCACCCAAACTAAATATGATTTTGTACCCGAGCAAAGTACCGATTTTATTTTTTGTACCGTGGGCGAAGAATGGGGCTTTGTGGGCAGCTTAGTAGTAGTGGGTTTGTATTTATTCTTATTACTGCGAATTATATTTATTGCCGAACGGCAGCGTTCTTCCTTTTCTAGGATATATGGCTACGGAGTAGCCTCCATTGTATTTTGCCACTTTTTCTTGAATTTAGGAATGACTATGGGCTTGGTTCCTGTTATCGGAATTCCACTCCCCTTCATCAGCTATGGAGGCTCTTCTCTTTGGGGCTTTACCCTCTTGCTGTTTATCTTGTTGCGCTTAGATGCGAACCGTATGGGAATTATTTAGTGTAGCGTCTAGCCAATAATTCGTAAAAACGAGCTGTAGTAGCTTCATAAGCAGCCCAATCGTTTGCCTGGGCGTAATTCTCCTCCAAATAGGTTTTAGCCTCTTCTAAACTAGCTAAACGATTCAATACCTCAATAGCCTCTTGGTAAGCCAAAGAGTAGCCGTTAAATAAATCTTTTACAAAAACTAATTTATCATTAAGGTTAATGATTGACTTTAAATCTGCAATGGGCTCCGATTCAAACTTGGTGGCTAAGCTTACTTCCGGTCTGTCGGCTAGCAAATCGTTAAGAGTGGGCTTTGCCTCTAGTAGTGGGTCAATAGGCGCTTCCACTATAGGGCTTGAAATAGGTATTTCTACCACAGGTGCTGTGGGTACTACTTGAATGGGAGTTGCAGGTGGTGTAGGCGCTACTGGAGAAACTTCCTGCAGGCGTTTCATAATTTGCGCATGATCTACCAAGAATTTGGCATTAGCCAAAAAGAGGTCTAATTCAATATCCGAAATCTGATAATTGTGTTGCTCAAACACACTTACCTGCTGCTGAATTTCAAACAAAATCTCTTTAGTCTTTTGTAGAATCTCTTTTTTCTCCATCACAAAACGAGTTAAATAGTAATTATATTTCCAAAAATAGCATTAAATTCTGATATTAGCCGAGCCCCCGGCAGCCTACAAAATCTACATTTCATGCTTCACCACGAACATAATTTTAAGCGTAAACATCAACTAAACGGCAGTATAGAAGTAATCTGTGGTTCCATGTTTTCCGGTAAAACCGAAGAGCTTATTCGTAGATTACGCAGGGCACAAATAGCCAAACTAAACGTAGAAATATTTAAGCCGAAAACCGATACTCGTTACGACGAAACGGCGGTAGTTTCTCACGATTCTAATTCTATCCCTTCTAGCCCCGTAGAAAACTCCTCTTCTATTTTATTATTAGGGGCAAATACCCAAGTGGTAGGAATAGATGAGGCACAATTTTTCGACGAAGAATTACCTGATGTGTGCAGCCAATTGGCAAACAAAGGAATTCGGGTAATTATTGCGGGCTTAGATATGGATTTTTCGGGCAAACCCTTTGGCCCAATGCCGGCTCTCATGGCAATTGCCGAAGATGTAACCAAAGTACATGCCATTTGCTTACAATGCGGCGGACCAGCCATGTACTCTTACCGAACGGTATCGAACGAAAATCAAATATTATTAGGCGAAAAAGACAGCTACGAACCACGCTGCAGAGCGTGTTTTGAAAACGAAAACGGAAGAAAATAAATTCAAGTAGAATTCTCTTATAAAAAAAGCCCGGCAAAATTTGCCGGGCTTTTTTTATGGAGCAATAACCTCCTTATTTTTTGTATAGATTTACTTTCAAACCTACTTCAAAAGTACCATTAACATAGGCATTTATTGGTTTTGGAGAGGTATTGTACACCCCTAACACTTGCCATTGCTTGCGATGCCAATACCCTATGCCAAAGCTTGCACTTTTGTTAGTATGATAGGCCACAGTAAAGTCTAACTTTTCATCGGGAGTTTGTCCATTTACGGCAAAATCAACAATATCGGTATAGTTGCGTACCCCACGGTAAGCGATTTTTGATTTAAATGACCAATCAGAAACCGGAAAAGCATAATCTACCGCAAAGTAGGTGGTGTGATTATCTACCTTATTATAACTATCATTTTTAATTTGACTTATCAGGTTGTAGAGTACCGCCTCTACACCGAATTTTTCGCTGCTATAAGCAATACCTACATCGCCATCAAATACCATCTGACGATCATTAAAACTCACGAGATTAGGATCATTAGGATCGGCAACAAGCTCATCCATGCTCAACGTACCTCTAAAAATTCCTAAGCTCACACCCAAGTGTATAAACTCATTTGTACCACTTAATGGCAAGTGATAAGCATAGGTGCCCAATATTTTAGTATAATTGATTAAACCAGCCTTATCATTAAATACCGATAAGCCTAAACCATTCTTATTGCTACGAGTATCATAAGACACTATAGAGTTGCGTGGTGCTCCTGGCATGCTACTCCACTGGTTTTTATAGCCTAAGTTTAAACGGGCACCTTCCTCTGCGCCTGCTTTTGCTGGATTGGCTAAATACTGGTTTTGGAATAGCTGTGCATCAAATGGATTAATTTGCGCATTAACTGCTCCTGTAAAACCTGCTAGCAAGAGCGTTAATAATAATTTTGTTGTATGTTTCATTTTCTTGTTTATTCAATTAATATTAACGGATAATGCTAATAAAGCCTTTTTTAGGATTTACTCCTACACCAAAATCAATAACATAGAAATAGGTATCTTCTTTTAATGGCACACCGTTCACAGTACCATCCCACGTGTTTTGGTAATTAGTTGCAGAATATAACTGTCTGCCTGCTCTATCGAAAATAAGCACCCGACTGTTCGGATAATTAGCAATATTTTCTACTACCCATGTATCATTTTTTCCATCACCGTTTGGTGTAATGGCATTACGAGGGGTAATGTTAAAGTCCTCTATCACATTTACAGTTACGTAAACTACTGTACTCAAACCTAAATTGTTGGTAACAGTAACTGCATACGTGGTAGTCTGAGTCGGGCTTGCAATTGGAGTAGCAGTATTAGTTGAACTCAAGCCTGTACTTGGGCTCCAGCTATAAGAAACCAACCCTGAACCTGTAACATTTAACTGAGAGCTATATCCTTTACTAATGGTCACGTTATTGCTTGCTGCAGATATCTGGTTAGTACCAGGGATATTGCCTGTTCCTGTAGCAAGTGGAGATTTCAAAATCGAAACCGTAAAGATTTCTTCATAAGATAGTCCACCAGCATCTGTAGTTCTAATACGTACACTATAAGAATTTCTGGAATTGTAATTAAACACTACTCCGGCTTTCAATTGATTGTTAGAAATACTAAAGCTACTATTATCACCACTGCCTGCACCGCTAACTAGAGTATAGCTATGGGTATCTCCCATATCTGGGTCTGTGGTACTTAAATTTCCAATAACTGCAGCAATAGCATTTGCATCATAGATCGAATTTTGAGATAATGTGATATCTGTTGGTGTCTCATTCACATTACTTACCGTTACCGTTAAGGTTTGGGTTGTAATATTACCACCTAAATCCGTAGCTGTAATTGTTACAATATAAGTGTTGTTGGTGCCAACATCCGTAGGACTCTCATAATTCGGTGCAGTAGTAAAGGTTAATACACCTAATGCACTCATGGTGAATTTAGATGCATCGGTTCCACTAATACTCCAGCTTACTGTTTCATTAGCTGTATAGGTACCTACTGCAGTCGTATTTTCCGGAATCGTCTTAGCTGCATTTAGGCCTGTAGTGGTTCCGCTTCCGTTTGGACCGGTAATTACTGGAGCAGTATCATCTACATCTGTTACCGTTACCGTTAAGGTTTGGGTTTTTGTCAAACCGTATACATCGGTTGCCTTAATCACAACCACATATGTATTCGTACCTGAGGTAGAACCATCGGTTGGGGTCTCATAATCTGGAGCAGTTAAGAAAGTTAGTGCTCCAGTAGTAGCATTGATGCTAAATTTGGCTGCATCTTGTCCACCATTTAAACTCCAAGTAACTGTTTTATTTGCTGTAAAGGTATAAACCACCGCAGTAGAATTTTCTGGGAAGGTCTTGGCACTGATTGCAGTTGTGGTAGTTCCACTACCATTAGGGCCAGTAATAACTGGCTCCACATCTGCCACCAAAGGATTAGACCCTCTTGCTACCTCTTCTTCGTTAGTAGTACCATCTCCATCGCAATCTGCACCATTCCAAGTTGCGCTTGGTGTCAACGTTTGATTAGCCAACACAAAGGAACACAAATCTGTAGGGCTTGTTCCATCTGCTTTCTCCTGTGCATCTGTTACACCATCACCATCACTATCTAAATCTAATCGATCAGGTATACCATCACCATCGGTGTCTTTATCCACACAAGTACTATAATCCGCAACATTTGCAATACCTAAAGAAAAGTTACAATAGAACTCGTAATCACGACCTGTGAACGAAACCTCTGTTACGTTTCCGTTGAAGGAAATGGTGCCATTCGCCTCATTACCTACCAATACACTAGTTATAGACCCAGTTGGAGTTCCAGTGAACTTTCCGTTTGATTTCAAAATGTTACCCGGTTGAGACAGTTCAAGTGTTTTGTTTAATGAGTTAATAAAGAAGCGTGGGTTATTTACTGGCTGATCGAAAACAAATTTATGTTCTCCCTGCGTCACACTTCTAAAGGTACTTGCATATGGATTGCCACTTGGCTGAGGTGCCCAGTCAGCAGTGCCTCCGAATGGTGAATCGTTTTGAAGTTTAATTGATCCAAGCGTATTAGTTACCGTTACATGGACAGGATTGCCAGGAACGTTGATCACACCGCTCAATACGCCATTAGACAATGAGGTCCATTGCACAAAGTAAAAAGGAGATGGGTTAAGCGCCTGACTGATACTAGTACTTGTAGAACAATCCAATTCATCTTTATCTAATATTCCATCATTGTCATCGTCCGGATCGATATCATCCGGAATACCATCGCCATCAAAATCCTTAAGAACGGTTACCGTTAAAGTTTGGGTAGTGATATTTCCACTTGCATCTGTTGCTGTAACGATTAAAATATAGGTATTATTTGTATCCGCATCAGATGGATTCTCATAATCTGGGCCACTGGTAAAGGTTAACACACCTGATGCACTCATGGTAAATTTAGATGCATCGGTTCCACTAATACTCCAAGTTACCGGCTCGTTAGCTGTATAAGTGCTAACAGTGGTCGTATTTTCTGGAATAGATTTAGCTGCCGTTGAGCCTGTAGTTGTTCCGCTTCCGTTTGGACCGGTAATTACTGACGGAGTTTCATCTACAATATTAGTTACCGTTACGGTTAAGGTTTGCGTTGTGGTATTCCCGCTTGCATCTGTAGCGGTAATAATCACGACATACGTATTGTTCGTATCTGCATCTGTTGGAGTTTCGTAATCAGGAGCGGTAGTAAAGGTTAATACACCTGATGCACTCATGGTAAATTTAGATGCATCGGTTCCACTGATACTCCAGGTTACTGTTTCATCAGCTGTATAGCTACCTACAGCGGTGGTGTTTTCCTGTATAAATTTAGCTGCAGTTGAGCCTGTAGTTGTTCCGCTTCCGTTTGGACCGGTAATTACTGGATTGGAGCTACATTTAAAGAAAACGTTATTAAATGATGCATCTGGACCCGGGAAACTAGGACTTACTCTAAAGTAGTACCAATATCCATCAGCTGAAGTCCAATTACTCATAAGTTGATACTCTACTCCATTTACAACCATATACTGACCCACCATACTTTCTTGTGTTCCAAGTACAGATACATCTCTTAACAATACTGCAATACGATCGTCTTGATAGTCTGAAATAGTGACCCTTGAAATAAGTGTTGGAGAGATGGTACATTCATTCACATCGGTTACCGTTACGGTTAAGGTCTGTGTCTTAGTTCCACCATACTCGTCAGTTGCAGTAATAGTTACAATATAGGTATTGTTTGTATCCGTATCACCTGGATTCTCGTAATCAGGGGCATTGGTAAATGTTAATACACCTGATGTACTTATGGTAAATTTGGCTGCATCGGTTCCACTGATACTCCAAGTTACAGTTTTATCTGCTGTATAGGTACCTACTGCAGTCGTATTTTCTGGAATTGACTTAGCTGCTGTTGCTGCTGTAGTGGTTCCACTGCCATTTGGCCCGGTAATTACAGGTGCAGCATTAGTAGTTAATGTTGGTTCTGATGCAGAAATATTGCTTTGACCATTAAATGAACAACGACCTATTACATTTCCTGTTTGAGGGTCAGTAAACTCAAGCGTATAGGTACCCGCGTTCGGCAAATTCACATTGTAAAAACAATATTCAATTTTGTAAAATCCACCCGACTGAGTAGTAACAGACGGCGGCCCAACCTGAGCTGCACTCAACACTCCATTAATCCAAACATTGGTAATTACAGGAATATCGGAAGGCAAAGTGGTCCATCTAAAGGTTATATCGCCAGTTTTGCTAGCAGTTGGCACTGTTGCATAAGCTGTACCAACCACATTGGTTGCCATTGGGGTTCCATTAACACCTGCACATGAAGAGGCTTGACCATTGCCGTTATTTCTACGGTCTACTTCCGGACAAGTGAAAGAAGGCGCACTATTCGTTGTGGTAAAAGTTCCATCTGTAGTATAAGCTGTACCATTCGTATTGGTAGCAAAACCACGGAAGTAGTAAGTTGTACCAGCGGTTAAGCCAGTTAAATTTTCAGATAAAGAGCCTGTAGTACCACTAACTACGGTTTTATTGGCAGTGGGTATTGCAGAGGTTCCATAATAAAACCCACGTTCGCTAATAGCTTCTCCTCCATCTGAGGTTACATTTGCTGATATAGTAGCTGTGGTTCCGGTAACGTTGCTGGAAGCAATTCCGCTAATTTGAGGTGGACCTGTAGAAACAAAAGAAGAAATAATATTAGGTAGACCATAGGTAGCTGTCTTACCACCCAATGATTGGGCTGCCGCAGCGTAATTACAGGCAGCGCCTAGAGAATTAGGGGCATTAATTACATCTAACGATGAGCCACCTTTAGAGATGTAAATTTTACCATCGGGTGCCGATTGGAATGCCCCATAAGAGGCTACACCACCAAAAGTATACCTAGTTGCACTGATGGCACTTTCTGTACTACCAGCATTTAAATCGAATTGATATAAATTAACTCCAAAAGAACCTACATATAAAAACCGATCATTAGGCGAAAATTCAGCACCATAAGCAGACGCTGCTGCAAGTTTCAATGGATTTGAAAAAACACCTGTTGCGTTATCAAAATCACATAATTCTGCATATCCATTTGCCGCCACGGTGTAGGCTGTCCTAACCGATCGAGTACCCTTACTGTTAAACTTCATATATCCAATTTCACCGCCAACTGGGATAGCTGTTCCAACAGAAGATACCACCGGATTACTCACATCAACTCCTGCAGCGGTAACTTTGTACGCATAATATTGATTGGTATTGGCTTTGTGCGTAGCTACCCACCAAAAGGTACGGTCGGCAGAAGGAGTGGCTTGTATATATTCTCCAGTTGCTGAAATCAGTGGAATAGCTTTGGTAGTTGAGACCACATCTCCCAATCCACCGTTAAGTGTCATATCAACTAGTGAATAATTTATATTAGAAGAAGGATAGGCAGAAACTGCAAAAACGTAATAACGAGAGTTACTTGCCGGATCTGGAACAATAATTGCCGATTGAGCACTCGAAGGATTTCCACCTAAACCACCGCTGGCAAGTGTACCACTAGCATTAGGCATACTTTGATGATTTTTGTTCCATACCTTAATTCCATCGGTATAAAATAAAAGTGAGCCATTGGCATCGGAGATACTGGCACAGCCCTCTGTGGTAGTCAACGCACCATTGGTTAACGCAGTTGGCGGTTCGGTATTAAAATCCAAGCCCGCATAGTTTCCAAAGTACCATATTTTGCCTTGATTTTGAGCGCTAAGGCCTAAAGTAAACAATACAAATAAGACTAGTAGGTAAAATTTCTTCATTTTTTTAAATTAAAATTTATAATTCGCAATTATCGGAAATTTAAATGAAAAAAATCATAGTTTTGATACTAAAAATGGTACCGCTTTAAAAAATTAGGACGATTTGAAAATTCTATGAGGCACAATAAAACATTTCAAAAATGATGTATTACCATACTTTTTAAACCAAAGGTCAGGAAACTTACTCATTTGGGACCATAAAGTAGTGTACCAAAAATTAGAATACTTTAACTGTAAATAAGGAAGGATTTAAAATGAAATTTAGATCTAAAAACTATTTATTTGCATCCAGAATTAATTACCTTTAGTAATCATGTTCCTTTCAATTTCTGTTCTAACTCTAGTCATCTCGTTTATTCTACTTGGTTTCAATTGGAAAATCAATCGGAATGCCTCCTATTTAGCTCTAATTTTCATCATTTTTGCTAACTATGGGATTACCCACTATTTTTCTTTGTATGGTAAGTCTGCATTTTGGCTAGCTATATGCTATACCCACTTCTCTCCTTTGTGGTTATTACCGGGTCCTCTCTTATACTTCTATGTTAGAGGCACTTTAACTGATAAAAGAGGTCTTCAGTGGAAAGATAGCTGGCACTTTATTCCAAGCATTATTCATCTAATTAGCATTTTACCCTATGTAATGCAACCCTTTAGCTATAAGCTGGAGATAGCACAAAGTATTATCAACAATATGGACATGTTGAAACACGTCAAAGCAAGTTGGTTGTATCCCAGTATGGTTAGTTTTTTTCTACGAACAAGTATCTTGCTGATTTACGTGCTATACACCGCTAAAATGCTATGGGATTTTAATTCCTCAAAAAAAGAATTTCCTAAAATTCTACAGAAACAATACCAAATCAGTTTCAAGTGGCTAATACTACTCCACATAAGTATCTTTATCACAGCAGTCAGTTTCCTCGTTATTACCATCGCTTTTTCGAAAACAAAAGTAACCAGTGAATTAGTAAGCGCAATGCCTGTTCATTTTATTAGCGGCATTGCCTTCCTGCTCATGTCAACCGGCTTGTTATTGTTTCCAGAAGTACTTTATGGCATTTCGATTAATGATTCAAAAACGCAAATAAGCACCGCAAAAAAACAAGATCAAGAAATTGGAGCTAATAAACCTACTAGGAAGACTTTAGCCATTAAGGAAGAAGAGCCCTTTATAGAACTTGCCGATTCAATTTTAAAACATCTGGAAAAAAAGAAACCTTACCTAAATCCGAACTTTTCTTTAACTGATTTATCCTTGGCGCTTAAAGTTCCCCAGCATCATGTGTCTTATTGTTTTAACAACATTATAAAAACGAAATTCACCAATCTGAAAACCCAATTAAGGGTAACACATGCAAAAAGTTTACTAAAAAAAGGCTCTGCAGCAGATCTCTCCATTGACGGAATCGGCAAAGAATCTGGTTTTGCATCAAAATCTAGCTTTTATAGCGCTTTTAAAGCCGAAACAGGCCTTACGCCAAATGAATTCTTGAATAAAAAATAACCCCCGCATTCTTGCGAATACGAGGGTTTTTTGTGGTACCAGCTGGATTCGAACCAGCGACACAAGGATTTTCAGTCCTTTGCTCTACCAACTGAGCTATGGTACCTGCTACCCGTTGGGGACTGCAAAAGTAATCTCTTTTTTCGTTTCAGAAAATATTTTTTGAAAATAAATACAGATGTCTACAGTTTAATCTTACCTATAGTATGTAAATACCTGATATTCTTGTTCTAAAACACTTTGGCTTGATTAGAAAAATTCTAAATTAAATTTTATGCATGCATAGTAATTCGAATTGTAGTTTATTCACTAAATTCGCTCAGATTAACTCATCGTATGATTGCACAACTCCTATTCTTCGCCATCAGTGCTTTTGCCATTTATCTATTTAGCAAGAATGCAGCCAAAATTGGAAGAAACATCCATTTAGGACTACCTGAAGATCGATCTGACCGTAAACTAGAACGGTTTAAAACCATGCTATTGGTAGCCTTTGGCCAATCAAAAATGAAAAAACGTCCAGTGGCAGCTATTCTCCACTTATTCGTTTATGTGGGATTCGTTATTATCAATATTGAAGTTCTAGAAATTGTAATAGACGGCTTATTTGGTACCCACCGAGTATTTGCCAAACCCTTAGGCCAAGCCTATGGCCTGTTAATTGGGTCTTTTGAAGTACTGGCCCTCCTAGTATTGCTAGCCTGTGTAATTTTCTTAGTTAGAAGAAATGTGTTAAAGCTTCGTCGCTTTAGTGGCACTGAAATGACCAATTGGCCAAAATCGGATGCCAATTATATTTTAATCATCGAAATTTTATTAATGTCGGCATTTTTAATCATGAATGCGGCCGATAGTAAATTGCAGTTAGCCGGAGTAGAACACTACATTTCAGTAGGCGGTTTTCCGGTGAGCAGTTGGCTTATAAATTTGTTGCCTAGCTCCACCAATACCTTAATGCTTCTAGAACGAGGCTGTTGGTGGTTTCACATTATTGGCATATTTGCCTTTTTAAATTACCTACCCTATTCTAAACACTTGCATATTTTGTTGGCCTTTCCAGCAACATATTATAGTAAATTAAGTCCCAAGGGCCAATTTAACAATATGGCTTCGGTGAGCAACGAAGTAAAAGCCATGCTCGATACCAGCTATACCCCTACTCCGGTAGCGGCGGGAAGCACCTTTGGCGCCAAAGATGTACGGGGCTTAAGTTGGAAAAATTTATTAGATGCCTATAGCTGTACCGAATGCGGTCGTTGCACATCGGTATGCCCAGCCAATTTAACAGGTAAGCTGTTGTCCCCACGTAAAATTATGATGGATACCCGCGACCGCTTAACCGAAGTAGGTAAAGGAATAGATGCTCAGGGTGCTGATTTTAAAGACGATAAAAGCTTACTAGACACCTATATTAGCAGAGAAGAAATTTGGGCATGCACTACCTGCAATGCCTGTACCGATGCCTGTCCAATAAACTTAGATCCACTAAACATTATTGTGGAGTTGCGCCGCTTTGCGGTAATGGAAGAAGCTCAAGCTGCTGCTAGTTTAACGGGCATGTTTGGCAACTTAGAAAATAACGGCGCTCCGTGGAAATATGCTCCAAGCGACCGATTTAACTGGGCAAAAAAGGAATAAAAAAATGAGCGAATTAACGATACCAACCATGGCCGAATTATTGGCCAAAGGAGAAGAGCCAGAAATCTTATTTTGGGTAGGCTGCGCAGGCAGCTTTGACGAACGTGCACAAAAAATTACCCGCGATATTTGTAAAATATTGCAGCATGTTGGGATGAAGTTTGCCGTTTTAGGCAACGAGGAAAGTTGTACCGGCGACCCTGCTAAACGGGCAGGGAACGAATTTCTGTTCCAGATGCAAGCCATGGCCAATATTGAGCTTTTAAATGCCTATAACGTACAGAAAATAGTTACCGGCTGTCCGCATTGTTTTAACACCTTACGCAACGAATATCCGGGCTTAGGGGGCACCTACGAGGTAATACACCACAGCCAACTTATACAGCAATTAATAGATGAAGGGAAATTGCGTGCCGAGGGGGGCGAATCCTTCAAAGGCAAAAAAATAACGTTCCACGACCCCTGCTATTTGGGCCGAGCCAATCAGGTGTACGAAGCTCCACGTAGAGCGCTAGAAGTACTA
>JBJTNJ010000066.1:0-13719 GCA_046074005.1 Sphingobacteriaceae bacterium
CTCGGATGGAGTAATTACACTACCAGGCGGTTATGGCACCATGGAGGAGTTTTTTGAAGTGCTTACCTGGTTGCAATTAGGCTTGCATCATAAACCCATTGGCTTGTTAAATGTTGGTGGTTTTTATAATCCATTGCTAGCTCAGTTAGATGTAATGGTGGCGCAAAAATTCTTAAAGCCCATAAATCGGGATTTGGTTTTGAGTAATGATAAGGTAGTAGATTTATTGGCACAAATGGAAGCTTTTGATGTGCAACCCGATGAGGTTTGGTTCAAAGACCGCAACCTTATCTAGTCGAAAAAAAATAAAAAGCGATAAATCTTGCTATTTGGAACGATTTTTGTGCAGCTAAAGTACGCCAAATTATTACCCAATTTTTACCAAAAAGTAGAAAAAAACTCGATTTTTCGACGTTTTAATGTTAGCTTTGCTACTTATTAAAAATTAGCAGCACCAATTTCCATAGATGAGACAACTCAAAATCACCCAATCCATTACCAACCGTGAGTCGCAATCGCTTGATAAGTACTTGCACGAAATTGGTAAAGTTGATTTAATTACTGCCGAAGAAGAAGTAATCTTAGCCCAAAAAATTCGTGAAGGAGACCAAGCTGCTTTAGAACGCTTAACCAAAACCAATTTACGTTTCGTGGTATCGGTTGCAAAACAATACCAAAACCAGGGCTTAACCTTAGGCGATTTAATTAACGAGGGAAATTTGGGTTTAATTAAAGCGGCAAAACGTTTTGATGAAACCAAAGGGTTTAAGTTTATTTCCTATGCAGTTTGGTGGATTCGTCAGTCTATCTTGCAGGCTATTGCCGAGCAAAGCCGTATTGTGCGATTGCCTTTAAACCAAGTAGGTTCTTTAAGTAAAATTAGCAAAGCCTTTTCTAAACTAGAACAAGAATACGAGCGTGAGCCATCTCCGGAAGAATTAGCCGATATGTTGGAAACCACGGTGGATAAGATTTCAGATACCTTAAGCAATTCTGGTCGCCATGTTTCTATGGATGCACCCTTTGTTCAGGGAGAAGAAAATACCTTATTAGACGTATTAGAAAATAAAGATCCTGAAACCGATAGCAGTTTAATTAACGAATCGCTTTCTGAAGAAATTCGTCGTTCTTTATCTACCTTAACTGATAGAGAGCGTGAAATTGTGGTATTGTTTTTCGGTTTAAGCACTAGTCAGCCATTATCGTTGGAAGAGATCGGGGAGAAGTTTAATTTGACTCGTGAACGTGTTCGTCAAATTAAAGATAAAGCCCTTCAACGCTTGCGTCACACATCGCGAAGCAAAATATTAAAGTCTTATTTAGGCTAAACAAAAAAAAATCGGGTTTTGGCCCGATTTTTTTTTGTTCTAATATCTCTAAATTTCCTAGAAATTCGGTTTTAATACGTATTTGTCGTAGAAGCGGAAAATGTGCTCCGCAGCTTCTTCGGCGGTGTCTACAATTCGGAAGAGGTTTAAATCTTCTTCGCTGATGTTGTGTTCTTGAAGTAACATGGTTTGTTTTACCCAATCCATTAAACCAGTCCAATACGAACTGCCTACCAATACAATAGGGAAACGGGCAATTTTGCCGGTTTGAATTAATGTTAAGGCCTCGAACATTTCATCTAAGGTTCCAAAGCCCCCTGGTAATATAATAAATCCTTGAGAGTACTTCATGAACATTACTTTCCGGACAAAGAAATAATCAAATTCTAATAATTTATCTCTATCGATGTATTTGTTATGGAATTGCTCAAATGGCAACTCAATATTTAAACCTACCGATTTACCGCCGGCTTGGTAAGCACCTTTGTTGGCAGCCTCCATAATACCCGGACCACCGCCAGAAATAACACCATAGCCACGCTCAGTTAATAAACGAGCGCAATCTTCGGCCAATTGATAGTAGGGGTTTTTGTTTTTGGTTCTTGCCGATCCGAAGATGGAAACACATGGGCCAATTTTGGCTAGTTTCTCAAATCCGTCTACAAATTCGGCCATAATCTTAAAGATTTGCCAAGAATCGGTTACTTTAATTTCTTGCCAATCTTTATTTTCAAAGGCACTTCTTATTTTATCGTCACTCATCATAATGTAGTCTTTTTTTAAAAGCTAATAGTTTCTTTACTTGCTTTGCTGGTTAAAAGCAAGCCGGCAAAGGTAAGCAATCCGTTGATAAGGATTAACTCAGTATCGAAAATATATCCGTTTAATAAAATTCTGGAATTTGCGTTTAGCAGATAGCAGGCTGCTGGGGCTAATACGCAAATTAATGGAACTAATTTATCTCGTACGGTCCGCTTTTTAAGAAGCAAGCCAAAGGCGTACAAACCCAATAATGGCCCATAGGTGTACGATGCTACTGTGAAAATTGCACTTACTACGGCGGCGTTATTTAGGGCGTTAAAAAGCAGTATTACTAAAAATAGGGCAATGGAAAATGCAATGTGTACCCAGTGGCGTGCATTAATGCCTCTAATTTTCTTTTCAGTTTTTTCAAGTCCCAAGAAATCAACACAAAATGAAGTGGTAAGAGCTGTTAAAGCCGAATCGGTGGTGGCAAAGGTGGCAGCTGTTAAACCCAGCATAAATATAATGGCTGGTAATACCGCTAAATGATTCAAGGCTATTTCAGGAAAAAGGAAATCGGTACGGACGTTCCCTGCCGCATCGGTAGGAATAGCAATGCCATTATTGTTGGCGTATATATAAAGCAAGGCACCTACACTTAAAAAGAATAGATTAATAACTACAAAAATACCGGTAAAGGTGAACATGTTTTTTTGTGCTTCGCCAATACTTTTGCAGCTGAGATTTTTTTGCATTAAGTCTTGGTCGAGACCTACCATGGCTAGGGTAACGAAAATTCCACCTAAAACTTGTTTTAACACGTGAAATTTATTGCTAACAAAATCATCGGTAAAGAAAATTTTAGCGTAACCACTCTGTTTATTTTGTTCAAAAGCCTGCGGAATAGAAAAGTGGAGACTATCGCATACAAAATAAATGGTCATAAATACCGATAGTACCAAGAAGAGGGTTTGTAGCGTATCGGTAATAATAATGGTTTTTAAACCTCCTTTAAAGGTGTACGACCAAATAAGCAAGAGTGATGTAAGCACCGTAAGCCAGAAAGGAATATGGTAGGCATCGAAAATAAAGCGTTGCAATACAATGGCTACCAAGTATAAGCGAAATGCTGAGCCAATGGTGCGACTAACAAGAAAAATGCCGGCAGCCGTTTTGTAGCTGTAAAAGCCTAAACGTTTCTCTATGTAGCCATAAATAGAGGTGAGTTGCATGCGGTAATATAGTGGCAATAGTATAGTTGCTACTAAGATAAAACCGATGGCATTGCCCAATACAAACTGAAAATATTGAAACTGATCGCCACCGATGGAACCCACTTTTCCGGGTACCGATATAAAGGTAACGCCCGAAAGCGACGTGCCGATCATACCAAAGGCAACTAAATACCATTTGGAATTTCTGTTGGCTAAAAAGAAGGTATTATTATCTGATGAGTTTTTAGACGTGAAATAAGAAACGGCTATTAAAACGAGGAAATAGCCTATAATAAAACTGAGTAATACGGCTGGGGCCATGGTAATTTAATTGGTTAACCTTATAAATGTAATAATTTAAGTTTTTAAAGCGATAAAAAGCCCGATAAAAGCTAAATTAGCAAGATGAATTTCTCGTCGAAACTGCTCGAAACTGCCGTAGATGAATTTGCTAAACTGCCTGGGGTGGGTAAACGCACTGCCTTGCGCTTGGTGCTGCATTTGCTCAACCAATCGGATATAGAAGTGACCGATTTTACCAATAGTTTAACCCGTTTAAAGGCCGAAATACGCTTTTGTGAAATTTGTAATAATATTTCGGATGCTCCGGTGTGCGAAATATGTGAAAGTCATAAACGAGACCGTAGTATGGTATGTGTGGTAGAAGATACTCGAGATGTGATGGCCATAGAAAATACGGCTCAATACCAAGGCGTATACCATGTGCTCGGTGGGTTAATTTCTCCCATGGACGGCATAGGGCCTTCTGATTTGTATATTGACAAATTGGTAGAACGAGCACAGGCTGGCGAACTTAAAGAAGTTATTTTGGCCCTTAGTGCAACCATGGAAGGGGACACCACCATTTTCTTCTTGTATAAAAAACTAAAAGATTTGCCTGTGCACATATCAACCATAGCCCGAGGGATTGCTTTTGGTGGCGAATTGGAATATGTAGATGAAATTACTCTGGGGCGTTCCATCGCTACCCGAATTCCTTACGAAAACTCATTAATTAAATAAATGAATGTAACGAATAAAACCGTGGTCATTACCGGTGCCTCATCGGGCATAGGAAAAGCCTGTGCCGAAGCTTTTGCTAAACGGGGTGCCAATGTGGTGCTAGCGGCACGCCAGTACGATGTACTTTGCCAGCTATGCGAAACCTTAGAGAAAAATCACGGCGTAAAAGCTTTGGCCGTAGCTTGTGATGTAGCCAAAGAAGCCGATTGTGAGAACCTGATTAAACAGGCAACACATACTTTTGGCCGCATTGATGTGCTTATTAACAATGCTGGTATTTCTATGCGGGCTTTATTTAAGGACCTAGATTTGGTAGTTATTCGAAACCTGATGGAGGTGAATTTCTGGGGAACCGTATACTGTACCAAATACGCCTTGCCCGAATTACTAAAAAATGAAGGCTCGGTAGTGGGCGTATCGTCAATTGCTGGCTATAAAGGTCTGCCAGGCCGTACGGGCTATTCTTCATCTAAATTTGCCATGAATGGATTTTTAGAAGCCCTAAGAGTAGAAAATTTAAAAACTGGTTTGCACGTACTAATTGCTTCGCCTGGTTTTACCGCTTCTAATATTCGTAAAGTAGCCCTGGTAAAAGATGGGAGCGCTCAAGGTGAAACCAGTATGGTAGAAGAGAAAATGATGACTTCTGAAGAAGTGGCCGAACAAATTGCCCAAGGTGTAGAAAAGCGTAGCCGTACCTTGGTAATGACGTTTCAAGGTAAATTAACTGTATTTTTGAGCAAGTGGTTGCCAAAAATGCTCGATAAATTGGTATATAATCATTTTACAAAAGAAAAAGACCCCCTAATCCGATGAAATTAAAAATTGCCTTTCTCATGTTGTTTTATTTATCCAGTCTAAGTTCTGTATTAGCCGTTTCTATTAAAGTAAAGAAAGATATAGCGTATCCATCGGCTAGTAAATCTACCCGAAATCAATTGGATGTATATTATCCAAAAGATATAAGCCAAGCTAAAGATGTATTGGTATTTATTCACGGCGGATCGTGGGATAGTGGTAAAAAAGACATTTATTGGTGGATGGGCCGCAATTTTGCCAGCAAAAATGTGGTTACGGTAATTATTAATTACCCTTTATCTCCGGCTGCGGGCTATGAAGATATGGCCAGAGACTGTGCGGCAGCAATTAAATGGGTAAAAGATTCTATTTCTAACTATGGTGGTAATCCCGAGCGAATTTTTGCCATGGGGCATTCGGCTGGTGGGCATCTAGAAGCGCTAATTGATTTAGATCCTCGATTTTTTGCCGAACAGCAAATTGCTAATCCATTACGTGGGGTAATATTAAACGATGGATTTGGTCTGGATATGGAGCAGTATTTAAAGGTTGCGGAGAAAAACGCCCAAACGGCTAGTTTTTTAAAAACATTTACTACAGATCCGGAGAATTGGAAGAAAGGTTCGCCTTTAACCTATTTTGATCAAGTAAAACATCCTTATTATATTCTAGTAGGAGGAGAAACTTACGAGGCCATTAAATTGCAATCGAAACGTTTTTATGAGCTACTTACCCAAGCGCAAAAGCCTGTGAAATATGAGATTTTACCTAAAAAGCAGCACGTCCCTATGATTAGTCAACTAGTTTTTGGGGCTAATCCACTCTATCAATCTATTATTGATTTTATGCAAAGCCACTAGCGGGCTTTTTTGTGTACAAAACTTAGATAGCTGTAGCCTATTGTGGCGGCTAAAAGAGAAGCTACCAAGATGCAAAATTTAGCTTCTAACTGAAATTCTAGATTTTTGAAGGAAAGTAGGGCGATAAAGGTAGACATGGTAAAGCCAATACCGGCCAACATGCCCAAGCCTGCTACGTGTTTCCAATTTGTCCCAGAAGGTAAGCTACTCCAGCCAAATTTTACACTAATCCACGAAAAAAGAACTACTCCAATTGGTTTACCAAACACCAATCCCAAAATTATGCCTAAGCCAATGGGGCTTGTAATGCCGGCTAACATACTCATATCGAATTGAATATTGGTATTTGCCAATGCAAACAGGGGCATAATAAGTAGGTTTACTGGTTTTAGTAAAAGGTGCTCTAGCTTTTCTAGGGGAGACGTTTCTTTTACCGGATTGGTAGGTATAAAACAGGCTAATAAAACTCCTGAAATGGTGGCATGAATGCCCGAATGATGCACCACATACCACAAAAATATTCCGGGTACTAGGTAAAAAATTAGGCGTTTTACGCCAAAATAATTTAGGGTGGCTAACACTGCTAAAATTCCTCCGGCATAAGCCAGGTAAGTGCTGTCTAGGTTGCTGGAATAAAAAAGGGCAATAACCACAATGGCGCCCAAATCGTCTACAATGGCCAGAGCAGCTAAAAATATTTTGATAGAAGTGGGTACTCGTTTACCTAATGCAGCCACAATAGCTAGGGCAAAGGCAATATCAGTAGCCATTGGAATGCCCCAACCATGCTGGGTGGCTTTACCCAAATTAATAAGCAGAAAAATGGCGGCAGGTGCTAACATGCCACCGAGAGCTGCAAAAACGGGCAAGGTAGCCTTTTTAATAGAAGATAGTTCGCCCTCTAGTAATTCTCGTTTAATTTCTAATCCTACCAATAAGAAGAAGATGGCCATTAAGCCATCGTTAATCCAAGTAGTGGTATCGTAAACAAGATTTAAGCCCAATAATTGAAACCCCCAATTTACTTTTAATAGGTTGCTAAATGAGTGGGCAAGGGAAGAGTTAGCAAGTACCAGTGAAAGTATCACACAAGCCGATAGGAGAATGCCTCCTACCTGTTCCGATTGCAGGAATTCGCGAAAGGGCTTGAGGTTTATAAGCTTTGCCATGCCTTAAAACTCAGCGTTTTTTGGCGTTCTTGGGAACGGAATTACGTCGCGGATATTGGTCATGCCGGTAACGAATAATACCAAACGCTCAAAGCCCAAGCCGAAGCCGGCATGTGGGGCCGAGCCAAATCGGCGGGTATCTAAATACCAGGACAATTCTTCGGCAGGTACCTGCATTTCGCTCATGCGTTGCTCTAATTTTTCTAAACGTTCTTCTCGTTGCGATCCACCAATAATTTCGCCGATGCCTGGGAATAAAATATCCATGGCTCTAACGGTTTTTCCATCGTCGTTTTGGCGCATGTAAAAGGCTTTAATATCTTTTGGGTAATCGGTTAAGATGACCGGTTTTTTAAAATGTTTCTCTACCAAATAACGTTCGTGTTCCGATTGTAAATCGGCACCCCATTCTTCAATAAGGTATTTGAACTGTTTTTTCTGATTTGGTTTCGATTGTTTTAAAATCTCAATGGCCTCGGTATAAGTAATGCGTTCGAAGGTGTTTTCTAAGCAGAAGTTTAGCTTGCTTACTAAATCTAATTCGGAACGTTCTTGTTGAGGTTTTTGTTTTTCTTCTTCTTCTAAACGGCCTTTTAAGAAGTCTAATTCATCGGCACAGGTTGTAAGCGCATAGCTAATCACGTATTTCAGTAATTCTTCGGCCAAATCCATATTGCCGTTAAGGTCGTAAAAAGCCATTTCGGGCTCAATCATCCAAAATTCGGCCAAATGGCGGGTGGTATTTGAGTTCTCAGCTCTAAAGGTAGGGCCAAAGGTGTAAATATCGCCGAAGGCCATGGCGGCTAATTCGCCTTCTAATTGGCCAGAAACCGTAAGGTTGGTGGCTTTGCCAAAAAAGTCTTCTTTATAGTTTACACTTCCATCGTCGTTACGAGGAACCGCATCAAAATCGATGGTGCTTACTCGGAACATTTCACCGGCTCCTTCGGCATCGGATGCGGTGATAATTGGCGTATGCAAATACACAAAGCCACGTTCGTTAAAGAACTGGTGTACGGCAAAAGCTAAAGCATGACGCACTTTAAATACGGCATTAAAGGTATTGGTGCGAAAGCGTAGGTGGGCAATTTCACGTAAAAATTCTAAACTGTGTTTTTTAGGTTGTAGGGGGAATTTTTCCGCATCGCTATCGCCTAAAATTTCTAGGTTTTTTACTTTAATTTCTACACGTTGGCCTTTCCCAAGCGATTCTACTAGGGTGCCAGTTACTGCCACAGAAGCTCCGGTAGTTAAGCGTTTTAATAGGCTTTCGTCGGTGCTGTTAAAATCAACAACGGCTTGTATGTTATGAATGCTAGAACCATCGTTAATGGCTATAAACTGATTGTTACGGAAGGTTTTAACCCATCCCATCACGGTTACTTCTTTGCCGAAATCAGTTTCTGCTAATAGCGCTTTAATCTTGGTTCTTTTCATAATTTTCAACGGAATAAGCTGCTAAAATACGAAGGATTTCGCAGTTTTCACAGCCCTTTGCTTAGGCAACTTCACGCAAGTCTACGGCCACCACTTTTGATACGCCTTGTTCTACCATGGTTACTCCGTAAATAATGTCGGTGCTGGCAATGGTGCGTTTGTTGTGCGATACCACAATAAATTGCGATTGGTTAGAGAATTTTCGAATAATGGTATTGAATTTATCGATGTTGGTGTCGTCTAGTGGGGCATCTACCTCATCGAAAATACAAAAGGGTGCAGGTTTTAATAAATACAATGAAAACAATAAGGCCGTAGCAGTAAGGGTTTTTTCTCCACCCGATAGTTGATTAATAGTGAGCGGTCGTTTGCCTTTAGGGCGGGCCATAATTTCAATATCCGAGTCGAGCGGGTTTTCTGGGTCGGAGAGTACCAAGTCGCAAGAATCTTCTTCATTAAATAGGGAACGGAAAACTTCAATAAAATGCTCCCGCACTTGGGTAAAGGCTTCCATAAATTTGGCTTTGGCCGTATCGTCTATTTCTTTAATGGTGGCTAAAAGCGAATCTTTAGCGTCTAATAAATCCTTTTTCTGCGTTTGTATAAATACAAAGCGCTCTTGCATTTCTTGGTAGGCTTCCATGGCCATGGGGTTAATGCCTCCAAAATCGTCGAGTTGACGTTTTAGCTTTTCGGTTTTTTCTCTCAGGCTTTCTTCCTGTTCTCCTTCCGGAATTTCGCTGTCTAGTAAGTCGGCAATATCAATAGAAAACTCTACCGATAAGCGTTCTTTTAGGGCGTTTAATTCAAGTTTTAGGCTTGTTTTCTGATCTTTTAGTTCGTTGGCCAAGAAATCGGCTTGTTCTTTTTTCTTACGCTGTTCGGCAATGGCATTTTCGGTATCGGTAATGGTAGCTCTGACACCATAATAGGCTTGTTCTAATTCTGCTACCCCTTTTTCTAGCGCCTCCTTTTGGCTATACATGGCTAGTAAATCATCGTCAGAATGATCTACATGCTTTAAGGTTTCTTTAATGCTGTTTTGCGTTTGCTCAAAAATAGCTTGGTTGCCTTGTATGCGTTCCGAAAGGTTGACATGCTGGCTATTGCGGTATTCTAAATCTTTTTCTAAACCAGAAACCTTATTTTGTTGCTGGTGGTAGTTGATATTTTCTTGGTTATAGGCCGTAGCTTCTGTGTTTAATCGGTCGGAAAGGTTTTGGTATTCTTGCTGAGCTTGCGCAAACTTACCTTGCTTAATTTCTTGTTGGGTTTTTAGTTCGGCCAATTCCGGCTCCGAACGTTCAATTTCTAGCGCAATGCCCGCAATTTTGGTTTCAATATCTTGCTTGCGGTTACGGCTATTCTCCATAAAGGCCACGTATTGCTCTTGTTTGGTTTTAATGGAGATGTATTCGTTGTTTAGGCTTTGTACCGCTTGTTCTTTTAGGCTATTTTGTGCTTGCTGCGAAGTGGTTTTAAGCGTTTCGAGTGCTTGGCTTTCTTTTTCGATACTAGCATGAAGAGTAGACAGTGTTTGGGTTAATTTCGAGATTTCTTTCGCTAAATTTTCTAAGTTTTTAGCCCGTCCAATCCGTTTTCCTTCAAATAAGCCAACCGATCCGCCAGCCATGGCATAGGTGCTTTTACTGTATTTTCCGCTGCTGCTTAGTAAAATTTGTCCTTCCTGGGGTAGGGTATTAGTTAATTCTTCTTCTTCACCGCTCTCAATCACGAATACATTTTTCAAGAGTAGTTCGCAAAGTGGGCGGTATTGGGCATCTACTTCTATAATGTCTAAGGCTGCGATTAAATTCGGGCTTTGTACTTGCTTTTCGGTTTTTTTAGCCGATGCTTTTAAGGCATCGAGAATAAAGAAATTGGCTCTGCCTTGGGCCGAATCGCTGAGTAGGGTGATGGCTTGTATGGCTTCTTGTTGGCTTTGTACCACATAATAGTTCATTACGGGTTCCAAATAGTTCTCAATAGCAATGCGGTAGGCCTCTTTGCAAAATAAAATATCAGAGAACAAAGGAGCCTGTTTGGCCCAATTCGTATTCTTTTTTAAGAAACGGATAGATTCTGGGAAGCCTTCCAAATTGTCTACCATTGATTTGGTAAGATTGTATTCGTTTTGCTTGGCGTCTAGTTTTCTGCTGAGTTCTTGGCTTTCTTGCTTTTGTTCCTGAATTTTTTCTTCACCAGCCTTTAACTTTTCCTGTAAATCGGCCTCTAATTGTTGAGCCAAGCTTAATTCTTGTTGCTGTGTTTGTAAGCGCTGCTGTAAATCGGCCAATACCTTGTTAAATTCGCTTAGTTCTACTTCCTTCGATTGCGCATCGGTGGTATTACGTGTGATTTCTTGCTCAAGCGCATCGCGTTGTATGTGTAAAATGGCCAGATTTTTCTCTAGTTCATTTAAAACCTGCTGCGATTGGGTGTTATTTGCAGCCAAGGCATCTACTTGTGTTCTAAATCCTTGTTGCTGTTCACGCAAGGCATCTACCTTATTTTTTTGCTTTTCAAGCTCAATGTGCAAATCGTTTAAAATGCTCTTTTCTTGACTTAACTCTTCGTGTAATCGTTTTTGGTTGTAATCAACGTGGTTAAGCTGTTGTTTATCTTTTTCTAGCTCTTCTTTTAATCGAGCTTCTTTATCTTCTAAAAAGCGTAATTGTTCGTTTTTTACCTTTTTTTCGCTTTCATAAGCTCTTATTTTGGCAATAAACTCATTGGTAGCTTTTTGTTGGGTGCTTAGATTTTTTTCTTGGCTTAGGTGAGCCAGTTTCTGCTCTTGCAAGGCAGCTTCTAAGGTGTCAATAGCGGTACTAATGCCTAATTTTCCGGCACTTTGTTCTTGTTCTTGCTTTTCTAGATTTTCTAAAGCCTTGCGGTAACCGGCAATACGAAAGGATGCCAATTGCACGCTTAGTTCTTTATATTGTTCTTTAATTTTATAATAACGCTCGGCTTTTTTAGCTTGATTTTCGAGCGTTTTTAAGTTTTTATCAATTTCGAATAAAATATCTTCTACCCGGCTTAGGTCGGCTTCGGTATCTTTTAGTTTAGAAAAAGTTTGCTTTTTGCGCAGTTTATATTTAGAAATACCCGATGCTTCTTCAAATAAAGCTCGTCGCGAATTTTCTTTATTAGCAATAATCTCATCGATCATTTTTAACTCAATAATAGAGTAGGAATCAGAACCAATTCCTGTATCGAGGAATAAATCGGTAATATCCTTCAACCTGCAAGCCACATCGTTTAGGCGGTATTCACTTTCTCCTGTTCGGTACAGTTTCCTTGTAATGGTTACTTGCGAATATTCGGTAGGGAGGATATTTTTGGTGTTATCGAAACTTAAAGATACCTCCGCTAAATTAGAGGGTTTGCGTGTTTTTGTGCCGTTAAAAATGATGTTTTCCATTTTTTCGGAACGCAACATGCGGGTACTTTGCTCTCCCAACACCCAACGAATGGCATCAACCACGTTCGATTTTCCGCAGCCATTGGGCCCAACAATAGCCGTTACCCCCTCATTAAAGTTGATGGTAATTTTATCGCCGAAGCTTTTAAATCCTTTTATTTCTAATCGGGTGAGCTGCATGAATTATTCTAAAGAAAGGCTACTAAAGTAGCATTTAGCCATCTTTAAATCAAATAATCTTACAATTCACTCAATTTAAAGGTATCTTTTACTCGTATTCCTCTATCGGTTTGTTGCAGGGTGGCACATTCGTTTAGAGCATCGTGCTCAAAGTATAAGATATAATCGACGGCCAAAGCTTCCTCTAAAAAAGCTTTTTTCTCGTGGAGCGTTTGCAGTGGAAACATGTCGTAGGCCATTACATAGGGGATAGGCAGGTGCGCCGCTGAGGGCAATAAATCGGCCATGTACACAATGGTTCGGCCTTTGTACTGTATTTGAGGCAACATCATGGCGTCGGTGTGCCCAAAAGCAAAACGAATGCGTATGTTTTCTGCAAAGTCAACACCATCTTTTGTTTCTACGAAATTTAATTGTCCACTTTCTTGAATGGGCAAGATATTTTCTTTTAAAAACGAAGCCTTTTCGCGGTCATTGGGTTCCACGGCCCATTGCCAATGCTGTTCGTTGCTCCAATAATGTGCATTTTCGAAGGCTGGCTTTAGTTTTTCGCCTTCACGAATGATAGACCCTCCGCAATGGTCGAAGTGTAAGTGGGTGAGGAAAACGTCCGTAATATCGGCTTTGGAAAACCCTAATTTGGCAAGCGATTTATCTAGGGTTTCGTCGCCATGGAGGTGGTAGTGGCTTAGAAATTTAGCGTCTTGTTTATTGCCAATTCCGTTATCTATTAAGGTGAGTTTTTTGCCGTCTTCTATTAATAAACACCGCATGGCCCAGGTACACAAATTATTTTCGTCGGGCGGTACTAACTTTTGCCACATGGTTTTGGGTACTACGCCAAACATGGCGCCGCCATCTAATTTAAAAAAGCCGGTATCTATGGTATGTAGTTTCATGGATGAATATTTTGATTAAAAATAAAAAAACCCACTCGGATTGGAGTGGGTTTTTTTATGGTTTTTGTGATTTATAGGTGAATTACTTCGCCGTAAGCATCTGCTGCCGCTTCCATAATAGCTTCGCTCATGGTTGGGTGTGGGTGTACGGTTTTTACAATGTCCATGCCGGTGGTTTCTAATTTGCGGGCAACCACTACTTCGGCAATCATTTCGGTTACGTTGGCGCCAATTAAGTGGGCACCTAAAAATTCGCCGTATTTGGCATCAAAAATTACTTTTACAAATCCGTCTTTAGCTCCGGCAGCACTGGCTTTACCTGAGGCTGAGAATGGGAATTTACCCACTTTAATCTCATATCCGGCTTCTTTGGCTGCTTTTTCGGTATAGCCAACAGAGGCAATTTCGGGAGAGCAATAGGTGCAACCCGGAATGTTGTTGTAGTTTAAGGGTTCTGGGTGGTGGCCGGCAATTTTTTCTACACAAATAATGCCTTCGGCTGAGGCTACGTGTGCCAAAGCTTGTCCTTTTACAATATCGCCAATGGCATATACACCTTCAATATTGGTTTTGTAGAAATCGTCTACCAACACACGGCCTTTGTCGGTTTTTACACCTAGGTCTTCTAAGCCAATATTTTCAA
>JBJTNJ010000067.1:0-2642 GCA_046074005.1 Sphingobacteriaceae bacterium
AGAATACCTTATTTGTAAAACAAACCTATGATTTAGGCAAAAAAGATAGCTTGAAAGCAGGAGGCTTGCCTACTCAGCGCTTTGCCTATTCGTTTAGTTACAGCAAAAATCGAGTAAAGTTTTTTAGAAACGAAGCCGATACCTACGACGTGTTTCCACACCTGCAGCCCGAAACCATTAGCACTACTAATGATACGACCGAGTTGAAACACCTTAGCCAAGAGTTTAGCTATAGTTTCTATTTAAGAGGCCGTTCGGTGAGTTTTTTGCGCAACGAGTTGCGTTTAACCGTAGCTGCCCAACACGATGATTATACCTATACGCAAATGGGAGCGGTGCAGAAAATGCAGAATTTAACGTTAAAGGGTGGTTTGGGCTATCGATTTAACGAGCGTTTGCTCTTAAGCGGACAGTTGAACCAAATTGTGCAGGGTAGCCAAGCCGGCGATTATTTATACGATGCTCAATTGGCCATTTTATTGGGTAAAAAAGTAGGAAAAATTACCGCATCGGGGTATATACAAAATAAGTCTCCCGAGCAATTGTATAATCAAGTAAACTACCAATATCATCAGTGGTCTAACAATTTTAAACGAACCGGTACCACCAATCTAGCCTTTAGGTACGAAAATACGCCTTTGCGCTTTGCTGCCCAAGCAGCTTATTATAACCTATCCGATTACTTATATTATAGAGAAACCGTTACCCCCCGATTGATTGAACCCGTGCAAAATCCGAGCAACATAAACTTGTTAAAACTATCGGTAGGCAAGCAATTTACACTAGGAAAATTTAACCTTGAGCAATTGGTAGTCTATCAAAAAACAACTTCCGAGGCTATTTTACAAACACCAGCCTGGTATTCGAATACCAGCTTTTACTACGATTGCCGCATTTTTAAAGTACTACATACCAACATTGGTTTCGATGTGAGTTATCATACCGCTTTTGATAATCCTGGCTATGCGCCAAACATTGGCCAGTTTTATCAGCTGCATACACCCATTCAATATAAAACCTACCCCGTAGTAGATGTATTCATAAAAGCAAGCCTTCGTAGAGCCAACTTGTTCTTAAAAATGGACCATTTTAGCCAAGGCTGGTCGGCCGATGGCTATTATACCGTGCAAAATTACCCTATGCAAGATAGAATGATGAAGTTTGGCTTGAGTTGGAAATTCTACAACTAGCATGTTAATCAAAATAGTATCTTAGCGACCTAAATAATATGAGCAAAGCAATCATTAAAACCGAAAAAGGCGATATGACCGTAACGTTTTACGATCAAGACGCCCCCAACACTGTGGCTAACTTTTTAAAATTGGCTAAATCAGGATTCTATGACAACGTAACGTTTCACCGTGTAATTCCGAATTTCGTAATTCAGGGTGGCGATCCAACCGGTACCGGTGCTGGTGGCCCTGGCTATAAAATCGATTGTGAATTAGAGGGCGATAATCAATTCCACGATAGAGGCATATTGTCTATGGCCCATGCAGGTAGAAATACCGGCGGGTCGCAATTTTTTATTTGCCACAGCCGCGATAATACCGCTCACCTAGACCGCAACCATACCTGTTTTGGTAAAGTGGTAGAGGGTGTAGATGTGGTAGACGATATTCGTCAAGGTGATAAAATTTTAGGAATAGAAATCATAGAAGAATAAAGAACACATGAATTTAAGAGGAATAGTTGCCGTATCTGGTAAACCGGGTTTATTTAAACTAATCGGTCAGAACAAAACAGGCTTTATTTTAGAAAGCTTAGATGGATTAAAAACAAAAGCCATTGTAAATATGGCCAATGCCAAATTAGCATCATTAGAAGATATTACCATTTTTGGTGAAGACGATGATTTAAAATTGCTAGATATTTTTGAGCGCATGAAAAAAATTGCGGCTATTCCGGATGCCAAAGCGGATGGACAGGCGCTAAAAACATTTTTTAGAGAAGCAGCGCCCAAGCACGATGAAGAACGGGTATACAGCTCAGATATCAAAAAAATTATTACCTGGTTTGGCATTATTAAAGGCTTGCCTATTTTCAATGAAAAAGCGCCCGAACCACTAGGTCAAGAGGCTCCGGTGGTAAAAGAGGTAGCCAAAAAAGCAGAAGCCAAGCCGGTAGAGGCCAAAAAGCCAAGTAAGGCGGTAGCAAGTACCAAACGTACCTCGTCTAAAGCGAAATAAGCTTTTAAAATCTTTGTTAAAAGCCCTCCAAAATTTTGGAGGGCTTTTTTGTATACTTAATCGAGCAAGGAACAAGAATGACAGCTGCCAGCACTACAATATTTTACACCCCATACCGAGCTTAAGCTACAACCACTTGGTTTAGTATCGTTGCATTTGCAAGTCACATCTCCACCATCTGTTGCCACTACATATTCTTCACCGCCTAATTTTTTGGAGGGAAAGGGGATTGCTGCTTCATTGCCCATAATATTAACAGCGATATACACATATCCCCTTGGTAGTTCATTTGTATTGTTTAAAATAAAGGGTGGAATTTCGGACCCATAAATAAAATGATATAGTTCGAATACCTGCTTTTTTACTTCTGGCAATTCGAAAAACGTAGGAGAAGGGGTTCCAATAACATCAGTTTTTAATGAGGTAAATAAACCGAAAAATCCATCCTGCTTT
>JBJTNJ010000068.1:0-2955 GCA_046074005.1 Sphingobacteriaceae bacterium
GCTTTCTCCATTCCCGAGGTTAAAATTTGTACCGATAAAAAATCGGCATACTTATCTACAATTAATCCCGGAAGATAATCGGCCTCACTAAAAATTAATCGACAGGTAGTTGTTTCACCAGAGGATAATAAATGCGCACGAGCAGCCACGGCCTGCTGTACTCGGCTACGCCACCAGGTTTCATCAATAGGTTGCTCCGCATCATAAGCCAATACCCGCACCGCCACTCTCGACTGGGCATTATAAAAACCGCTAGCTAAAAAATCGCCTTTGGTATCTAGTACGGTTACTAAATCGCCATTCTCGGGCTTGCCTATAATTTTTTCGATAGCACCCGAAAAAATCCAGGGGTGTAATTGCCGTACGGCCTTTTCTTTTCCTTTACGTAAATAGATGCTGTGCATGGCACAAATCTAATCAAAGATTTCCTTTTCATTTTCTACCTTTGGCATACCATGAATTATGTAAATTTTGGCGACGAACCTAGCCTAGCGCCCGATGAGTTTTTTATGAACGAGGCTTTAAAAGAAGCCCGTAAAGCTCTAGAATTAGACGAAGTGCCCATTGGCGCTGTAATTGTGTGCCAGGGCCGTATTATTGGTAGAGGGCACAACCTAACCGAACGTTTAAATGACGTAACTGCCCACGCAGAAATGCAAGCATTTACCGCCGCCGCCGATTATCTGGGCGGAAAATATTTAACCGATTGTACCCTCTATGTTACCCTAGAACCTTGTGTAATGTGTGCCGGGGCTTCCTACTGGACTCAAATTAGCCGCATAGTTTTTGGTGCTTACGATATGCAACGGGGCTTTAGTACCATTAAACAAGCCCTTACACACCCTAAAACAGAAGTAATTGGAGGCTTAAAAGCCGAAGAGTGTGGCGAATTGGTGCGGAACTTCTTCAAGTCAAAGCGGAGTAAAACTTAAGCAAACAGACACTATAAACCTTGTAAGCAACGTATATTTGTATACCCTAATTATCTAAACACTTATTTAAAAAACAACATATGGCATTTGAATTACCTGCATTATCATATGCAACCGATGCGCTAGAACCGCATATTGATAAAATGACCATGGAAATTCACCATGGAAAACACCACCAAGCGTATGTAGACAACCTAAATAAAGCCTTGGCTGGAACAGATTCGGCGAATGCAAAAATCGAAGACATTTTAAAATCGATTTCTAAATTCCCAATGGCAGTACGCAACAATGGTGGTGGTCACTACAACCACAGTTTATATTGGTCAATTATGTCGCCAAATGGTGGCGGTACCCCAAGTGGCGATTTAGCGAAAGCTATTGATACCGCTTTCGGATCGTTTGATGAATTTAAGAAAAAATTTGCCGAAGCAGGTACTACACGTTTTGGTTCGGGTTGGGCTTGGTTATGCCTGAAAGCCGACGGATCTTTATGTGTATGCTCTACTCCAAATCAAGATAATCCCTTAATGGATATTGCCGAATGCCCTGGTACACCAATTTTAGGTATGGATGTATGGGAACATGCCTATTACTTAAAATATCAGAATAAACGCCCAGATTATATTGCGGCTTTTTGGAACGTAGTCAATTGGACTGCCGTTGCCGAGCGCTTTGCAAAAGCGAAGTAAGTAAAAATTACTAAAAAGCCCCTTTGAAAATTCAAAGGGGCTTTTTTAATATCGTTTACTTATTTTATTAAGTGTAATTTGTTTCTGTAGGCTACATTTAAAGCGGCTTATTTCTTGATTACGCTTTTGGGCATGTTTCTGGCTAACCCCACTATTTACCCGTTTTCTCCATAAATTAAAGCTACTTTTCTTTAACGTTTTACGCATTAGAGCAATAGTATCTGCCTCAGAAAAACCGAATTGGTAAAATATGGCTTCAAAGGGGGTTCTATCTTCCCAAGCCATCTCAATAATGCGGTCTTGATCTTGAACGCTTAACGAATTAATTTTTAAATACCTTGTCATCAATGCCTTTATTAATTTGATAATTAGTAAAAGTTAGGGTGATTTTACCCGTTTTGGGCAAGTCTTTAGCCGGAACACTGGTTCTATTAATATCCGTAGCTAAGCCTTTGGGTATTTTGAATTTTTTAGCGTCTAAGGTAAATTCCAATACGTCGGGTAAGCCGATAGCTTGTTGTTTGCCGTATTTATAATTTGCTGTGACGGTACCACTGCTTCGGGTGGTGGTTTGAGATTTTATGAGTAACTCTTTAGAGCCATCTATCCATAATTTTACAAGAATTAAGTCACCACTTTCATCTGTTGGTAAAAGGTTTACCACCTGCAGCATCACCTCATTTACTTGTTCTGTTTTTGTAAATATGGCCGAGTAGCGTTCTTTTTTTGAAAGTAGTTGAGACAAATCTGTAAAGCCCTGTTTAGGTAAAATAGCAATTCCTTTGGCTATAATTCTAAATTTATCTGCTTGTTTATAATATATGGTTCCATTTACAGGAAATATATTAATTAGAGGAATTTGAGCCTGAATGCGAACTTGTACAGAATAATCTTTTACTTGATTCATCTTGGCACTTAGCTTTGCTACCAAGGTATTGGCATCTTGTGCCAAGGTACTAAATGGCAAAAAAAAGAGTAAACAGAAAAATCGAATAAATATAGAAATCATGAAGTAATGTCTTTGCTGTTAAACTTTAGGATAGCAATACTTATTAAAACCAGCTGATGGCCTACTAAAATAAGTATTGACTTGGCAATTTGTCCGCTAGGAAATGGGACTTCAAAATAACTGCGCCAAGCCGCCATATGAGTAGTAAATAAGTAGGGTCTTATTGTATTGAAAAAGGGTACATCTAGAGTTCCAATAATGGTAAAAAGTATAATTACGGCCATAGTGCTAACAATGGGGCCAATAGAGTTTTCGGTAAAACAAGATAAACAAATAGAAAGCGTACTCACCGTTAGCAGTGCTAAATAAGCCACAGCAAACCCAC
>JBJTNJ010000069.1:0-7070 GCA_046074005.1 Sphingobacteriaceae bacterium
AATGCCGAAAATAGCGGACTAGACCAATGGTTACTAAAAGTTAGGGAATTATTAAACAACCCGGAGTCGAATGCGCTCGACTTTTTGGACGATTTTAAAATGAATTTATTCTCTGATGAGATTTTCATTTTTACCCCAAAAGGCGCACTTATGCAACTGCCCTCTAATGCCACGGCCTTAGATTTTGCCTTTGAGATACACTCCGATTTGGGGGCTAAATGTATTGGCGCCAAGGTGAACCATAAATTGGTGCCACTATCTTATCAATTACAAAATGGCGATCAGGTAGAGATTATCACCTCCAATAAACAAACTCCAAAAGAAGATTGGCTAAATTTTGTAATTACGGCAAAAGCCAAATCGAAAATTAAATCTTCTTTAAAAGAAGAAAAACGCCGCATAGCCGACGAAGGACGGGAGATTTTAGACCGCAAACTAAAATCATTAAAAAT
Source organism: Sphingobacteriaceae bacterium (assembly GCA_046074005.1). Lineage (GTDB taxonomy): Bacteria > Bacteroidota > Bacteroidia > Sphingobacteriales > Sphingobacteriaceae > JAIPAN01. The sequence continues at coordinate 453 of JBJTNJ010000069.1, forward strand.
TCCGAGTACTATTGAAAATATCAATAAAATTACCCACTTCTTTAAGCTACACGCCACCCAAGATTTCCTCTATCAAATTGCTAAGGGTGGCATTGATATCGGTCACTTAAAAGACTACCTGAACTACGAGAAGAATGCCGAGTACAAACCTTTCGAACGCACAGATCCGGCAGAATTTGTTAAAAAAATAAAGAGCGAAGAAGTAGACACGCTGTTAATTGGAGAAGATCTTCAGAAAATAGATTACAAACTCTCTGCTTGCTGCAACCCCATTCCGGGCGATGATGTATTCGGCTTTGTTACCGTAGGCGAAGGCATAAAAATACACCGTACCAGCTGCCCCAATGCAACCAAACTCATGTCTAATTTTGGCTATCGCATTGTAAAAGCACGCTGGAACTCTCAAAAACAGTTGGCATTTTTAACCGGCTTGCGCATTACCGGTATTGATGACGTAGGATTAATAAACAAAATAACCACCATCATTTCTACCGACTTTAAGGTAAACATGCGCTCCATTACAGTAGATTCGCACGAAGGAATTTTTGAGGGCAGCATTATGGTGTACGTAAATGACACTCAGCACCTAAACGACCTTATTATCAAATTAAAACAAGTGAGTGGAGTTACCGACGTACGCCGATTCGACTCTGACACTAGTGTGGAAAAAGCATCTTAAATATGTTGGGCGCTGTCCTTTTTTTTTAACTAAATTTGAAGGCACTCAGCAACGCATATGTCTAGCACAGAAACCCGAGAAATGGTCAAGAAAATTTTTGAGGCTTACCTCGAAAACAAAAGCTTACGAAAAACACCCGAGCGCTTTGCCATATTAGAAGAAATATATTCTAGAAACGATCATTTTGATGTAGAGTCACTTTACATCCACATGAAAAATAAAAAATACCGCGTAAGCCGGGCTACCGTTTACAATACCCTCGAATTATTAGTTTCTTGCGACCTGGTTACCAAACACCAGTTTGGTAAAAACATGGCCCAATTCGAAAAATCGCACGGGTACAAACAACACGACCATATTATTTGTCTCGATTGTGGCAAAGTAGTAGAATTTTGCGACCCAAGAATTGAACAAATTCAACGCATGATGGGCGATTTACTTCAATTTGAAATTAAACACCACTCCCTAAACTTATACGGCAATTGTGCCAAACTAAAGGCAGGACACTGCGATTCATATTCAAAAAATTAAACATACATATGGCTGTTGATGTACTACTAGGACTCCAATGGGGCGACGAAGGAAAGGGCAAAATTGTAGATGTATTAAGTCCTGATTACGACCTCATTGCCCGCTTCCAAGGCGGCCCAAATGCAGGCCACACTTTAGAATTCAACGGACAAAAATTTGTGTTAAATACCATACCATCGGGCATTTTCAACCCAAAAACCATGAATCTTATTGGTAATGGTGTGGTAATTGATCCAATTATTTTAAAACGAGAACTCGATGGACTAAAGGCTCGTGGTTTTGACCCTGTAGCCGACAAAAAATTAGTAATAGCACGGAGAGCACACCTTATTTTACCCACACACCAACTTTTAGATGCCGCATCGGAAAGCAGAATGGGCATTGGCAAAATTGGCTCTACTTTAAAAGGTATTGGCCCAACCTATATGGATAAAACGGGCAGAAATGGACTACGTGTAGGCGATACTTCCTTACCCGATTTTAAGGAACGTTACCAAAAATTGGTAAACAAACATCTGTCTATTTTGACCTACTATGGCGATGTCCCCGATTTCTCGGAGAAAGAACAGGCATTTTTCGAAGCTATTGAAACCCTAAAAGCTATTCCTCAAGTAGATAGCGAACATTTTGTAAACCATTACTTGCAACAAGGGAAAAAAGTATTGGCCGAAGGCGCACAAGGCACTATGCTCGACGTAGATTTTGGTTCCTACCCTTTTGTAACCTCTTCTAACACTACTACTGCCGGTGCCTGTACAGGTTTGGGAATTGCGCCAAAAAATATTGGCAAAGTAGTTGGCATTTTTAAGGCCTATTGCACCAGAGTAGGTGGCGGCCCCTTCCCTACAGAATTGGAAGATGAAACCGGCGAAAAATTACGGGCCATTGGTCACGAATTTGGCGCAACAACAGGTCGCCCTCGTCGTTGCGGATGGATTGATTTACCAGCCCTAAAATATGCCATTCTATTAAATGGAGTTAGCGAAATGGTAATGACCAAAGCCGATGTTTTGAGTGGATTTGAAACTATTTATGCCTGTACACACTACCTGTACAATGGCGAAAAAATTGATTACATGCCTTACGACATCAATGCGCTACCAGCTACACCGGTATTAGAGGCAATACCCGGTTGGAACGAAGATTTAACCGGCATTAGAACTGAAAATGAAATCCCATTAAAGCTTCAAAATTATATCGCGTATTTGGAGAAACACCTTGGCGTTCCTGTCCGGTATTTATCGGTAGGGCCCGATAGGGAACAAACCCTAATTTTATCTTAACAAACGTTTCAATTGCCTAAGTGATGTTGCTTAAACAAACTTTTGTACTTAGCAAACCAAAGGAATTTAAACGAAAAGCCCTGCAATGGGCCAATCAATTTGATACGGCTTGCTATTTAGATTCGAACGAATACCCAGCCAATTACAGCAAATTTGAAGCGTTCATTGCCGCAGGCCTTGAGGAAGAGTTAAGAGCAAGTAGTGGCACTGCACTTGCACAAATAGAGGCATTTATAAAGAACCAAGACCGTATTATACCCGGATTCCTGAGCTACGACTTAAAAAATGAATTAGAGGCATTAGAATCGAACAATCCGGATTACCTACATTTTCCCGATGCTTATTTCTTTAAACCTAAACACATTCTTACTATTTCGGGGCAAGAAGTAGAAATAAGGTCCGAAAATCCCGAAGGCATTTGGTGGGAAATTAATCAACTCGAACTCCTAAATACTTCTTTAGATTTTAAAGGGCAAGTAAATTCACGTTATAGCCAAACAGACTATATAGCTACCGTAAAAAAGCTGCAAGAACATATTCAAAAAGGCGATATTTATGAAGTAAACCTCTGCCAAGAGTTTTATGCAGAGGATGTAGAAATTGACCCGCTATCCGCTTTTAGAGCACTTAATCAAATATCGCCAACTCCCTTTGCCAGCTTTTTTAAACAACAAAACCAATACATTCTCTCGGCAACACCAGAACGTTACTTGGCCAGAAGAGGCAGCAAGCTCCTCTCCCAGCCCATTAAAGGCACCGCCCGCCGAAGCGCCAATACCGAAGAAGACGAAGCTAGCAAACGAGCCTTAGCGGAAAGCGAAAAAGAACGGGCCGAAAATGTAATGATTGTAGATTTGGTTCGAAATGATTTAACCCGATGCGCCCTACCTGGAAGTGTACAAGTAGACGAACTTTTTGGCGTATATAGCTTTACACAAGTACATCAACTCATTTCTACCATTTCGTGCACCATAGCGCCCGAACAGTCTTTTTCGAATATTTTGAAAGCAACCTTCCCCATGGGTTCTATGACAGGCGCACCCAAAATTAGCGCTATGCACTTAATTGAACGCTATGAACGAAGTAAACGAGGAATATATTCAGGATCGGTGGGCTACCTAGCACCTAATGGCGATTTCGATTTCAATGTCATTATCCGCAGTATGCTGTACAATGCCAACACCAACTACCTTTCTTTTCAGGTGGGTGGCGCCATTACGGCCAAATCTATTCCAGAAAACGAATATGAAGAATGCTTGCTAAAAGCCAAGGCCATTAGCCAAGTATTGGGCCTTTAGTTAGATAAATAGTAATTTATTCAGTTCTCGGTCTATTCTGAATGGGTAAAATAACATCATCCTTAAATGCCTTTTGAACAAGTTCGGTTAGTTTATCATAGGTATTTACAAAATCCTTAAGAATACCGTATTCGGGGAAAGAGCCGTAGCAATTTTGCAGATAAAATGACGGGGCATACGTATTGATACTCTTTTTATAATTTTTATTAAATTCATAAATATACAGAGTATAGTCATCGTAAATTTTTTCCACTATGGTGTCGGTACCGTGGATTATTGTACAGGGTTGTGAAAATTTACGATAATCCTCATTAGAATGTTTAAATGCGTCTGTGGGAGCTATTAATTTTAGATAGGTTTGGGCTTCTATTCTATTTAATTTTTTCTGATTAATTTTCAGGATTGGTTTTTTTGCATATAAATCTAAATTCGCCCACCTCATTAAATAATAGGTTTGCTTTTTCTTCACAATAGCATAAAATATATTATCTAAACTTATCCAATTAGTTGTAGAATAAGTAGTTAGTGCATAATCAATCTTGTTCAATTGCATAAATTTTTGTAACGAATCCACTTTAGGAACAAGTAATTTCCTTGTCTCTGGTATTATTTTTACTTGAGCATAAGCTGTTGTACTTAATAATAAGACAACTAGAACAAGAATTTTTTTGAGGTGTTTCATTATTATTATTCTGCGTTAAAAACTGGATGGCCAGAGTATTTCATTACATAATCTCTGTAAATATTCCCTAGTTCGTATTTGGTCATGGTTCCACCCGGATAACTAAAGATATCGGAATTTATATAACTATTTGCATCATATAAACCTGTCCATGCTAAAGCTGTGGCATCTTTTATAGGCATATTGTATAGCCCAGAGAGATAGCTGGCCATAGGCTGTATATAATCAGTAGCCATTTTTTGATGTTCTATCTCTTGCAAATTTTTCTGTCCAGTGTAAGCGAAATAGGCATGCACTATTTCGTGAATGATAGAAGAGGCCGTATTCTCTTTTGTGGTGGGCAATAGGGTATTTATGTTAATCTTGAGCGTTCCCGAGAAAACTCCATTTATTAATGTAGGAGGTGAGCTAAATTGAGCGGCTACCGATTTACCTTGGGGATTATAAAGCTCAAGAACATCCACTACGCTAATTTGCACCTTAGTGTTTTTATCTAGTGCGGTAATAATTTCTCCTATTTTACCAGCCATATTGGCTGTTTTCAACTCATTTACAATTGCCTTCAAAAGAGGATTTGTCACATTATTGGTAATATCAGCAAGGTTTGTAGGTGGTGGCGGCGTATTATAGCCACCCCCAGCATGCGGCATAAACCCATAGTCTATTGGGCTAGGGTAGCCACTTCCAATGCCACCCCCGCCACCATTCCCAGTATCGGTATACATAGTAAAACATACTTGGTCTATTTCATTGTGGGTGGTGCATCCCTCTGCTCCTCCGCCACATACGGTTATTTCCCAAACCTGGTTATAACAATGTTGTTCTCCTAACATCATATTGCCCGAGCCAGGTTTTTGCCCTTTTGCTTGGGGTATTACGTAGCCTAGTAGGTTTTCGGGGCCGCTTATGCCTAGGCCTATATTTCTACTTGTGTTGCCCCACCAATCTTCTACCAGAATTACGCCTTTAAAAGTTATGTTGGGGTTTTTGTAGTTCTGCCAGTAGTTCTTTTCGGGTAGTTTGGTAATTACTTCGCTATGGTAGTGTTTTTGGACATCTTTATATAGTAGCAGGTAGCTTAATTCGCTTAAGGGGATGGGGCCTTTTTCGGTTTGGAGACTTATGGCTTGGGTATACACTAAGGGTACCACTACTGCTTCGCCAAAGGGCATGCTTTCTATAGTTGCTTCAGCCCAAAGGGGCTCTTTGGCTACGCTATGCCGGGGATTGTTATCGGATACTTTTTGGCTGGTATCGCTTAGTACTTGGCTTTCGAAATAGTGTTGGGCTTGTGCTACAATTTTTTGTGGTGAATTGCTTTCTTTTTGGCAGGTGGTTAATCCGAAAATCGCTAAAAGGAATAGCGCTGGTGCAAAAATATACTTTTGGGGTAGCTGTGTTTTCATAGGCTTGGTTTGAGCCTTAAAAACGCAATATTTTTGGGGATAGTATCTGAATTAAAAAAAATACTTCCTAAAAACCTACAGTTACACTAAAAGCCAGGGCCATTAGCCAAGTATTGGGCCTTTAACGTTTCGCTGCCTGATAATACCTAAGCGCTTCGGGCAAACTTTTCTTAATATCGGCAATACGGGTAGCATCGCTTGGGTGGGTGCTTAAAAATTCGGGTGGGGCACCATTGGCATCTTTAGATATGGCCATACGCTCCCAAAAATCTACCGCTTTTTCGGGGTTATAGCCAGCCATGGCCATAAAAAGTAGGCCTAAATGGTCGGCTTCCGATTCTTGATTACGAGAATATTTCAACAAGGCCAAGGAGCCGCCTATGCCGTACAATTTACCAATGGCTTGTTGGGTAGTTTGAGATTGATTACCTGTAATAGCCCCCAATAAATTGCCACCCGCTTGCGCAGCCAAAGTTTGCGAATAGCGCTCGGCCGAGTGGCGGGCAATGGCGTGAGAAATTTCGTGGCCCATCACGGTGGCTAAGCCTGTATCATCTTTGGTAATAGGCAAAATACCTGTATATACGGCCACTTTACCGCCTGGCATACACCAAGCATTCACTTCTTTATTATCGACGAGATTAAACTCCCATTTGTATCCATCCAGAATGTTTGCTTTGCCCTGCGTTTGTAAATAATTTGTGATGGCAGCGGCAATACGTGTTCCTACACGACGTAC
>JBJTNJ010000070.1:0-1762 GCA_046074005.1 Sphingobacteriaceae bacterium
TAGATGCTACCCAAGAATTTATTAGCAATTACCCCTATTCCAAAAAATTAAACGAAGCCAAAACTCTTTTGGGAGAAATCTTACTAAGTACCAAAAATTATAAGGACGCTATAGATATTTTAGAGAGTATTCCTAATAAAAATAAGGATGCTCAAGAAGTTTATCAGAAAGTATGCTATTACCGTGGGCTAGAATTTTACAACGAACGTGCTTTCCAAAACGCCATATCGGTGTTTATGCGATCTAACAAATTGGCTGTAGACGCAGAAATAGCCGCACTTGCAACCTATTGGATGGCCGAATCTATGTATGAGGTAAGAAAATTTAGCGAAGCAATCGATAAATTTCAAGCCTTTTTAAACATGCCGGCCAGCCGTAAAACAGGAGTATATAATTTTGCAAACTATGGCCTAGGTTACGCGTATTTCGAAGACGAAAATTATTACAAATCTGCCTTTTACTTCGAAAACTTTTTAAGAGGAAAAGACCTAGACGAGAATACTCGAACAGATGCTAGCCTACGCTTGGCGGATGCCTATTTCGTACAAAAAAATTACCCAAGCGCTTTGGTTAATTACAATAAAATAATCGAAAGTGGTGCCATAGGCGAAGATTATGCTCTTTTCCAAAGAGGCATGATTCAAGGACTGCAAGGGCAAAACGATGCTAAAATTGCTACCCACGAAGCCCTGCTTGCCAAATACATTGGCTCTACTTACGCCGACGATGCTAGTTTCGAGATTGCGAATACCTATTTTATTAAAGGTGATTTCGAGCGTGCAAAATCTGATTTAAATGCCCTGCTAGAAAAATACCCACGCAGTAGTTATGTACCAAGAGCCTTGGTAACCATTGGCTTGGTACAATATAACCAAGATAATAATGATGCAGCTCTAGAAACCTTTAAAAAAGTAGTAAACGACTATCCGGTAACCGATGAGGCACAACAGGCCCTAGCCTCTATCAAAAACATCTATATGGATAAATCAGATGCAGACGGTTATTTAGCCTATGCAAACACTACTAATATCGGGAATTTAAGTGTAGCCGAGCAAGATAATTTAACTTTTCAGGCAGTAAACAACCGCTTTACAAATGGCGAAACACAAACAGCCGTAGATGCGGTGGATGCCTATTTCGATAAATTCCCGAATGCCATACACACCAAACATGCCCGTTTTATTAGAGCCGAGTGCTTGGTTAAATTACAAAAACCAAATGAGGCCATTCCAGATTACGAATTTATTCTAAATGATTGGACAAGTGATTATACCGAACGAGCACTCATTAGCATTGCTAAAATTTATTTAACACAAAAAAAATACAACGAGGCAATTGTACACCTTAAAAAGTTAGAACTCACTACGGAGTATCGTGCAAACTATGGCTTTGCAGTAAATAACCTAATGGAATCGTACGCAAACCTAAACCAGGCCGACGAAACCTTGAAATATGCCGAACTGGTTAAAAATTTCGAAAAATCTTCGGAAGAAGATAAGCTAAAAGCCGATTTATTTGCGGCAAAAGCTTACTTGCTTAAAAACGATTTAGCCAATGCATTTACCAATTTTAAAGAGGTAAGCGCCAAAACAAAAACCATTCTTGCAGCCGAGGCCACCTACCAAATGGCTGCCATTCAATTCCAGCAAGGAGACTTTAAGGCTGCCCAGCAAACCGCATTCGACCTTATTAAAAACCTACCCTCTTATGATTATTGGGTAGCCAAAAGTTTTTTACTCTTAGCCGATACGTACATTGCCTT
>JBJTNJ010000071.1:0-9991 GCA_046074005.1 Sphingobacteriaceae bacterium
TAAACTCTTCGGGATATATTTTTTATTGATGCTATTAGCCTATACTAGCTATGCCCAAGAAAATTGGGGTGGCGGAGTAGATAACGACGATGTGCATTTTGGATTTGGGTTTCAGTTCTCAAATACTGAGTTTAAGCTATACAAAGCACCTAATTGGCGTATCCCTTTTCCCGATCCAGATAATGGTGGTGCCTCTTTAACAAGCCCTTTGGTAAGTATAAGTTCTCCTGCCTCTTCGGGTTTTGGCTTAGGCTTTATTGCCGATGTGCGTTTGGGTAATAATGTTAATTTTAGAGCCACACCGGCCTTGGTTTTTGCCGATCGTTTTATAGATTATACATACGAAATTTCGGCCCAAAATACTCGTAAAACTGTACAATCGGCTACGGTTGATTTACCCCTGGGGTTCAAATTAAAATCAGACCGCCGGCGCAATTTTAGAGCCTATATTTTAGGCGGCATAAAATACTCTATCGATATTATTTCTAAAAAGAAATTAGACGATGACACCTTTGCACCGCTAGCTAAATTGGTAAAAATTAACCGCAATGTCTTGTGGTATGAAGCCGGTATAGGATTCGATTTTTATTTTGAGTTTTTCAAATTATCGCCCGAAATTAAATGGTCTCAATCGATGAATAATGTACTAGCTCCCACCTCTTCGTCCAATGCCTATGGCACTCCGCTAGAGAAACTATTTCTACGCAATTTCCAATTCAGTTTATATTTTGAATAAGGAGTTATATCGTGTACAAACCAACTTATCTACATAAAAAATGTCTAAAATAGCCTTTATTACCGGTGCAAGTGCCGGCATTGGCGCCGCCACGGCCACTATATTGGCGCAAAACGGCTACGATTTGCTCTTGGCTGCTCGTAGACTTGATCGCTTAGAATTATTAGCTGCTGAGTTAAAGGCGCAATACGGCATTCGGGTGCATACTTTTGCCTTAGATGTGCGTGACCGAGCAGAAGTAGGTGCGCAATTAACCACCCTACCACCGGAATGGCGTAACATTGATGTATTGGTAAACAATGCCGGTTTAAGTCAAGGTCTGGATGCTTTTCATGAAGCCAGTTTAGACGATTGGGATACCATGATTGATACCAATATAAAAGGCTTGTTGTACGTTAGTCGTACGGTTTCTGAGTGGATGGTAGCTCGTAAAAGCGGACATATTATAAATATAGGTTCTATTGCCGGTAAAGAAACCTATGCCAATGGTAATGTGTATTGTGGCACCAAACATGCGGTTGACTCGTTAAATAAGGCTATGCGTATAGATTTATTGCCTCATGGAATTCGGGTAACAGGTGTTCATCCTGGTGCAGTAGAAACCGAATTTTCGGCTGTTCGTTTTAAAGGTGATAGAGAGCGGGCTAAAAAAGTATACGAAGGTTTTGAGCCTCTAATTGCTCAAGATATTGCAGAGGCTATTTGGTTTGCCGTAAGCCGACCGGCTCATGTAACCATCAACGATTTGGTAATTATGCCTACTGCACAAGCCAACACTAGTCATTTACTAAAAAAATAGGAAGCATATGAGTTTGCAAAATACAATTGATCAGGCTATTAAAGCCGCCATGTTGGCTAAAAATGAAGCAGGCCTTCGCGGACTTAGAGCTATTAAATCCGCTTTGCTATTGGCTAAAACAGAAAAAGGGGCTTCTCAGCTATTAGATGAGGCAGCCGAGTTAAAAGTATTGCAAAAATTAGTGAAGCAACGCAAAGAGTCGGCGGCCATTTACCAAGAGCAAAACAGACCCGATTTGTATCAAATAGAAGCCGAAGAAATTTCGGTTATTGAAACCTATTTGCCTAAAGCATTGGCCCAAGAAGAGGTTGCAGCCATTATACGTAACATTATTAAGAAAAATGGTGCAAGCGGCATGCAAGATATGGGTAAGGTTATGGGCCTTGCTACGAAAGAATTAGCTGGCCAAGCCGATGGAAAACAAATTTCCGAATTGGTTAAACAATTATTAAATGAGTAGCGTTCCTAGTGTTCAAACATTAATTTTTAGTATTATTGAGTAATTTTGGGCCAAGGCTACACATCAACAAAAACGCACATGCAATTTACAGTTAAAGAAGAAAAAGGGTTTAAATATGTAGAAGAGGGCCAAGGAGAGGTGCTTATTTTGCTTCATGGTTTAATGGGAGCCTTAAGTAATTGGGAAGCGGTGATCAATGAATTTAAAGATCGCTACCGTGTAATTATCCCAATGCTACCTATTTATGATTTGCCTCTGCTTACCACCGGCGTTAAAACCTTGTCTAAACATTTGCATAAATTCATGAAGTTTAAGCAAATAGATCAAGCTATTTTATTGGGCAATTCTTTAGGCGGACATGTGGGTTTAATTTTTACAATTAAGCATACCGAAAAGGTAAAAGCCTTGGTGTTGGCCGGTAGCTCGGGTTTGTATGAAAACGCTTTTGGGGGCACCTTCCCAAAACGAGAGAACTACGAATTTATTAAAGAAAAAGTAGAATTAACTTTTTACGACCCAGCTACTGCTACCAAAGAATTGGTAGACGATGTGTATGCTATGGTTAATGATCGTCATAAAGTAATTCGTATTTTGGCTATGGCAAAATCGGCTATACGCCATAATATGGCTAAAGAATTAAAACATGTTACTGTTCCGGTATGTTTAATCTGGGGCAAAAACGATATTGTAACCCCACCAGAAGTAGCCGTTGAATTTAATCAGCTCTTACCCGATTCTGAATTAAATTGGATAGATAAATGTGGCCATGCCCCTATGATGGAGCATCCTACACAATTTAATGCCTATTTAACTGCATTTTTAAAAAGAATTGCTTCCAAGTAGTGGTAGCAAAAATATTCTTTAAAATATTATTAAGCCACGATACACACCGTTATGATTATTTAATAAATTACCTAAACCAATAAAAAAGCATAGGTATGAAAATTGCAATCTACGGCCGCCGATTTAATGCGCAAGTAGTCCCGTTTTTACAACATTTATTTGATGTGCTGTTGCAAAAAGGCATAGAAGTAGTGGTGTACGATAAGTTTCATGAATTTATTCAAGACAAGGTTTGTTTGCCCGCAACGCCCCAAATTTTTTCGGCAGGCGATGATTTAAGCGATAAAGTAGACCTTATGTTTAGTTTAGGTGGCGATGGAACCCTACTAGATACCGTTACTCTTATTCGCGATTCTAACATCCCGGTATTGGGTATTAACTTCGGTCGTTTGGGTTTTTTGGCTAGTATTAATAAAGATGCTATTGACGAAGCTATAGAAAGCCTAGTACAAAAACAATATACCTTAGATAAGCGTTCCTTATTAAGTATAGAATCTGCTTTTAATCCTTTCGGAGCAGATAATTTCGCTCTTAACGACATTACGTTCCACAAACGAGACACCTCGGCAATGATTATTATCCATGCCTATCTTAATAATGAGTTTTTAAATTCTTATTGGGCCGATGGACTGATTGTAGCTACACCAACAGGTTCTACCGCTTATTCTTTAAGTTGTGGTGGTCCAATTGTATTGCCTAGCTCGGGCAATATTGTTGTAACCCCAATTGCTCCTCATAATTTAAATGTGCGTCCATTGGTAGTATCAGATACTAGCGAATTGTCGTTCGAAATTGAGGGTAGAAGCTCTAAATACCGCTTGTCTTGCGACTCTAGAACCGAAGTGGTAGACACTTCGGTGAAAACGGTCGTTAAAAAAGCACCTTTTGAAATAAACCTTATTCGTTTACATCAAGAAAATTATTTAGAAACTTTGAGAAATAAATTGCTTTGGGGGATAGATACACGAAATTATTAATGAAAAAGCAAGTAGTAGCTCTTTGGCTTTTAAGCATGTTTACACTTTCACTATGTGCACAAACGTGGGAGGCTGGAGGCTTTGTGGGAGCGTCTGGTTACATGGGCGATATAAACCAAACAAATCTTACTCAGTTTAACGAGATGGCCTTTGGCGCCCAAGTAAAGCGCAATTTCGATCCCTATTGGTCTGCAAAATTGAATTTTGTACATGGCACTATTTGGGCCAGCGATGCGCAATCTACCTCGGTAGATCAGCAAATTCGTAACCTTAGTTTTTATTCGCCCATATCAGAACTCTCTTTGCAGGTAGAGTTTAACTTTTTATATTATTTGGCGGGCATTAGCCGCACCCGGATTACTCCCTTTCTATTTAGCGGAGTAGGAGCGGTAAAATTTAACCCTAAGGTAGATGTAACTACCGCTGGTGTAGTAAACACCTATGTGCTAAGCGAATATTTAACCGAAGGGCAAACAAAACCCTACAAAACAATTGCTATGAGCATTCCGTATGGCATTGGGGTAAAGTATAATATAAAAAGCACCTGGAATTTAAATGCCGAAATTGGCTATCGTACGGCCTATACCGATTATTTAGATGATGTAAGCATGAATTATCCGAATGATTTATCTAGTCGCCCGTACCTAAGTCAGTTACTTTCAGACCCATCAGGTATTGCGCCTAATGGGGGGCAACGTGGCGATTATAGAAAAAGAGATACCTATATGTTTGCGGGCTTAAGCCTAACTTATACCTTTGTAAGTCGAAAATGTCCGGTTGTAGGCAATTAATAAAAAATCATGGCTATTCCAGCAGAACTTAATTTACAGCACTTACCACAACACGTAGCCATTATTATGGATGGTAACGGTCGTTGGGCAAAAGAGCAAGGTAAATTGCGGGTATTTGGTCATCAGAACGGGGTAAAAGCAGTAAAAGATACTGTAGAGGGTGCTGTAGAACTTGGGTTAAAATATCTTACGTTGTATGCTTTTTCTACCGAAAACTGGAACCGCCCACAACAAGAGGTAAACGCTTTAATGGAGCTTTTGGTAAAAACCATTACTAAAGAAACGGCTACACTTATGAAGCACCAAATTCGCTTAAATGCCATTGGCGATTTAACTTCTTTGCCCAAAGCCTGCTATCAGGAATTAATGGAGGCAATGCAAAAAACCAGTGTCAATACGAGATGCACACTCACACTGGCCTTGAGTTATAGTTCACGTTGGGAACTTACCGAAGCGCTAAAACTAGTGGCTACAAAAGTAAAACAAGGTGAACTAAGCCTCGAAGATATTAGCGAACAAGTACTGAGCAATCATTTAACTACAGCGGGCTTGCCCGATCCTGAATTAATGATTCGTACCAGTGGCGAACTGCGTTTAAGTAATTTTATGATGTGGCAATTAGCCTACACAGAGCTCTATTTTACGCCTAAACTATGGCCCGATTTTCGTCGTTCAGATTTGCATGAGGCCATCCTTGATTTCCAAAAACGAGAACGCAGATTTGGAAAAATTACTGAATAGTGCAAAAAAATCAATTTTTAACAATTTTTAACAAAGGTTTAAGCTAATTTAGCGCCTTAATTCCACGAGATGAATCGCATACTTTTAACACTTTTATTATTGTTTAACGGCATAGTGGCATTTGCTCAGTTTGGTCGCACCAAGCAGCCCAGTATAACCCGTAGTGCCTCATCGAGCGGTATTAGCTATTTAGAGCCTAAAGAATATATTATTGGTGGAACCACCGTTAAAGGGGCTCAGTTTCTGGATGCCGGTGTGTTGGTAACCATTTCTAAATTAACCCTTGGCGAAAAAGTATTGGTGCCCGGAGATGCTACTGCCAATGCGGTTAAAAATTTGTGGGATCAAGGTCTTTTAGACGACGTAAAGCTAAACGTATCAGATATTAAAGGTGATAGTATATTTTTTGAGATTGAAATTGTAGAACGCCCGAGAGTAAGTAAATTTCAGTTTAGGGGTCTAAAAAAAGGTGAAACCGACGATATTCAGGATAAGATTAAAGATAAAAACGGAAAAATTATAAACGATAATTTATACAATACCGTAAGCTCTATTATAAAGAAACATTTTACCGAGAAAGGGTATTTGTATACCGATGTAGCCTATAAGCAATTAAAGGATACTGCCGAAGCCAATTCTGTGATCCTGAACGTGCAAGTAAATAAGCACAATAAGGTAAAAGTTCACAAGATTTCCATTGAAGGAAATACCGTATTTAGCGATTACCAGATTCGAAAAATGCTTAAAAAAACTAGACAGCAAGCATTTTATAAATTATTAGGTACGGGTAAGTTTACCGCCGAAAAGTTTGATAAAGACAAAGAAAAATTACTTTCTAAACTACAAGAGAGAGGATATAGAGATGCCAAGTTGGTAAAAGACTCTATTGCGAAACACGACGATAAATCGATAGAAATTTTCTTAAACCTCCACGAAGGGCCAAAATATTATTTTGGTAACATGACCTGGTCTGGTAATGCAAAATACTCTGCCGATGTGCTGCAAAAAGTGCTTTCTATTAAAAAAGGAGAGATTTTTAGCGAAGAGAAATTAGATAAAAAACTTACTGGTAGCGCCAATGGCGACGACGTATCTGCTTTATACCTAAACGATGGTTATTTAACTTTTAATGTAGATCCGGTACAAACGAGAGTACACCAAGATACTATTGATATTGAGTTTAGAGTGTACGAAGGTCCGCAATACACTATTAGCAAAGTAAGTTTAAAAGGAAACGACATTACCAACGATAGAGTGGTATTAAGGGAGATACGTACCAAACCTGGACAGAAATTTTCTAAAGAAGCCGTTATTAGAACTACTCGTGAAATTGCTCAATTGGGTAATTTTGATGAGCAAAAAACAGACGTTAAACCTATTCCGAATCCTGCAGATGGAACGGTAGATATCGAATATACCGTATCCGAAAAACCATCCGATCAAGTAGAGCTATCAGGCGGTTTTGGTGGTGGTCGTATTATTGGAACGCTTGGCTTAACCTTTAATAACTTCTCTGCCCGCAATATTTTTAACGCAAAAGCCTGGAAACCTCTACCTAAAGGCGATGGTCAGAAATTGAGTATTCGAGGCCAAACAAATGGTAAATTCTATCAATCATACAGTTTCTCTTTCTCAGAACCATGGTTGGGTGGCAAGAAACCGGTTAACTTCGGCATTAGTGCCTTTACTTCTTTGCAATCAAACGGCTTAGCCGGTAGCGATCCAAGTTTGCAAAAAATTAGAATGAATGGGGTAACCTTTAGTTTAGGCCAACGTTTAAAATGGCCAGATGATTATTTTCAACTGGTGCACTCTATTAATTTGCAACAATACATTTTAAGGAACTACGCCGATCGTTTCTTATTCTCTAATGGTAAATCATACAACTTTAACATTACGCAAGAGTTTTCACGTAACTCGGTAGATGCACCAATATATCCAACATCGGGCTCTAACTTGCGTTTTACTGTACAATTAACGCCACCGTATTCGTTGTTTAATAAAATTAACTACTCAACGGCTACCGATCAAGAGCGCTATCGTTATGTAGAATATCACAAATGGAAATTTGATGCACAATGGTACCAACGCATTTACGGAAAATTGATTTTGAAAGCACAAGCACAATTTGGTTTCTTAGGCTACTACAACAAAGCCGTAGGTCAATCGCCGTTTGAGCGTTTTAAACTAGGGGGCGATGGTATGCAAGGATTTGACTTTTTGCAAGGTTCTGAGATTATTGGCATGAGAGGCTATCAAAACAACTCTGTTATTCCGGTAGGAGCCAATCCAAACATTGCGCAAGGTTCTGGTAGCCCTATTTACAATAAATATGTATTAGAAGTTCGTCACCCTATTACACTAAGCCAGCAAGCTACCGTGTTTGTATTGGCTTTTGCCGAAGGAGGAAATACCTGGAACAGCTTTAAGCAATTCTCTCCGTTTAATGTACGTCGTTCGGCAGGTTTTGGCGCCCGTATATTCTTGCCTATATTTGGTTTACTTGGTTTAGATTACGGGTATGGCTTTGACGCCATTCCTGGAATACCAGCAGCCAATAAAGGACAATTCCACTTTAGTATTGCCCAGCAAATGGGTGGAGGTTTTTAATTAAATCACGCATGAAAAAATTAGCTTTTACCCTACTGTTTGTTTGTGGCGCTTTTTTAAGCACTATGGCACAACGCTTTGTATATGTAGATAGCGAATACATTTTAAAGCATATTCCCGAATACAATTCAGCTCAGAAGCAATTAGATGCCCTTTCAGATCAATGGCAAAAAGAGGTAGATGCAAAATTTGCCGATATTGAAAAGTTGTATAAAGCTTATCAGGCCGATCAAGTATTGCTAACCGATGATATGCGTAAACGTCGCGAAGCCGAAATTGTAGAAAAAGAAAAACAAGCAAAAGAATTTCAACGTCAAAAGTTTGGCTTTGAAGGCGAATTATTCCAGCAAAGAAGCCGATTGGTTAAGCCAATACAAGAGCGTGTGGCAAAAGCCGTACAAGCCTTAGCCGAAGATCAACAACTAGATGTAGTGTTTGATAAAGGTAGCGATGTTACCATGCTCTATGCCAATGCTCGATTAGACAGAAGCAATGAGGTGATTACTCGTTTAGGATATAAGCCCGGAACATTTGCGAAATAATAAAAACTTTAGTAACATCGTAAACCAATAACATGAACTATAATAACATGAAAAAATCAATTAAAGTAGCTGCCTTGTCATTTGTA
Organism: Sphingobacteriaceae bacterium; assembly: GCA_046074005.1. Classification (GTDB taxonomy): domain Bacteria; phylum Bacteroidota; class Bacteroidia; order Sphingobacteriales; family Sphingobacteriaceae; genus JAIPAN01. The sequence continues at coordinate 8,586 of JBJTNJ010000071.1, forward strand.
TTAGGCTTTTTAGTGTTGAGTGCACAAGCCCAACAAAAGTTTGGCCACATTAATTCTAGCGATTTATTACAATCAATGCCAGAAATGAAAGTAGCCGATGCAGCTTTCCAGACTTACGCTAAAGCAAAACAAAGCGCTTTAGAGCAAATGGATGCTGAGCGTCAGAAAAAAATTGCTAGCTACCAAGAGAAATACAAAACTCTTAGCGAAGCGAACAAAGAAACCTTAGGTAAAGAGTTAGAAGCATTGGGCAAAGAAATTCAGGACATGGAAAAGCGTATCTCTGAAACCGAGCAGAAATCTCAAGAAGAATTAAATGCGAAGCGTTCTGAAATGTACCAACCGGTATTTGAAAAGGCCGAAAAAGCAGTAAAAGCAGTAGCTAAAGAAAAAGGCTATGCTTATGTATTTGATGTGTCTCAGCCAGGCGTAGTGTACTTCGATGGTGGCGACGATATTATTGAAGTAGTTAAAGCTAAACTAGCCGCTGCTGCACCAGCACCTGCTCCGGTTGCGCCGGCACCAGCGCCTGCTCCGGCTAAAGCTGCACCAGCAAAGAAAAAATAAGTATCTCAAAAATTAAATGAATGCGAAGTCAATAAATTCAATTTGACTTCGCATTTTTGTTTTATATGAGCGCAAACCTACCCATAGGCATTTTCGATTCCGGCATTGGCGGTTTAACCGTTGCAAGTGCCATTCACAGGGTATTGCCCAACGAAGAACTAGTGTACTTTGGCGATACGGCTCATTTGCCCTATGGCGATAAATCGCCCGAGGCCATTAAGTATTTTAGCTTAAAAATTGGGAAGTTTTTGCTCGATAAGCAATGCAAATTGCTGGTTATTGCATGCAATACGGCCTCCTCCTTGGCCTACCACGATTTGGTAGAGTTTATTGGCGATAAAATACCGGTGCTCAACGTAATTGATCCCGTGGTAGAATTTGTAGCCACAGATAGTCGCTGTAAACGGGTGGGGGTAATTGGCACCAAAGCAACCATTAAATCAGATTTGTATGCCAAAAAACTTCAACTAGCTCGACCAGGCATTGAAGTAAAATCTTTGGCAACGCCACTTTTAGCACCCATGATTGAAGAGGGATTTTTTAGCAATACCATTAGTAAAACAGTTATTAATTCTTACTTATCGGCCCCAAAGCTTAAAAATATAGATAGTTTGATCTTGGCTTGTACGCATTATCCCTTAATTCAGTCGGAAATTGAAGAATTTTACCACGAAAAAGTAAATATTATTAATTCTGCAGATATAGTAGCACATTCTGTGCAGAAAAAATTGGCAGAATTACATTTATTGAATAATAAAATTGCTAAAAAAAATCAATTTTTCGTTTCTGACTATACCTCTTCTTTTGAAAAGAGTACAAAACTCTTTTTTGGTGAAAAA
>JBJTNJ010000072.1:0-3444 GCA_046074005.1 Sphingobacteriaceae bacterium
CTTTTTAAGTGCCCACCAAAAAGAATGTATTGCCACCTTGGTGGCTAAAGAGCAGTTCAATTCGCAGCAATTACAAGCCAAGGAAACCATTGCCCGATACAATGCCATTAATGAGGTATTATTTGATACAGTTAAAACAGATTTACAACCTCTGGGCGAAAGCTATAGCAACCGCATAGATCGTTTACTTACACATAAAATTTGGGGGTTGGGTATTTTTATGCTCATCTTATTTACCATTTTTCAATCTATTTTTTCTTGGTCGGCGTACCCAATGAGCCTCATAGAAGATGCTTTTGTATGGTTGGGAAATACGGCACACCAGTTATTGCCTCCAGGCCAACTTACCAATTTATTGGTTGATGGCGTATTGGCAGGTTTAAGTGGGGTACTAGTCTTCATCCCTCAAATAGCCATTTTATTCGCCTTTATAGCCATTTTAGAAGATACCGGCTATATGGCTAGGGTTACCTTTATGATGGATCGTATTATGCGCAAGGTGGGCCTAAATGGCAAATCAGTGGTGCCTTTAATTGGTGGTTTGGCCTGTGCCGTGCCTTCTATTATGAGTGCCCGTACTATCGAGAATTGGAAGGAGCGGATGATTACCATTTTGGTCACTCCCTTAGTGAGTTGCTCCGCTCGTTTGCCTATTTATACCTTATTGATTTCTTTGGTAGTGCCCGATCATCGAATATGGGGCATTTTAAATATGCAGGGCTTGGCTTTAATGGCTATGTACGTAATTAGCTTAATAAGTGCGGTACTAGTGGCTTGGGTGTTAAAATTTATTATTAAGGCCCGTGAACGGGGCTATTTTATTATGGAATTGCCCGTGTATCGCATGCCTCGTTGGAAAAACGTGGGTTATACCATGTACGAAAAGGTAAAGGCCTTTGTGTTCGAAGCAGGAAAAGTGATTGTAGCCATCTCCATTATTTTGTGGGTATTGGCTTCTTATGGTCCGGGTAATAGGTTTGCAGAAATTGATAAACAGTTTGCCAATACAAGCTATACGCAAACTTTTTCGCCGCAACAAGTGGCTAATTTAAAAGCTTCGGCTCGTTTAGAAAATTCCTATGCTGGGGTACTCGGTAAAAGTATTGAGCCCGTAATTAAGCCCTTGGGTTTCGATTGGAAGATTGGCATTGCCCTCATTACTTCTTTTGCAGCCCGTGAGGTATTTGTAGGCACCATGGCTACTTTGTATAGTGCGCAAGGCGATGGTTCTCGTACAGAATCGGTACGTGAGCGAATGGCCGAGGCTAGAAACCCCGATACCGGCCAATTGGTATTTACCCTGCCGGTAGCTTTTTCTTTGATGATTTTTTACGCCTATGCCATGCAGTGTATGAGTACGCTATCCATAGTGTACCGCGAAACCAAGAGTTGGAAATGGCCATTAATTCAGTTGGTATACATGACTAGCATGGCCTATGTGGCCAGTTTTTTGGTCTATCAATTTCTAAGTTAATTCGTATTTTTCGGGGTGGATAGAATTCAGCTGCTCGACCAATATTTGCCTCCGCAATGTGCTCCGCTTATTGCTCGGTGGATTGATCATTTTCAGTGTGAATTTAAAATCTCGAGAAGCAGAGGTACCAAACTAGGCGATTACCGTCCTCCATTTGACGGCCGAGGTCACCGAATTTCTATTAATTACGATTTAAATCCCTATTCCTTTTTGGTAACCACCGTGCACGAATTTGCACATTTACTTACCTGGAACGAGCATAAACGCAAAGCAAAACCGCATGGTACCGAGTGGAAAGCGAATTTTAAACGCATGATGCGTCCTTTTTTCGAAAAGGGGGTTTTTCCCATGGATATTCAACGGGCTATTGTGCAGTATTTAGAAAACCCAGCGGCCTCTAGTTGTACCGATTTGCATCTTTCCCGTACGCTTAAAGCCTATGATGCCACACCCGATCATGTATGCCTGTTAGAAGCCCTGCCTATGGGTGCCTTGTTTAAATGGAAAGAGAATAGAATCTTTAAGAAAGAAGCGAAAATTCGTAAGCGTTTCCGTTGTGTAGAGCCCGCTACCGGTAGGGTATATTTATTTAATCCGCTGGTGGAGGTGGAGGAAATTATCGTTTGATGATAGTTTAGGCCTATTTGGGAGCCTGTTCCGCTTTCCACTGCTGGCTAAACGATTGTTCGGCCACCTGGGGTAATTCGCGGTGTTTGCTCCAACTCTTAGAGAAGAATTTTTGTAATAGGCGGTTTTTTTGTTTTTCCGCTAAAGAAATCCATCACCTTGCGGCTGTTCATTCCCTTTTTCCAAAAAAACCAACCCAAATTTTCGCTACGGGTACTTAAACCCTCATCCACCGCATCTCTGCGGTTAAGCAATAACATTTTGTGAATATCAATTTTTACAGGGCATACCTCGGTGCATTTGCCACAAAGGCTAGAGGCATAGCTCAGGTGTTTAAATTCTTCCATGCCGGCTTGGTGTGGTGTAATTACCGAACCAATAGGGCCGCTGTAGGTAGTATCGTAGCTGTGTCCCCCAATGTTTTTATATACCGGACAGGCATTTAGGCAAGCGCCACAACGAATACAATATAAGCCTTGGCGTTGGTCTTTTTGCGCCAAGAGGTTGGTACGCCCATTGTCCAACAAAATAACATACATTTCTTCCGGGCCATCGCTTTCGTTCTCTTGCTTAGGGCCACTTAAAATGGTATTGTATACCGTTAAGTTTTGTCCGGTACCGTGGGTAGAGAGTAGCGGCCAAAATAAATCTAAATCGGCCATCGAGGGAATTAGCTTCTCGATGCCTACAATAGCAATGTGTATTTTAGGGAAGGTGGTGCTTAGTCGGGCATTTCCTTCGTTTTCGGTAATGGCAATACTACCGGTATCGGCTAGTAAAAAGTTAGCTCCGGTAATGCCAATGTCGGCACTGGTATATTTTTCGCGAAGCAATTCCCGTGCTTTTTGTGTCAGCTCTTCAGGCGTAGCATGGGGTTCGGTGCCAAATTTTTCGTGAAATAACTGGGCAATGGCCTCTTTGCTTAGGTGCATGGCCGGGGTTACAATGTGGTAGGGCTTTTGGCCTAATAGCTGCACAATGTATTCGCCTAAATCACTTTCTAGGGCTTCTACGTGGTTTTTTTCTAGAAATTCGTTTAAATGAATTTCTTCGGTAACCATAGATTTCGATTTTATAACCGTTTTAGCGCCCGATTTCTTAATAATTTTTAAGATTTCTTGTTTGGCCTCTTCGGCGGTATTGGCCCACAGCACTTTACCCCCCCTACGTTGAAAGTTGCTTTCAAATTCGGGCAACAATTTGTCCAAATTCTCCATTACCTTCCATTTAATAACATGGGCTTTCTTTTTGGAGGCTTCTAGGTTTGCCAAGCGGCTTAATCCACGACTTACAGCAGCATCGTATTTGCCAATATTATGGTTAATAATTTGGCGATGGCTTAG
>JBJTNJ010000073.1:0-27858 GCA_046074005.1 Sphingobacteriaceae bacterium
CCGAAACCTCTTTTCATTTGGTAGATTCTATTGGTAAAAAGATTAAAGTGGTACAAGAAGTAGCCAAAGCCCTTGGTCTAAAAAATGTCCAAGCCAGTCATATGCGTGCAGAGGAGGTAAAAGGCAGCGTTGATTTTGTTATTTCGAGAGCCGTTACGCAATTAAAAGATTTTTACCCTTGGGTGCGTGCTAAACTTAGAAAAGGAGGTAAAAATACCCTTGCCAATGGCGTGTTATATCTCAAGGGAGGCGATTTAACCGCAGAACTTGCAGCCGCCAAACTCAAAGGCATTCAAAAATTTCCAATTGCAAAATACTTTCCTCAAGATTTTTTTCTCACAAAATACGTTGTGTACTTCGAAGCACAATAACGTATCGTGTCAACCCTATCTGTTTTAGCCTTAACCCGCATTCCGGGTATTGGAGCCGTATTGGCTCGTACACTCCTCAGCCATTTTGGAGCTGCAGAAGCTATTTTTACAGCCTCCTATAAGCAATTGCTCCAGATAGAGGGCATTGGACCTCAGCTGGCCCGAAATATTCGCCAGTTTAAGGAATTTGATGCCTGCGCCGCTGAATTAGCCTTTGCAAATACTCACGACATACAAACACTTATTTTAGGCGATGAAAACTATCCTAAGCGACTTTCGTACTGTTACGATGCACCCATTTTACTTTTTTACAAGGGCAATGCCCATTTAAATGCTTCTAAAATAGTAAGTATAGTGGGTACGCGAAATGCAACTAGCTATGGAAAATTGATGTGTGAAGAATTGGTAGCAGGTTTGGCCGACCAAGGTGCTTTAGTAGTAAGTGGCCTAGCGTATGGCATTGATGCCGTGGCCCATAAAGCATGCTTGAAAATAGGCTTGCCTACGCTTGGTGTATTGGCCCATGGCTTAGACCGTATGTATCCATATGCCCACCGTAAACTAGCAGTAGAAATGCTCGAAAAAGGTGGTTTATTGACAGAATTCCCATCGCAAAGTACACCCGATCGGGAAAATTTCCCCAAGCGTAACCGCATTATTGCCGGTTTAGCCGATGCCACCATTGTGGTAGAGGCTAATGTAAAGGGGGGAGCCCTCATTACGGCAGATTTAGCCAATTCGTACGACAGAGAGGTATGTGCATTTCCGGGCAGGGCTAGCGATGAATATAGCCTAGGCTGTAATGAGTTGATTAAAACCAATAGGGCGCATTTAGTTACGCAGGCAGCTGATGTACTAGCCTTGCTATCGTGGGATATAGGTAAGCCCCTTGAAAAACGCCCTCTTGCTGCCGATTGGGCGACTAGAACTCCTGATGAACATCTAGTATTGAGAAATTTAACTCACCGGGAGGGAGTGCATCTAGATCGCTTAGCCTTTGCTACTGGATTTTCGTCAAGTAAACTTTCCCTAGTACTGTTGGGATTACAATTGGCTGGTCTTGTTCATATAAAACCCGGGAACTGTTGTGTATTGGCATGAAAAAAGCGAAAATCTAAACTGACTTTCGCTTTTATTAGATGCACTAAAGGGCTCTCTACAGCTTCAGCATATATCCTATGGAAATACTGAAACTACTGTTTTTACTATTTATTGCATCACTTAAATCTTTTGGAGCATTGTCGCTTAAGCCTAATTTGTAGCCTAGCCCCAAGTTTAATCCGCCTCTTAAATCTAGCCCTGTTAACAGATTTATGCCATAATCGCTGGGTTTCATGTAATCTTGGTTCGTATTTCCGAATTGTATTTTTTCACTAATACCGCTCGATTTTATTTTCCCAGAAATGGCGTAGGCAGCATAGGGGCCACCTCCTAAATAGAAGGAAGCTACTCCTAAATCAGCCCTAATTAATAGGTTAACAGGAACTTCGGCGTACATCATATTTAGCGTAACCTTATCTACTCCTGAACCTAAGTTTCCGGCTTGTCCATTCAAGGTTAAGCCGGGCTGCAAATGAAAACTTCCTCCTAAAGGAAATTCCACCACTCCGCCAAAGAAGTAACTCGTACTCGACGATTTTAATACCTCCGCTGCCGACATGTTTTGGTAGTCTATTTTAGAAAAATTAACTCCTGCTTTTGCACCCACCCTTATTTGCGCACTTGCCATAATCGCCATTGAGCATATTAAAGCACTTAGAATGAACTTTTTCATATTGTTTGTCTTTTAAATTAGAACGGTTTAAAAGGCATAGGTATTGTATGCTAATCTTTTACACAACGAACAGACATGCCGACATATTTAGGCGTTTGATCACTAAAAATAAGGCTATAATCATTGTAATTCAAGTATCTAGAGTTGCCGTTATCTATGTCAAATTCTTGTGGAATCCAATAAGTACCGTAGTTTCCTATATAGCCAAAATTAGCATCACGGTATCCGCAAGCTAGTAGGCCTAGACCTGCTTTATTATTCGAGTTGGGATCATTACCCACATTTCCTACTGTAGGATCTGCGTTCCATCCGGTTTTGGATGCTACGGATTTTGCTATTTTATTTCCTGCTTTAGTGCCATCGTAATTATAGCCATTGGCAATTAGGTAATCTTCTAGGGTTTGCCAATCGGCATTGGTGGCTATGTGCCAGCCTTGGGGTGCTAGGCCTGCTAAAGTAGTTACGGCATACCAGTTGTACAAGGCGCCGTGGGAGTCTTTATTAGTTATATCATTATTATACCAACACATGGCCCCTTTTTTAGTACCTGCCCAAGTTACCTGTGAACTTACTTCGGGTATTAAGCTAGCATCTCTAAAGTGTGTAGTCTTTAAATTTTCGGCCATCCAAACTTGGGTACCTATGGTAACTGTTTGGTAGGTATTTCCATCTATATCGGTTACGGTAATAGGTGGTGGTGTTGGGCTTGCTTTGTCTTTTTTACAAGCAGTAATACCCAAAAAAATGATTCCGAATAGCACACCTAGGGCATGCATAGAGATACGAGTTGTTTTCATACTATAGCGTTTTTGTTTTACAACAAGGGAAACGCTAGCACTTAAGAAATAGTATCGAGTACTTTTTGGACAATGAGCGATTCGCTGAGTTGGTTCATGCATGCAAAATCGCCACGATGGCAGGCTTTGTTTCCATAAACAGAGCAGGGGCGGCAGGCTAAATCCAGGTGTACGCAGGAGGTAAGACTTTGTCCGTAGCCTAAAAAACCGGCCTGCGGATGGGTTGCCCCCCAAACAGAAACTACCGGTATGCCTTTTAAGGAAGCTAGGTGCATGCCCGAAGAATCCATACTGAGCATTACATCTAAATTGGAAATAAGGCTTAATTCTTCAATTAAATTCAGCTTGCCGATTAGTGAAGTAAGGTTTGACTTGTTTTTAGCCCAATTTTCGGCAATTTTTTGTTCTTCTTTCCCTCCTCCAAATACAAAGACATGGTGCCCTTGCTTAGCCAAGGCGGCTAGTACGTTTTCCATTTTGCTAAGTGGATATACTTTTTGGGCGTGTTGCGCAAAGGGTGCTACTCCAATCCATTTTTTAGAACCCTTGGTTCCACTTAGGGCTAGAATTTTATTAGAGAGCGTTTCGGGCTTCTTTTTGAGTGTATTTTTTAAGCTAAATGGAAAACCTAGTGCAGTAAAAACATCGGCATAACGTTGTGTAGTTGGTTTTAGCTGAGCGAATTGCTTGTTTTTTTTACGGGTAAGGGCCTTTTTTTCGGCTCTGCCTTTATCTAAACTAGCTATAGAGATGCCGGTAAACCAAAATAAGCTTCGTAGCAATTTGCTGCGTAGGTTTTGGTGTAAATCGGCTAAAGCAATAGCCTTATAGCCTTTTAATTCTTTAAATAAACGATATATCCCAAGAAACCCTTTATGGGTGTTTTTAGGGTCGAAAGCATGAAATTCGATATTGGGGATGCCGAAAAAAAAAGGTTCGAAGGTTTTTCTGCTCACTACCACCAACGAAGTACTCGGATAGTTTGCTAAAAGTTCTTGCAGTACGGGTGCGGTCATGGCTACATCGCCCATGGCCGAAAAACGTAAAACTAGAATTTTTGCGGACTGGGGCATTATTTTGCGTCTTTGTACAGCACCGGGTTTAGGCTAGGGTCGTTGTACATTTTCATTTGTTTGTACACTTTCATGTACTTATTTCCTGCTTCAATATCGGCTACCAATTCATCTATACTTTTAGATAAATCTACCCGTTGCTCCAATAAAACGTCTAATTTTTTCTGGCAGCCAGCACGGTGTTCGGGGCTGGCACTGTTTCGGTTGGCCTCTTCGGCCATATGGTATATTTTTAGTGCCAAAATAGACAGACGATCAATGGCCCAGGCAGGACTTTCGGTATTTACCGTAGCGTTGGCTTTTGCTTGCGTGTCTTTAAATTTTTCTAGAAAGTAGCTATCAATGTATTCCACTAAATCGGTACGTTCTTGGTTGGAAGCATCAATACGGCGTTTCCAAACCAAAGCCACCTCGGGGGCAATACTAGGTTCACGTACTTCATCTTCCATATGCCATTGAGCAGTATCAATCCAGTTTTTAGCATAGAGTAAAAACTCAATAGTACCACTTTTATACGGATTTTTTGGCTTTAAATCGATGTTATCGTGTAAGTGATAATCGGCAATAGCTTCTTGAAAGATGGAATTACAAAGTGAACTAATCATAAGGTAAAATTAGGGATTTATTTTAGGCAGGCTTGCTGTTTTTGAAAAATGTATCAATTTCGGCCAAAGAAAACGCATTTAAGCATTTTTCGGGGGGTAGGCCTCCTTTACGACCTACCAATACACCGTAATGCATGTCTAAAAAGCCTTCGGTGCGATGCGCATCGGGGTTTATGGCTAATAAAACGCCTTTTTCGAGCGCATATTGGTGCCAGCGCCAATCTAAATCTAGGCGTAGGGGATTGGCATTAATTTCGATGACTACCTTATTGGCGGCGCAAGCATCAATTACTTTTTCATGATTAATAGGGTAGGCGCTACGGCTTAATAATAGCCGTCCGGTGGGATGGCCTAAAATGGTAGTATATGGGTTTTCAATCGCTTTTATAAGGCGTTCGGTTGCTTTTTCCTCGGTCATTTTTAAAACCGAATGTACCGATGCTACTACAAAATCGAAGCTGGCCAATACTTCATCGGCATAATCGAGGCTACCATCGTATAAAATATCTGATTCAATGCCTTTAAAAATTCTAAAGGGTGCTAGTTTTTCATTCAGCAGGTCAATTTCTCGGTGTTGGGCGGCTACTCTGCTTTCGGTTAAGCCATTGGCGTAAAAGGCCGATTTGGAGTGATCACAAATACCCAAATAGTCTAATTTTAGCTCATTTTTGCAATAAAGAGCCATTTCTTCGAGGGTGTTTACACCGTCGCTCCAGGTACTGTGGTTGTGCAAACTGCCTTTTAAATCGGCAAGGCTAATAAGTGCAGGTAATTTGTTTTTTGCGCCCCAATCTAGCTCTTTTTGGCCTTCTCTTAGTTCGGGCTCTATGTAGGCTAAACCTGCTAGGGTATAAATTTCGGCTTCGGTTTTGCCCAAAAGTGATGTATTGTTTAGTTTTTGTTGTAGCTGTGCAACATGCTCGGCATTTCCGGTGGTGTGAAGGAGGGTCCAACCAAATTCATCGGGGGCACAACAATGGAATTGTACGATGGGGCTTTCGTCGGCAATAAGTTGAAGTTTTTCGTTTAAGGAACCTCCTAGTGCATGCTTCCGTAAAGTATCTTCGGGAGTGCCTAATACGATGTCTATTTGATCGATAATTTCTAACCTGCGACGGTATTGGCCGCTTAAGCTAACGGCTATAGTGGGAAATGCGGCTTCTAGTTTTTTACCTAAATCTTCCGCAAAAGCTTCTACTTTGGCATACAAGAATCGGCCGCTATTGGCCATTTTAAACTCTATGAGTTTGATAATATCTTGCTGGGTTTTTAGGCCAAATCCTTTGGCTTCAATTAAGCGATTTTCGTTGCAGGCATAGTAGAGTTCGCCTACGCTTTCAATGCCCAGTTCTTTCCAAATGGTGGCAACTTTTTTTGGCCCAATTCCTTTAATTTGCATTATTTCTAGTACTCCTTGAGGCGTTTTCTCAAGCAGTTCATCTAATTCGGAAATATGCTCGGTGCTAAGTAGTTCGTGTATTTTAGTGGCTATACTTTTGCCAATGCCATCGAGTACACTTAATTCGGCTTCGGTTTTTGTGCTCAATGCAAATGGAAATTTATCGACTTTAAAGGCTGCATTGGCCATGGAGCGTACCTTAAACGGATTTTCATCGTGTAGGTCTAATAGCTGGCTAAATAGGCGTAGGGTACGGGCAATGGTTTTGTTTTCCATGGTAGTCAAAAATAAAAAAAGCCTTCCGGGTTTACAGAAGGCTTTTGATTAATTTTTATAAACTTATTTAATTGCCATGTCGTAAGGTATTCTGGATTGTATGCCAGTGGTTTTAAGTACCGATTGCATTTTTTGGTAGTAGCTGTAGTTTTCGCCTAGTTCTTGTTTGGTAAAATAGGTGCGTACTTTATCTGCAGAATCGTCAAATAATTCTTTTAATGGATCTTTTTGAAAAGGGTAGTCTACCAGTTTGTACTCTTTTAATCCTGCTTTTTTAGCGGCAGCTTTTACCGCATCTTCTATATTGCCTAAACGGTCTACCAGGCCAATTTCTATAGCCTCTGCACCTGTCCAAACACGTCCTTGGCCTATTTTATCAATATATTCTGGGGTTTTATGACGGCCATCGGCTACTTTTTGGGTAAAGGTTTTGTAGATATTGTTGATTTCGGCCTGTAATAATAAACGTTCGTCATCGCTAAGAGGGCGGGTTACCGAAATTTGAGAGAATTTACCGGTTTTAACCTCATCGAACGTGATACCTAGCTTGTTATTAAAGAACTTTTTCATGTTCGGAATGATGGCAAATACTCCAATAGATCCGGTAATGGTATTAGGTTCCGCAAAAATAGAATCGGCCGCACAAGCAATATAATAGCCACCCGATGCCGCTACATCGCCCATAGAAACAATTACGGGTTTTACTTTTTTGGTGAGTTCTACTTCTCTCCAAATTACATCAGAGGCTAAAGAGCTACCCCCTGGCGAATTAATTCTTAGCACCACGGCTTTTACTTTTTCATCTAAACGAGCACTTCTAATCGCTCTGGATATGTTTTCAGAACCAATGGTTTGATCATTGCCTTCTCCGCCAACAATTTCGCCAACGGCATACACTACGGCAATTCTATCGGCCGATGCATTGCTGCTTTCTTTTGTTTTTGGGCTATATTCTGCAATAGATACAGAACGTAAATCTTTAGTTTGTGCAATTCCGCATAAGGATTTTAACTCGGTAAGTACTTCATCTTTGTATTTTAATCCATCTACTAAGTGGTATTTTACCGCATCTTCAGCGGTTTGTATGCTTGCGTTGTTGGCTATTGCTCTTAAAGAGTCTGCAGATACTTTACGACTGCTAGCAATATTTGTTAGAAAATGGCTGTACATCGAACCTAAGAAAGAGGTGATTTGTTCGCGGTTAGGCTTGCTAATTTTGTCGAGTAGGTAAGGCTCTACTGCACTTTTGTAGGTTCCTACTTTAATAACTTGCGCTTCGATATCTAATTTTTCTAGGGCGCCTTTAAAGAACATAATTTCGGTGCTAAAGCCTTTAAAATCTACTATTCCTTGTGGATTAAGGTATATTTTATCGGCTACAGAAGCTAAATAATAAGCCCCTTTGGTATATACTTCGCTGTAGGCTAAAATAAATTTCCCCGATTTTTTGAAATCTACTAGTGCATTGCGAATCTCTTCGATGCTAGCAAAACCACCCTGAATTGCCGAAATATCAAGGTAAATCCCTTTTATTCGGTCATCGTTTTTAGCTTCTTTAATATTTGCTAGAATATCATTTAAACCCAGATTATTGTTGGCCTCGAAACCACCAAAATTTAAATTTTGGAACGGATTTTTAGATGTCCGTTCACTTAGTGGATAATCTAAATTAAGGTGCAACACCGTATTATCCTGAATTGTAACTTTTGATTCGTTTGAAGCGGAGGTGATTATACCGATAATAAGGAGTATGCCAAGTACAAACATGACAAATACGCTTAGGAGAACGCCTACCATGGATGCAAATACGAACTTAAAGAATTCTTTCATTTCGAGAGCGATTTTATATATCTATATACTGTGTATTATAAAGATGATCAATCTCTATATTTGTTACAAATTATCTTAAAAATCCTATGTCGGTAGTTTATTTATTGTTGGGTAGTAATATGGGTGATTCCGCTAAATTTCTTTCAGATGCTAGAACTTGTATCGGAAAACAAATTGGCACTATTTTGGCTTGTTCATCAGTATATCAAACGGCTGCTTGGGGTAAAACCGATCAGCCCGACTTTATGAACCAAGTAGTAAAAGTAGAAACCGAATTAGGCCCAGAAGTTGTTTTACAAACTATTTTAGCTATTGAAACAAGTTTGGGTAGGGTGCGTACCGAAAAGTGGGCGTCTAGGACAATTGATATTGATATATTATTTTACGACTTAATGATTATTAATCAAGAGGATTTGGTGGTTCCACACCCTTTTTTGCAGGAAAGAGCTTTTGCTTTAGCGCCTTTGGTTGAGTTGGATCCGGACTTAGAGCATCCGGTATTAAAAAAAACCATTTCGGCTCTTTTAGCTGAGTTAGCTACTAATTTACCCGTACACAAACTAGCCAATTGAGCCATGAATCAAGCTAAAAATACAGCTGGAAACACACTTAGTTTAGCCTATTTGCAAGATATTGCCGATGGAAATGCGGAGTTTATGATAGAGATGATGGATATTTTTCTAAAACAAACGCCAGAATACTTGGTGCAAATAGAGCAGGCCTTGGTACTAGAAGATTGGCAAACGGTGGCAGAAATTGCTCATAAAATAAGGCCCACTTTTGCATTTATTGGTGCCGATGAAACCAAGGAACAAATGGCCCGTATTGAAACCTTAGCCCGCTCGGGCAAGGATTTAGCAGAAATTGCACCTATTTTTAAGCAAACACATTCTGCAAGTAGTGAATTGTTTGAAAAATTGCGCTTGCTAAGAAAAGAATTGGCCGATTTAAATGGCCTTTAGGGTGTATTCGTAGCTTTCCATGATGAGGTTAGCTAGTAATTTTTTGCAGGCTTCTTCTACTTTATCTTTTGCAATGGCTTCACTAGAAGCTTCAATTTCTAATTGAATGTGTTTCCCAATGCGTACTTGCTGAATTTCACCCAAGCCCATATTTTTAAAGCTACCACTTACCGCTTTACCTTGAGGGTCTAGAATTTCTTTTAGCGGCATTACATTAATTTCGGCTATAAATTTCATTTTTTGAATTGGGTTTGAATCATGGATAAAAAGATGTATACCCCAATTATAAAGGGTATGGCTGCAAATTTAAGCATTAGTAATAGCAATACCGATAAGATGATTAATCCAAATCTAAATTCGTTGCCTTTTATACTCCAATGCTTAAATTTAAGCGAAAGGAGGGGGAGTTCGGCTACTAAAAGGGCACTCATCATTATACAGAAAACTGCTAATACATAGGGTTGTTGGATAACGGCTCCAATTCCAAATTCATCATTAGCAATAATAAGCGGAAAGGAGCCTAAAAGCAAGGCGTTGGCCGGTGTAGGCAAGCCTATAAAGCTTTCTGCTTGACGGGTATCTACGTTAAATTTGGCTAAACGCAAGGCCGAAAAAATAGCAATTAAGAATGCTAGGTACGGCAGCCAAAGACTATTGGTGCCACTTTGTTTAAACAATTGAAACACAATAATGGCGGGCAATACCCCAAAACTCACTACATCTGCTAAAGAATCAAGTTCTTTGCCAATATCGCTGTAAGCTTTTAATAAACGAGCCACCATGCCGTCTAAAAAATCGAAAATGGCACTTAGTACAATGGCATAAGCTGCCCAAGAGAGGTGTTGCTCAAACGCCCAAACCAGGCCCATGCAGCCCGAAAGTAGGTTTAAGCAGGTTAGGGTATTGGGAATGTGTTTTTTCATGTATTCTTATGAATTCATAGATACCAAAAATTCTTCGTTAGATCGGGTGCCTTTCATTTGCGCCTGTAAAAACTGCATGGCCTCCTGAGAGTTCATGTCGGCTAAATGGTTGCGTAAAATCCAGATGCGTTGTAAGGTATCTTTATCTAATAATAAATCGTCTCTACGGGTACTCGAAGCGGTTAGGTCTATAGCAGGGAAAATACGTTTGTTAGATAGTTTGCGATCTAATTGTAATTCCATATTACCGGTTCCTTTAAATTCTTCGAAAATTACCTCGTCCATTTTAGAACCTGTTTCGGTAAGTGCAGTAGCTAAAATAGTAAGTGAACCACCATCTTCAATTTTACGAGCCGCTCCAAAGAAGCGTTTTGGTTTATGCAAGGCATTGGCATCTACACCACCCGATAAAATTTTACCCGATGCAGGAGCTACGGTATTATAGGCTCTGGCTAAACGGGTAATAGAATCAAGTAGAATAACCACATCGTGGCCACATTCTACCATGCGTTTCGCTTTTTCTAATACGATATTGGCAATTTTTACGTGACGTTCTGCCGGCTCATCAAACGTAGAAGATACCACTTCGGCACGTACGCTCCGGGCCATATCGGTTACCTCTTCAGGGCGTTCATCAATTAATAAAATGATTAAATATACCTCTGGGTGGTTTTTAGCAATGGCATTGGCCACATCTTTAAGCAACATGGTTTTACCTGTTTTGGGCTGTGCCACAATTAAGCCACGCTGACCTTTACCAATTGGAGTAAATAAATCGATAATTCTGGTAGAATGATTGTTTGCATCGGTAAATAGATTTAAACGTTCCGAAGGAAACAAAGGAGTTAAGAAATCGAAAGGTACACGGTCGCGAACATCGGCCGGAATACGCCCGTTGATGGCTTCTACACGTACCAACGGAAAATACTTTTCTCCTTCTTTTGGTGGACGAATACTTCCACGTACGGTATCACCAGTTTTTAGTCCAAATAATTTTATTTGTGATTGCGATACGTAAATATCATCTGGTGATGATAAGTAATTGTAATCCGATGAGCGTAAAAATCCGTAGCCATCGGGCATAATTTCTAAAATTCCCTCATTAATAATTGCATTATCAAAATCGAGGTTTAATTCTTCTTTTTTAGCCTGATTTTGCTTGTTGTGTTCGTGGGGCTTGCGCTCAAACTTTGGAGCTGGTGCTTCGTTTGGTGCCTGTGGTACTGGCGGTATTTCTAATTCGGGTACAACAGTTTCAATGGCAGGGGCCTCTTCTTCAACCGTTTCTTCATCAAACGAATCTTGAAATAAGTTGCCGGCATCTGAAGGTACTTTAACTCTGTCTAATTCACTTTTAGGGGTGCGAATACGCTTACGAACTTTCGTATCCTCTACAGGAGCTGCTACAGGTTCACTAGGAGTTATCCCGTTTTGTTGTTGCTCCAAAATTTTATCAATAAGTTCTTGTTTACGTAGGGTATCCGTATCGGCTACGCCTAAGGTATTTGCCACTCCACGAAGCTCTGAAACGAGCATATCGTTCAACTTGTCAATTTCTAGCATTAAGATTTAGTATAATATAGGTAAGGGATTTTGACTGTTTTTGATTTATCCGAAACACTCAGGAGAACAAAACGTGAATTTAGAAAAGAAATTACAGCGATTGCCCTGACAAAGGGGATAAATTCGAGATATCGAGCACAATTGTATGCAATTATTTTAAGATTTTCAAAAAAAATAAATTTTAATAGGGGCTCTAAATCTTTTACCTATTTTCGTTTATCTAAAACATTCTAAATATGACCCGCAGCCAACTGATAGCGCAAATTCGTAAAAAACGTTCTTTTTTATGCGTGGGTTTAGATACCGATGTGCATTTATTGCCCGAATGTGTATTGCATTTGCCTAATCCGGTGCAAGCTTTTAATAAGCGTATTATTGAGGCTACTCAGGATTTATGCGTGGCTTATAAACCCAATACTGCTTTTTATGAGAGTAGAGGCGTGGCGGGCTGGCAAGATTTGGTGCAAACCTGGAAACAGATCCCTAGTGATTGTTTAAGCATTGCCGATGCTAAGCGGGGCGATATTGGTAATACCTCTACTCGGTATGCACAAGCTTTTTTTGAAGAGCAATCTTCAGGAATGAGTTTTGATGCCATTACTGTGGCACCTTATATGGGTAGCGATTCTGTAAAACCATTTTTAGCTTTTAAAGATAAATGGACTATTGTATTGGCTTTAACTTCTAATGAGGGGAGTGCCGATTTTCAACAGCGTGGTGCGGAACAGAGCCCCTTATTTGAGCAAGTAATACAACAAGTACAAAGTTGGGCCAGCCCAGAGCAACTCATGTTTGTGGTGGGTGCCACTCGTGGCGAAGCTTTTAAAACTATCCGAAAAATAGCTCCAGAGCATTTTCTGCTAGTTCCGGGGGTAGGTGCACAGGGTGGTAGCTTGGCCGATGTGTGTCGATTTGGTATCACTAGCGATTGTGGTTTATTAGTAAATGCCTCTCGTTCTATTATTTATGCTTCTAATGGCGAAGATTTTGCCGAACGTGCCCGTGAAGAAGCACTCCGTATGCAACAGGATATGGTAATTGAATTAGATAGAATAAATTTTTAATTTAAAGTTAATTTTGTATTTTCAGGGGTGAATTTTAACGAAGACCTCCTGCATTTCTTTTGGAAATCGAAGCACGTTTTTGTCCGGCCGGTGTATACGCTTGCTGGTGAGCCCATTGAGCTTATTCGTATAGGGTATCAAAATACTCATGCCGGTCCTGATTTTGAAGAAGTTCAACTAAAACTAGGAGATACCCTTTGGGTAGGCTCGGTAGAAATGCACCTTAAATCGTCCGATTGGTATGCCCATCGCCACGAGCAAGATAAAGCGTATGAGAATGTTATTTTGCATGTAGTTTATGAGTACGATAAACCAGTTTTTAGAGCTGATGGGAGTGAAATTCCGGTTTTGCTGTTAAAAGGCTTGATTCCAGGGAAATTAGTGCAAAATTATCGTGACTTATTAGGTGCACAATCGTGGATTCCTTGTGCGGCACAATTGGCTAGCGTGGAACCTATTTACAGGCAACAAGAAGTATACCGATCGCTTATTAATCGTTTAGAAGAAAAATCGGAGGGGCATATTCAGTTGCTAAACAAGCTAAAAGGAAATTGGGACGATGCTTTTTACCTAAGCTTGGCGGCAGGCTTTGGCTTTAAATTGAATACACTTCCTTTTGCTTTGTTGGCCCAAAGCGTTCCTCAATTGTTATTGGCCAAATACAAAAACAATTCGCTGCAATTAGAGGCACTTTTATTTGGTCAGGCCGGCTTACTACAAGACAATTTTACAGAAAGGTATCCAGAAGAGCTCAAAAATGAATATCACTATTTACAGCAAAAACACCACCTAGTGCCTTTAGATTCCTCTCTTTGGCGATTTTTTAGAGCCCGTCCGGCTAATTTTCCTAGCCTTAGAATTGCGCAATTTTCGGCCCTTGTGCAAAAATCTACTCATTTATTTTCTACCGTGTTGGCTATGGAGCATGTAGCAGATTTAGTCGGCTTGTTTCAGAAATTACCGGTACATAGCTATTGGCAAAATCATTATCGGTTCGAGAAAAATAGCCCAAAACACAGTGTTCAGCTAGGGGTGCAGAGTATACACTCTTTGCTTATTAATACAATAGCTACTTTTTTATATGCCTATGGCAGTTTTATGCACGATGAGCGCTACAAACTTCGGGCTATTGAATTGTTAGAAACGCTCTCCGCAGAAAGTAATGCAGTGCTTCGAGAGTTTGCCGCTTTGGGCTTTGCTATTCCCAATGCCGCAGCGTCTCAAGGCTTGTTGCATCTAAAGAAAACCGCTTGCGATGTCCGAAACTGTGTTTCTTGTGGTATTGGAGCACAAATTTTGCAAAAAACAAGCTGCTAAAAGCTTCGTAATATTTATTTTTAAACAGCCTCTAAACCTATTCAAAGGATGGGTCTTATTTTTTATATTTGTAGCGTACAAAATAAAATGTCCTTGAAAGGAAATCAATTTAAAACTCCCAATTCGTTTCGTAATACTGCGGCAGAGGCCGAAGAGTACGAAAATATTACTATCAAGCCTAAAACCCGGTCAGCCAGATCTGCCTATAAGGGCGACGAAAAACTTCCTCAATTTAATTTGGCAGGTGGCCGTTTGGTTAAAATTTTAGGTTTGTTTATGCTCTTGCTATCTACCTACTTTTTGGTAGCCTTTACCTCTTATTTACTTACCTGGCAAGACGATCAGAGCTATGTAATTGATGCCAATGGAGGTTGGGCTAATCTACTTAAAACACCCGCAGAATTAGCAAATTCGCACGTAGTGACCGGTGGAACGGTACAAAACTGGATGGGTAAGTTTGGCGCTCTATTATCCCACCAATTTATTTACGAATGGTTTGGTGTAGCCTCGTTCTTGTTTGTATTTGTGCTATTTGTATTGGGTTTTCGCTTATTGTTTAAGGTGAAATTGTTCCCAATAGGCAAAACGCTAGCGTATTCGTTTTTCTCTTTACTTTTTGTATCGCTTACTTTGGCTTATTTTCATGCCTTTGTAAACGATTTTCCACATTATTTAGAAGGAGAGTTTGGTTTTTGGGCCAATCGCTTGCTTGAAGCCCAAATAGGTAACGTGGGTACTTTGGGTTTGCTCACCTTTGCCGCTTTAACCACACTAACCATTGCCTATAATTTCGATTTTAAATTACCGGAACGTGCCCCAAAATATGTAGTACCCGAAGTAGGTCCAGATGAATTAGTAGAGGAAAACATCTCTGAACCGGTAGAATTCCCGTTAAATAATCGTTTCCAAGAAGATTTGGCTAAAGAAGATGCCCGTATAGCCGATTTAGAATTAGAAACAGAATTGGCAGAAGAAGAAACTCCCGAGCCTGAATTAATTGTACCCAGCGAAGGGCCAGAGTTAAGCATTGAGAAAACGACGGAAGAAACCACTGCCGAAGAATTGGTGCAACAGTTTGGTACGTTCGATCCTAAATTAGAATTATCGCAGTATAAACACCCGCATTTAGAGTTATTGGAAAATTATGGCTCAGCTAAAATTTCGGTAAATGCCGAAGAATTAGAAGCCAATAAAACCAAAATTGTGGAAACGCTTAATCACTACAATATTGAAATTGATAAAATTAAAGCCACCATTGGCCCAACGGTAACTTTATATGAGATTATTCCCGCTCCGGGTGTGCGTATTTCTAAAATTAAGAATTTAGAAGACGACATTGCTTTGAGCTTAGCCGCTTTGGGTATTCGTATTATCGCTCCAATGCCCGGAAAAGGAACCATTGGTATTGAAGTGCCTAACCAGAATCCTGATATGGTTTCGATGCGTTCGGTATTAGGAACTGAAAAATTCCAAAACACCACCATGGATTTGCCCATAGCTTTGGGTAAAACCATTTCGAACGAAGTATACATTGCTGATTTGGCTAAAATGCCCCATTTGCTAGTTGCTGGAGCCACTGGCCAAGGAAAGTCGGTAGGTATTAACTGTATTTTGGCTTCTTTACTTTATAAAATGCACCCATCGCAATTAAAATTTGTGTTGGTAGATCCTAAAAAAGTAGAGTTGACCCTATTCCGTAAAATTGAGCGCCATTTCTTAGCTAAATTACCTGGCGAAGAAGATGCCATTATTACCGATACCAAAAAGGTAATTAATACGCTTAATTCCTTGTGTATAGAGATGGATTTGCGTTACGATTTGTTAAAAAATGCGCAAGTACGTAACCTAAAAGAATACAACCTGAAATTTGTTAGTCGTAAGCTTAATCCAGAAGAAGGACATCGTTTCTTACCATTTATTGTACTTATTGTAGATGAGTTTGCCGATTTAATGATGACTGCCGGTAAAGAAGTAGAGGCGCCCATAGCCCGTTTAGCCCAATTGGCCCGTGCGGTAGGTATTCACCTGGTTATTGCCACCCAGCGCCCATCGGTAAATATTATTACGGGTACTATTAAAGCCAATTTCCCAGCCCGTTTAGCTTTTAGAGTATTGTCTAAAATAGATTCACGCACCATTTTAGATACCGGTGGTGCCGATCAATTAATTGGCCGAGGCGACATGCTATTATCAACCGGAAACGATTTAATTCGTTTGCAATGTGCTTTTGTAGATACTCCGGAAGTAGAGCGCATTTCTGACTTTATTGGATCACAAAAAGGCTATGATTCGGCCTGGATGTTGCCCGAATATGTAGACGAAAGTGGAGAAGGAGCTTCTAGTAAAGATTTTGATCCGAATGATCGAGATCCACTATTTGAGGATGCCGCCCGACTAATTGTAATGCACCAACAAGGTTCTACATCATTAATTCAACGAAAATTAAAGTTGGGCTACAACCGAGCAGGTCGAATTATTGACCAGCTAGAAGGAGCAGGTATTGTAGGCCCATTTGAGGGTAGTAAAGCCCGTGAAGTATTAATTCCGGATGAATATGCTTTGGAACAGTTTTTGGACACCCTAAGCTAAATTTTAAGATGATGAAGATGAAACTAGTAGTAAATACCTTGTTTTTTGTTTTTCTAGGTTTTGTAGCGCTTGCGCAAACCGACGATAAAGCAAAAGTTATTTTAGCGGAAGTGAGCAAGAAATACCGCTCTTTTGATGTAATTAAAACCGAGTTTACGTATACCCTCGATAATCCGCAGGCCAAAGTAAAAGAAACCCAATCGGGTATTTTATACTCTAAAACCAAAGCCAACAAATTTAAAGTGGTGCTAAAGGCGCAAGAATTGGTAAGCGATGGTAAAAACCAATGGACTTATCTAAAAGCAGATAAAGAAGTGCAATTAAGCGAAGTAGATAATTCATCGGATGCGATGAACCCTGCTCGTTTATTCACCATTTACGAAAAAGGGTTTAAGTTTTTATTTACCGGCGATAGCAAATCTAAAGCTGGAAAAACTATTCATAACATTGAATTAACGCCTTTAGACGGAAAACGTTCCTTCTTTAAAGTGAAGTTGCAAATAGATAAAGTAAGCAAACAGATTATTCAAGCCATTATTTTTGATAAAAATGGCAATAGATATACCTACAGCATTAAGGCATTTGCTCCGAATGTAAAAGTGGCCGAAACCTTTTTTACGTTTGATGTGAAAAAATACCCCGGGGTAGAACTAGTAGATTTACGCTAATCCGTATGAGCTTATCAATAACAACCCATACGCTTGATAAGTTAGAACTCCTTTTAAAAGCCCTTGACTATCGGGTACGTTACGAAAAAGGAAATTTTAAAACAGGTGCCTGTGTGCTTGAAAATAGCAGGGTAGTGGTGGTGAATAAATTTTCGAACCTCGAGAGCAAAATTCAGGGTCTGGCCGATTTAATAGCTACCCTGGAGCTTCAAGACCAAGTCTTAGACGATAAGCAAAAGCAATTGCTCAGTCAGTTAAAACAAACCGCATTAAAACTGTGAACGTAACCTTTTTAGGCACCGGCACTTCTCAGGGTGTACCCGTAATTGCGTGTACTTGTGCGGTATGCACGTCGGCCGATTACCGTGACAAACGCCTACGTTCTTCTATACTCCTGCAGGATGAAGATAAAAATATCGTCATCGATTCGGGACCAGACTTTCGGTATCAGATGCTTAGAGCCGGTGTAAAGCACCTAGATGGCTTGGTATTTACTCACGAGCATAAAGACCATACAGCAGGGCTCGATGATATTAGGGCTTTTAATTACCAGCAAGGAGAAGCCATTAATGTGTATGCTCATAAACGGGTTCAAGATGCTTTAAAGCAAGAATTTTCCTATATTTTTGCACATCATAAATACCCCGGAGTGCCTCAATTAGATTTATTTGAAATAGGCCATCATCCCTTTGAGGTTGCTGGTGTGCCCTTTATACCCATAGAGGTGATGCATTTTCAGTTGCCCGTTTTAGGTTTCCGGATAGCCGATTTCACCTACATTACCGATGCAAAAACCATTATAGCTGCCGAAAAACAAAAAATAAAAGGGAGCAAGGTGTTGGTGGTAAATGCCTTGCAGCAAGAAAAACATATTTCGCATTTTACCTTAGCAGAGGCGCTTGCTTTTGCAGAAGAAATGGGTGCCGAAAAAACCTATTTCACGCATATCAGCCACCGCTTGGGCACTCATCAAGAAATCTCTAACCTATTACCCGCTGGAGTAGCATTGGCCTACGATGGTTTGTGTATAAACCTGAGTTGAAAAAGTGCTCGGAACGAGATTCGAACTCGTACGTCCATTCGAACGCCACCCCCTCAAGATGGTGCGTCTACCAATTTCGCCACCCGAGCATTGTGGCGCAAATATAAGCAGCTTTTAGATTTCTAAAGCCAAAATTTAGAAAAACCATCTTTTTCTGCCCATTTTGCGATTTGGCATCATTTCTGCATATATCTGTTGAAACAATATTTTTACCAACACATATTTCCCATGGATGCATATAAACCTAAAATTTTAGTCATAGAAGACGAAGAACTGGTACGTAATGTATTGGCCTTCCGCTTAAAAAAAGATGGATACGACGTAGTATTAGCCAAAGATGGAGAAGAAGCTATAAAAGAATTAGCTGCGCAAACCTTTAACCTTGTTTTAGTAGATATCATGTTGCCTTACGTTGGAGGCTTAGAGTTAACCACACATATTAAATCGACACCAAAGACTCAGAATACGCCTGTTATTGTGCTATCTGCTAACGGCTTAGAGCAAGTAATTTTAGATGCTTTTGCGCTTGGGGCCGATGATTTCATTGTGAAACCGTTCAATTTAGCCGAACTCTCTATCCGTGTAAAACGCACCATTCGTTAGTAAATTTTATCGCAGTATGAACAGCTTTACTTCTTATTTTATAGATTATAGTCAGTTCCCAGAACTTATTCAGTCGGCCTTGCTTATTGTTGCTATTTGCTTAATAGGCTTGTCGCATATGTATAGCTATATAGTATTTACTAGGCTATATAAGGCTGTAAATGCTCGTTTTATGGCAAAATGGAAGCAAAGAATAAACCAACTTTTGTCTGAATTAGTTGCCGACGACGATTTAGCTACTGCGCAATGTGTAGAAAAATATACCCACTTGTTTAAAGTGCTACCCTTGAAACGCAAACCTATTAAATTGTTGGTAGAAGCAGAAATTGTTCGCTTTCATCAAGAGTTTACCGGTAAAACAGCCGAAGTACTCAGAGAATTATTTCTGGCTTTAAAACTCGAAAAATTAGCTTATAAACGCTTGAAAGACAGTAATTGGGAAAACCGAGTTTTGGGCATTAAGATACTGGCCCAATTAAATGTCCGGTGGGCAGCCCCAAAATTACTTGCTCTGTGTGATGATGAGGTTGGTACCTTGCGTATGGAAGCCCAAGCGGCCTTCTTGAAATTAAGTGATGAAGCACCTTTTAGGTTTCTAGATAGGGCCACAGAGCATATACTAGAATGGCATCAATTAGAATTATTGGAAGTAATTAACAAAGCGAAAGGCTTAAGTCTTCCTTCTTTTTCCAAATGGCTAACTGCTAAAAATGATACGGTGGTAATTTTATGCCTAAAGCTTATCCGCCAGTACCAGCAATTTGATGCCCTACCATACTTAGTGGAGCTTTTAGATCATAAAAATAGCCATATACGTTTACTAGCCATTGAATTATTGGGACAGTTTGAGGCCTACGCTTACGAAACCGAGCTTTTGCAACGTTACCCGAGTGCTAGCCAAGCCGAAAAGCTGGCCATACTGCATGCTATTGGTCAAATTGCATCAGGCGAACAACTAGATTTTCTTCAGGCTCAACTTCTAGAGGAATCGTACGAATTGGTATTTCAAGCGCTAATGGCCATTAAAAATCATGGCGCCAAGGGCACTAGGCTCTTAGATAAAATATACCAATCGGCCCTTCCCAATAAACGCCAAATGATAGACCATTTATTAGACCACCGATTAAACTACTAATACGATGAACGAAACTTTCTCTATACTCTCGAACTATTATCATTCTACTATTTTTTACTATGCTTTGTTCATAATGGTGGGTTATTTTTTATTAGCACTATTATCGGCTATAGAAATGAAAAGCTATTTAAAAAAGAACGCTGTAGTAGACTATAAAACCATTTTAGTATCGCCACATGCACCTGGAGTTTCTATCCTGGCTCCTGCTTTTAACGAGGAGGCCACCATTATAGAAAACGTCCATTCGTTGCTTTCACTTCATTATAATAAATCCGAGGTGATTGTAATTAACGATGGTAGTACCGATAAAACGCTGGCACTATTAATTAAGCATTACGAGTTAGAACCCGTAAACTTTTCTCTTAACCAACAATTGTCTACTAAGTTGTTACGAGGAGTGTATAAATCTAAAAATCCTGCTTACGCCAAACTATTGGTGGTAGATAAAGATAATGGGGGCAAAGCAGATGCGCTGAATATGGGTATCAATATTTCTCGTTTCGAGCTCATTTTATGCATAGACGCTGATTGTATTTTAGAACAAGATGCTATTTTGAAATTGGTAAAGCCTTTTATGGATAGCGCTAAAACAGTTATTGGCGTAGGAGGGGTGGTTCATATTGCCAATTCTTGTGAAGTTAAAAACGGACATTTAGTAAAGGTTCACCTCCCAGATAAGCTATTGCCCCGCTTTCAGGTTATTGAATACATACGTGCTTTTCTTATGGGGCGTATGGCTTGGAGCCGTTTAAATGGCCTATTAATTATTTCGGGTGCTATGGGCCTGTTTGATAAAAACGTAGTGATTGGCTGCGGTGGATACAATACCCAAACCGTGGGGGAAGATATGGAATTGGTTCTGAGAATGCGTAAATATATGCATCAGCAGAAAAAACCATACCGCCTAATTTACATTCCCGATCCGTTGTGTTGGACGGAATGCCCTGCAGATTTTAAAACACTTAATCGGCAGCGCAACCGTTGGACTCGTGGCACTATGGAATGTTTAGCGATGCACAAAAATTTGTTTTTTAATCCAAAATATGGTTTGTTGGGTCTCGTTAGCTATCCCTATTGGCTACTATTTGAATGGTTAGCACCTTTAATTGAAGTGTTGGGCTTATCTATATTCCTTTACATGGCCTTTATTGGAATTATTCAGTGGAAATTTTTTGGAATTATTTTATTAATGGTATTTCTATACACCGTTACCCTTTCCACACTAACCATTTTGTTCGAAGAATATTCGTACCGTAAATATACTTCTGGCAGCGATTTGCTCAAATTACTAGGCCTAGCCTTGGTAGAACCCATTGTGTACCATCCAGTGGTGTTGTACTGTGCAATAAAGGGTAATATTGATTTTTTTAGAGGAAAAAAGTCCTGGGGAATGATGGTTAGAAAAGGATTTTAATAGCATACTTTATGGAAACAACCTATTTTGTAGAACCAAACTATCCGCTTTGGGATAAAGTGAAGAAAGCCATACGCTTCTACGGAAACCTGACATTGGCTTTGCTGTTCACGTTTTTAGTGCTTCGTTTCTTAGAAATGGCCACCTTGTCGCTCACTCGAACATCCCCAAGCAATTGGTGGGTACTTATAGCCGCTACACTTTACTCCGATAGTGTAGTATATCTAAAGTTGGCAGCTGTGCTGGCTGTTCCTAGCATTATTTCATTTTTGCTATTCAGGTACAAGCGCAACACATACTTACTATTGGGTGTTCTCGGATCTATACTCATCGTGTTTTACGTAGTACTTATACACTATTTTTCTTCGGCCCTAGTGCCTCTGGGTGCCGATTTGTACGCTTATTCGATGGCCGAAATTATGCAGACTATCCATGCCAGTGGCGATTTTTCCATCGTAAATCTCTTTATGGTATTTTTTCCGGTGGCAATTTACTGGATTGTGCTTTATGCCCTCTATTTGCGCCCCATTTTAGGCTTTTATCCTGGACTCATCCTTGTGAGTGTGGGTGCTATTTTCCTATATTTCGGTATAGCGGTTGCTCCCAAAAATAGTTGGTTTAAAAATGAATACGAGTATAATTTAAGTCTAAATAAACTGGGTTATTTCTTGGAACATTCTGCTACGTATTTCTTCGAAAAATCGACTAATTTTTCGACAATTAGCACGGAGTCAGCTCATCAATTTACCTACATCAATAGTGCTTATCCATTTCTACATACCGAAAACACGCCCGATGTACTGGGGCCATTTTTTAGTACCGATGCCAGTCAAATGCCCAATATTATGATTATTCAAGTTGAGGGCTTGGGCAGGGCCTTTAGTGGAAAGGGAGCTTATTTGGGCAGTTTTACACCTTTCTTAGATAGCCTGGCCAGCCAAAGCTTGTATTGGGAAAACTTCTTATCTGCACAGGGCCGTACATTTGCAGTCTTACCGTCTATTTTAGGTTCTTTGCCCTTTGCCAAAACTGGATTTAATGATTTGGGCGATAAGATGCCCAAACAACTCAGCCTCATGAGGGTGCTTTCAAAAGCAGGTTATCGCACTAGTTTTATTGCAGGTACCGATTTAGACTTTGACCACCAATGCGAATTCTTAAAAAGACAAGGTTCAAATGAATTAATAGGGGCACAAAACTATTCATCAAAATATCATAAAATGGCTTCTACAAGCACTGGTGATAGTTGGGGCTATCCCGATAGAGAAATCTATCGCAGAGCACTGGATGGTACCTTGATTGGTCAAAAAGCCCCTTTTCTGTGTTACTTACAAACCATTAGCATGCACAGCCCTTACCAGGTACCCAATCAACAAGCCTATGTATATTTGCTAGAAGAGCGCTTTAAGCAATTGGGAATGAGCAATGCTGAAAAAGCAGAGCACCGCCAATACCAGAACGTGTACTCTACTATTTTGTATGCTGATGAAGCCTTGGAGGACTTTTTTGCGGCGGCTAAAAAATCAAGCTGGTTTGCCCACACTATTTTTATTATTACCGGCGACCACCGCTTGCCAGAAATTCCTATAAGCACAAAAATTGACCGTTTTCACGTGCCGCTTATCATTTACTCACCCTTGTTAAGAAAAACGGCTCAAATAGCTTCTATATCTTCACACCTAGATATAGCCCCCTCAGTACTTGCCTTTTTGGCTAAAAATTACGGGATAAAACGACCCGATGTAGCTACATGGCTAGGCAATGGATTAGATACCGTCAGATCCTTTAGAAATATCCACCAATATCCACTAAAACAAGTGAAATCTGAATTAAGAAACTATATTTCAGGCTTATATTTCTTAGATGGAGAACAAGTATTTAAGATAAGCCCAAGCCTGGATATAGAGCCTATAGACGATACAGCCAAACAACAAGAATTGTTAGGAGGTTTGGCTGCTTATAAACGCAGGAACGAGCAGTTTATAAAACATAAACAACTCGTTCCTGATTCGGTATTAGCTAAATTTTAACTATCTAAATCGCCGTTGTATACCGAAATTCAATCCAAATTGATTGCCAAAGGTGTTGGCCTGATATTCTTCATTAATCCAAGCAAAGGATACAGAAAGCGTTGTTTTTTGGCGAATAATACGAGAGTATTCGCTACCCACTTTAAATGCTTTTAGGGTGGTTTTTAGGTTGTTTACTTGCGATTGATCATCGGGCGAAACGCCACTACCTACATTGAAGCCAATATAATTGAATCGATTATCGCTCAAATAAATCCGGCTAGAAAGTGAAAAGGATTTAGAAAGCCCAAGGCTGCTGGGAGTAAGGTACGAACGTACTTGCACAAAGCTATTCCCAAGGTATTTTCCCAAGCCTCCTACATATACGGTGGTGTTATCGCTAAAACGTAATTGTCGTAATCCGGCTTCTAGTTCAAAGCCATGGGGCAGGCTTTTGTAAAGAGAAAACCCTATTCTGTATTTGGCAAATAAACCATACGTGGATAGTGAAGTGGCTCCGCCTACATAGGCATACCAGCCCTTGGCAATGCTTGGATAAGATTCTATTTCTAATTCGCTAGCATCGGCACCAAAACGGTGGGCATAATTAAACCCCAAGTTTAGCGAACCCCATTTAGATTGTTTACCCAAGCTAAACGCCGCTAAATGCCAGGGTTGGCTAAACCGTTTATCAAAGTAGGTGAAGGTATAGCTTAACCCAATTTTATATACGCTTAACTCGTTTTTTAAGGTAGTTTGTAGTTTTTCTGCCTCGGTAGAACTAGGGTGGCTAGTTAAAAATGCATTAATTGTGCTTAATGCTTCTTGCGCTTTGCCTAAGGCTCGTAAAGCTTTTACTTTATCTGTGGTAAAATTTTCCCGATTTGGGTAAGCGCTCACCGCCACTTCGGCTAGTTCTAAGGCCTTTGGGTAACGGTCGTTCCAATATTCTAAATCGAAATTAGCCTGCAAAGTCTCTTCGTGCAAGGGGTTCTCTGCTAATATCTTCTTAAACACTATTCTAGCACTGTCCGTTTTACCTGACCAGGTATACAAACGGCCTAAAAACACTTGTATATCGGTATAATTTGGGCTTAGGACTAATGCTTGCTGGGCCAATACGGTGGCTTTTTTATAATTCTTCGTTTCAAAAGCCTCTTTTCGAGCGGCATTAAATAACTCGTCGCTAGTAAAGGTAGCTTGGGCAACAAGGCTCTTTGGCGCAAGTAGAATTACTAATAAACTAACTAAAAGGGTTAGGGGCTGTTTACAAATACGATTCATGTGCTAAACTTTTTTGGGTGTTTCGCTTAGTAATTCAATAAGTGTACCAATCTTAATTTTTCTACAAGCTAATTGTTGCAACACTTGCCTATGCCTTTTTTAAAAGCTAAATTTGGAAACACATTCATCAACTATATGTCAGCAGAAATCGAACACGTACATTGTCTTATTATCGGATCTGGCCCTGCCGGATATACCGCCGCTATTTATGCCGCTAGAGCAGATTTAAAACCCGTACTCTATACTGGTATTGTACCCGGTGGTCAGTTAACACAGACTACCGATGTGGAAAATTTTCCAGGATACCCGAAGGGAATTATGGGCCCACAGATGATGGAAGATTTCCGTGAACAAGCTGCTCGTTTTGGTACCGATATTCGTTTCGGATACGCAACTAAAGTCGATTTTTCGGTAAGCCCACGTCTAGTAGTTATTGATGAGATAAAAACCCTTACTGCCGATACTGTGATTATTGCTACCGGTGCTTCTGCAAAATGGCTAGGTTTAGAAAGTGAACAAAAATATAACGGCTTTGGCGTATCGGCCTGTGCGGTATGCGATGGTTTCTTTTTTAAAGGACAAGATGTAGCCATTGTTGGTGCTGGAGATACTGCCGCCGAAGAAGCAACTTATTTAGCCAAACTTTGCAAACACGTACACATGATTGTGCGAAAAGGAGAGTTTAAGGCATCTAAAGCCATGGTAAATAGAGTGTTAAATACCCAAAATATTACCGTGCATTACCATACCGAAACGCAAGAAATTTTGGGCGATGGCCAAAATGTAACTGGCGTTCGTGTAAAAAACAATCAAGATCAAACGGAACAAACGTTGCCGGTTAGTGGGTTATTTGTAGCTATTGGACATCATCCAAATACCGAATTGTTTAAAGGTGTATTAGATATGGATGCTACCGGATATCTTATTACCAAACCAGATAGTACCCAAACAAACATAGAAGGGGTATTTGCCTGTGGCGATGTGCAAGATACACAATGGCGCCAAGCTATTACCGCTGCCGGTACAGGTTGCATGGCTGCTTTAGAAGCCGAACGTTATTTAGCTGCAAAAGAACACGCTTAAAAAATCATTCTTTTTTTTAGATTTGGTATAGCTAACCTAACTGCATGACCAAATTTAAACTATGGGCAATCTTTATTGCCTGCTTTACGCTGGCCGCAAAGGCCCAAACTTTTAATCCGACAAGTACACTTATTCCGGCACCTCAAAAAATAAGCAGCAATACACAACAGTTTGTGTTAGATGCCCAAAGTCGTATTGAGTATGGCGCAGATCAGAATTTGCCCATTGCCCGTTTGCTTCAAAATTATATTTCTACTGTTTATGGTTTTAAACTTTCTCTAGTAGCCAAGACCGAAGGTAAACGAATTAGTTTGGTCGAAAATACCGCAGCAAACTATGTCTCAGAATCGTATAGTTTACACATTGGTGATTCGCAAATTCAGCTGAAGGGAAAGGGAGCAGGCTTGTTTTATGCCGCAGAAACCCTGTTGCAGTTATTTCCTGCAAAATCAGAGGTGTTGGTTTTAAAAGGTCTTGATATTGAAGATTGGCCACGCTATGCTTACCGTGGCATGCACCTAGATGTAGGTAGACATTTTTTTCCGGTGTCATTTATAAAAGAATACATCGATTTATTAGCCAGTTATAAGTTAAATACCTTTCATTGGCACCTAACAGAAGATCAAGGCTGGCGCATAGAAATTAAAAAGTATCCGAAACTCACTCAAATTGGAGGATATAGGGCCCAAACCTTAGTGGGAAATTACCACGATCGTTTTCCTCAACTTTTCGACCAAACGCCTTATGGAGGCTTTTATACGCAAGACGAAATAAAAGAGGTAGTAGCCTATGCCCAACAACGTTTTGTAACCATTATTCCCGAAATAGAAATGCCCGGCCACTCATTAGCCGCTTTATCTGCATACCCAGAATTGGCTTGTGGAGATACTACAGGCCCATTTTTATCAGCAGAAAAGTGGGGTGTGTTTGACGATGTATATTGCGCTGGTAAAGAGAGCACCTTTACTTTTTTAGAAGATGTATTAGATGAAGTAATGGCACTTTTCCCAAGTAAATACATTCATATTGGTGGCGATGAGTCGCCAAAAACACGATGGAAAGTATGCCCGTATTGTCAGAAAAGAATCAAAGCGAATAAATTGGCCGATGAACACGAGTTGCAAAGTTATTTCATACAGCGTATAGAAAAGTACTTAAATAGCAAAGACCGTCAAATTATTGGTTGGGATGAGATTTTGGAAGGTGGTTTAGCGCCAAATGCTACCGTAATGAGCTGGAGGGGTACCGATGGTGGTATTGCCGCCGCTAAGCAAAACCACAATGCCATTATGACTCCCGGAGATTATCTTTATTTCGATCATGCACAGGGCAAAAGTAACCAAGAGCCATTAAGTATTGGCGGATATACTCCTTTAGAACAAGTATATAACTACAATCCAACGCCTTCCAATTTAACTCCAGCCCAGCAAGCCCGTATTGTAGGCGTACAAGCCAACATGTGGACAGAGTACATGACAAACCCTGCAAAAGTAGAATATATGCTATTGCCAAGAATATATGCCCTTTCTGAAATTGCATGGACCAATCCGGAGCGTAAAGATTGGATAAATTTTGTGACACAAGCCGTGCCTGAGCATTTGGCAAAATTAGACCAAACAACCATTAATTACCGTGTGCCAACAGCAATTGGTATAAAAGACACCACCATGCTCGGAGAGGAGTTTACCTTTAACTTACAAGCTCCGGTAAAGGGTGCTAAAATTTACTATACGGTAGATGGCTATACTCCCGATGCAACTACAGAGCTGTATACCAAGCCATTTACGGTAAAGGTACTTCCTGATGGACAGCGAATTGTAAAAACTCGGGTAATTAGCCCTAGTGGAAAACAAAGTGTGGTTACTACCACTATTTTAGATAATTCATTGCCTTTAGTGGCTAATGCCAATCCGGGTTTGTTGCCAGGTTTACAGGCCTATTTTGTACCTGGAGTATTCAATTATACTAAAGAAATAGATACGCTAAAAGCAAATGAAGAGGCAATTGTACCTAGTGTTGCCTTAGGGAAATACAGAAATATGGCCCGAACCTTTGGTTTGGTAATGAATGGATTTTT
>JBJTNJ010000074.1:0-5731 GCA_046074005.1 Sphingobacteriaceae bacterium
TTATTAGAAAACTACAAGGAGTATTTCGAAAGCAGCGAAGAATTCACTTGTACCTTTGCATTTGGTTCTATTAGCGAACTTTTAGCCTTCAGTCGGTCAAATTATTTGGCCATTCCCGAAATCATTTTACTCGACATTCAGCTTCCACAAATAAATGGAATTGAAGGAATTGGCATTTTACAAGAACTACTTCCTGGTGCACGCATTATTATGATGACGGCTTTTGACGATAAAGAAAGCGTAATGACGGCTTTTAGCAACGGGGCTTCAGGATTTTTAACCAAAAACATGTCGTTAAGCGCTGTAAGAGAGGCCCTACTAAGCCTGTTCGATAATGGGGCTGCCCTATCTCCAAGTGCGGCAAAAACACTGATTGCCAGCGTGGGGCAAAAAATGCAAAAAATAAATTCCATTATTAGTCGCTTAACTCCTCGAGAACGAGAAATTGCCAAGTTCATTAAATCGGGCCTATCGTATCAGCAAATAGCCGATCAGCTTTTTATTTCTGCACGAACGGTAAACCAACACCTCAAACACATTTATCAAAAAGTGGGCGTAAATTCCCGATCGCAATTAGCCGCAAAAATGGAGGAATAGGCAATGAACACACCAAAAAGCAAAACAATCCTCTGCATAGACGACGATAGCATTAACAGAATGGTATTGAAACACCTCCTAAATGCCATGGGGTTTGGTGTAGAAAGTGCCGCAAGCGGCGAAGAGGGATTGACTATTTTAAAAGAGAAAGCGATTGATCTTGTTTTACTAGACATTTACATGCCTCAGATGGATGGCTTTGAAACCGCTGCTGCTATCCGGGAGCTTATTTCTGGCATACCTATTGTGTTCATATCGGCAGGCGAAGACAAACATCTAGTAGAAAAGATGAAAAAATTGGCTATCACCCACTTTTTAGCAAAACCTATAGAGAAAGACACTTTGCAAAAAGTATTGGAACAGCTATTGTAGAGAATGCTTACACATGCACACTAACACCGAATTTAATCGAGCACAAGAAGTATTATTTAAACTACCCTTAGCGGTATTGGCCGAGGACGAACATCGAAAGATTAGCTTCGCCAATCAGTATTTTTGTGATTTGTTTGCCATACCCGCCCCTCCTAGTGCCCTTATTGGAATGGATTGCGCCAACATGGCCCAAGACTCTAAAAACTACTTTAAAGAACCTAATCAGTTTTTGGCATTTATTGAGCAAGCCTTAGGTAAAAAGCAAGAACTTACTGACGTAGAATTAGAATTGGTAGATGGCCGGTATTTAGCGGCTAACTACATGCCTTATTTCAAAAAAACCACCTTCGCTGGCCACATATGGACGTACAAGGATATCACCCTTAGAAAAAATGCAGAAGTAGCACTAGAAAAAGAAAAGCACTTTTCTGCAGAAATATTGGATAGTTTGCCTGCAGATATCGCCATTTTTGATAAAGATCATAAATATGTATATCTCAATAAAACGGCTATAAAAGACCCCAAAATTCGAGAATGGATACTAGGAAAAGATGATTTTGAGTATTGTGCTTTTAGAAGCAAGGACCCAAAAATAGCCATTTCTAGAAGAGAAAAATTCATACAAGCACTGCAAGCAAAAGAACAAATTGAGTGGGAAGATGAGATGCAGATGGCCGATGGTAGCTCCGATTTTGTGCTAAGAAAATTTAATCCACTATATGATGAAGATGGAAAATTCCGCTTTATGGTGGGTTATGGAATGAGCATTAACAAACAAAAGCAGGCTGAAAAAGAATTATTGAAGAGTATTCGAAAAGGCCAAGAGTTAAATGAATTGCAAGTACGCTTTGTAAATATGGTTTCGCATGAGATAAGAACCCCCATGGCCGGAATACTGTCGAGCGTAGAACTGCTAGAACTTATTACCCAAAATCTGGATCCAACAACCAAACTAAAAACCGATAAACATTTAGAACGTATAAAAAGTCAAATAAATAGGGTAAGCCTCCTCATGAATGACGTGCTATTGGTGGGCAAAACAGATGCCGGAAAGGTTCCGTTTAAACCTGAACCAACCGACATGATTGCTCTAGTGAAAGAAGTATTGGAGCATCAATTTGGGGAAAAAGTTACCCAACATAAAATAAATATTCGCACAAGCGGAACCGTACGCCTTGGCAAGGTAGATCCTAATTTACTAAAGCATATACTAGGTAATTTATTAAGCAATGCCTTTAAATATTCCATGGAGAGGCCTAGCCCAGAAATTAACATCGAGTTTTTTCCCAATAAAATACATTTCAAGATTCAAGATTTCGGTATTGGCATACCCCTTGCAGAACAAAAGCAATTGTTTACTGCATTTATGAGGGCTTCGAATTCCGGTAATATCGAAGGTACAGGCTTAGGCTTGGTGGTAGTTAAAAATTTCGTAGCTATTCACGGAGGAAAAGTTAGCTTCAAAAGTGCGGAAAACATGGGATCTACCTTTGAGGTAAGTATCCCGGCTTAACACAGCAAAATGCCGTATGAATATTATAGTAATTGAAGACGACTCGTCTATCAGAGAGAATTTGCAGGAATTGCTGCAGGCGCATCAGTTTACCGTACGCACCTATCCGAACGGACTGGAGGGCTTAGATGCCATACAAGAACACAGCCCTGATTTGGTGTTATGCGATATTATGACACCCAAAATGGATGGCGACGAAGTGCTTCGAGCATTAAAATCGTGTGACCGAACAGCCAACATCCCTTTTATCTTTCTAACTGCAAAAGCAGACCGAGCCGATCAACGCAAGGGAATGGAACTGGGGGCAGATGACTATATTGTAAAACCCTTTACCTCCCAAGAACTCCTAAGTGCCGTTAACACACGCATGCAAAGGCACTCGAGTACGCAAAAAGGCATTCAGCAAGCCTTTTATAATAAACTAAATGCCTTCACGAGGATTAATAGCCACGAATACAATACGCCGTTAAATGGCATTATAGGTCTAACAGATGTGTTAATTGATCAGAAAGGAGATTTAGGCAAACAAGAACAAGCAGAAATTGCAAAAGCTATCAAAACATCGGCCAAACGCTTGTACCGAACGTTCAGAAATTTCATGCTCTACATGCAGCTAGAACGAGAGGAACAATCCACCATATCTACCTCTACCATCAACAGAAAGTGGCTAGAGGAAATAGCTAAGAATACCTTAATGGAAAAAGCGGTGAAATTAGGTCGTTTAGCCGACAGTCATTTTGAATCTCAACTGAGCTTCGATTTTTCTATGGAAGTGGTTGAAAATGATTTGTACTATATTTTAGAAGAGTTAATGTGGAACGCTTTCCGTTTTTCGAAGGAAAACACCCCTGTAATAGTTCAGCTTAATGAAAAAGTGAAAGGATGGACAGTATGTATAAGCAACCAAACCCCAGCCAATGATTTTTTTGAAAAGGCCGAACCTTTTAGACAACTTAATCGAGACGACCAGGAACAACAAGGCAGCGGCCTAGGTTTATATTTATGTAAAGAATTGGCCTACAGAAACCATTGGGTGCTTAGCAAAACGTATCGAGATGGTGTATGTACTGTCTCATTAACCGTGACCCACTAAGTGCTTATTTCTGGTAGCTTTTATCAAACTTAATGGGTGACAAGAAATGCAAAAGCAATACTCTTGAGTATCTGAAATTAAGGGGCATTAGCACAATAATGGGTGATAGCACAATGGCAATAAGCCACCATATCTCGTTTTCGCCCAAAAACTGCGACGCAATTACACCGGTAGTTACTAACTCAGCTACATTAAAAGCGTAACTTACATACATAGCTGCCCAAAAAAATCCAGGCTCAATTTCGTAACGTAAATTGCATACCGGGCAACGCTCATTCATGTTTGCGTATTTGGTACTAAATAAACTATGGGTATACATATTCCCCTGTCTGCAACGAGGGCACTTGCAGTTAATAATAGCTTGTAATTGGCTCATGGTGTTTAAAATACGAATATAGTCTAAAAAGCTAAGTCTACAGGGTATTAGTTTTTAACACCCAATTTTTTAAGAATATCTTCCATTAAGCACCATTTTGTAATAGATGATTGTAAAAGATTGGCTCCCACAAAGGTGGTAAACCACAACCAATGTTGATCTACATATACCGCTAAGGCTACACTAATTAGTACAAAACTGCCAGCAATGGCTCTAATAAGTCTATTTAACATATTTTATAAATTTAGAATTTAATTAATTGGATTTTTCTATTTGAAGTATCGCTACATGCACTCTAGATGCAGTTTCTTGTGAACTATTAAAGTCTTCCACCAAGTTAAAAAGCAACTCTACATAGCCCTTGGCTACAAAAGCATAAAACAATACCGATGGGGTCTCAACGGCTTCTGAGGCAAACCAGTTAGCGTCTAGCGCTTCTGCCGAAACGTGCTGATAGCCACTTACTTCTTGGTGACTAAAATTACTCACCGCGGCTTTTTTTAACAATTGTTTGATATCATTTTCGAAGGCTGCGATGGCGGTTATTACTACTAGTTTCATATCGTTTAAAGATTAATATCACTTAAGATTGTTCCCATTTTTTACGCTCGGTAATGTAGTAGATTAGCGGAACTACTACCAGGGTTAGTAGTGTAGAAACAATAGCTCCGGCAACTAAAGAAATAGCCAAGCCCTGAAAAATGGGGTCGAATAAAATAATGGAAGCGCCAATAACTACGGCTCCAGTGGTTAATAAAATTGGGGTGGTTCTAACCGCACCGGCATCTATAATGGCTTGTTTTAGCGGAATACCGTCGTTTAATCTGATCTCAATAAAATCAATTAGAAGTACCGAATTCCGTACCATTACACCCGCTAAAGCAATCATGCCAATAAAGGAAGTTGCAGTAAAAAAGGCTCCTAATAACCAGTGTCCTAACACAATTCCTATCAGCGACAATGGGATAGCCATCATCATTACCATCGGGGTTTTAAAGTTTTGAAACCAGCCTACAATGAGCATGTAAATAATAATAATTACAACTAAAAATGCCGCACCTAAATCGCGGAAAACTTCCAAGGTAATTTGCCATTCCCCATCCCACTTTACGGTAAAATTACGCTCCTCAGAAGGTTGATTCATATACAACTCATCTACCTTATAGCTTGCAGGCAAAGTCATTTTTTGCAATTTCTCATTCATCCCCAAAATGGCATACACCGGACTTTCTAGAGCTCCAGCCATATCGGCAGTTACATAAACTACTCGTTTCTGATCTTTACGATAAATGGTTTTTTGCAAAGTATCTGTCTTTACATGCACCAAATCACTCACTGGAATTACATTGCCTCTACTCCCCTTTATTTTAAGATTTTCGATGTCTTGCAAACTCGTTTTGTCTTTATCATCTAATGCCAATACAATTCCAACATTATCTGTTGAACGTTCATTGTACAAATTGGCTACCGGATACTCCTTAAGTAAGTAGGTTAAATTACCCACCACTTGCTGTGGAGCAATTCCGTTCAACATAGCTTTTTCTTTATCCACTTCCAAACGGTATTCGGTTTGATTGTCTTCTACCATCCAATCGGTATCCACCACATCTGAATTGCTTTCTAAAATCGTTTTCACTTGATTAGCTACTTTGATTTGTTCTTGGTAATCTGGACCATAAATCTCAGCCACCAAAGTAGACAATACTGGAGGTCCAGGTGGAACTTCAATTAGTTTTACATTGGCTCCATATTTCTTTGCAATTTTCTGAATTTCAGGACG
>JBJTNJ010000075.1:0-13638 GCA_046074005.1 Sphingobacteriaceae bacterium
TGTTTAGTAAATCCGGGCGATGAGGTAATCATCCCTACTCCTTATTGGGTATCCTATTCAGAAATGGTGAAATTGGCGGAAGGCACTTCGGTATTTATTGCCACTACGGTTGAGCAAGAGTTTAAAATAACTGCCGAACAATTAGAAAAAGCCATTACACCAAAAACAAAAGCCTTCTTGTTTTCGTCGCCCTGCAACCCAACAGGTAGCGTATATAGCCAGGCAGAATTGGCAGAACTAGCGGCTGTTTTTGAGAAATACCCCAACATCTACATCATTTCCGATGAGATATACGAACATATTAACTTTATAGAAAAGCACGAGTCTATAGCTCAATTCGCTTCTTTAAAAGAGCGTGTTGTAATTATAAATGGATTCTCTAAAGCCTTTGCCATGACCGGCTGGCGTTTGGGCTATTTAGCTGCCAGTAAAGAACTTGCACAAGCCTGTGATAAAATGCAGGGGCAAATAACCTCTGGCACCTGCTCTATTGCCCAACGTGCGGGAATTGCGGCCTGCGAAGGTGGCTTGGAGAGTGTACTGAAAATGAAAGAGGCTTTCTTAAAGCGCCGAGATTTGGTGTATGGCTTATTAAAAGCTATTCCGGGCATCAAAACTAATTTACCCAGTGGAGCTTTTTACTTTTTCCCAGATGTAAGTAGCTATTTTGGAAAAAGTATTAATGGAGAAAAAATTAAAGATGCCTTAGATTTAAGCTTGTATTTACTAAACGAAGCACATGTGGCTATTGTTTCGGGCGATGCCTTTGGCGATGCTAACTCTATTCGTATTTCTTACGCTGCTTCTGAAGAGAAACTACGTGAAGCAATGAGCCGTATTACAGTAGCTTTAGCGAAGCTAGCCTAAGACTTATTTACTTCGAATAGCTTCTACCGGATCTAACTTAGAGGCCATAAAGGCAGGGATAAATCCTGAAATCAATCCAATAACTGTTGATAATACGATAGTGAGCACTACTTTGCCCATATCTACCACAATGGTTAAATCGGCAAAGGTTTTGGCCAACAGAGTAAGTAAAAACACTAGAGCTAAACCAATTACACCTCCCATTAAGCACAAAGCCACCGATTCAAATAAGAATTGAAGAAGTATAAAGTAATTTTTAGCACCTAATGATTTTTGGATACCGATGATGTTGGTGCGTTCTTTTACCGATACAAACATAATGTTGGCTATACCAAAACCACCCACCAGAATAGAAAAACCACCAATAAAGGCTCCAGCAAAGTTTATAATACCAAACATTTGGTCAAGTTGGGCGGTTAAAATAGTCGATTTATTTAAGGCAAAATCATCATCATCTCTTGGATTTAAACGGTGAATAGAGCGCATAGTACCACGCAATTCGCTTTCTACCTCATTAATAGAAATTTCGCCTAAACCCTTCACGGTAATTTGTGGGCCATAACGCTCATCTTCTACATCTACCACGTTACGAGCAAAATTTAAGGGCAATAAAATCAATTTATCGGCCGAAATTCCCAACATGTCTTCTCCTTCTTTCTCGAACACGCCAATAACCGTTACCCTGCGACCTAAAACTTTAATGGTTTTCCCAATAGGGCTCTCGTTCGGAAACAACCCATCTGCAACGGTATAGCCCAAAATGGCTACCGGACTACCTGCTCTACTTTCTATTTCGGTAAAGTAACGGCCATCAGAAAAATTAAACACACGAGTTTTATATAAATCGTGGCTAGCCGCACTTAAATCAACTCCTTCTACGCTATTGTTGCGGTACTTTACCACTCTGTTTCCCATGCTGGTTTCGTAAGCCACACCATCAACAGTTTGTAAGCGGTTCGCTAATTTTTCGAAGTCTCGGATTTTAGGCACTGGCCTGCGCATGTATTTCCACCATGGATAATCGCCAAAACCACCCCAAGGCCATTTTTGAACATAAATGGTATTACTCCCCAATTTTTCTACGCTGCTTTGCAAATTGTTACGCAAGGTATCAACGGCAGAGAATACACCAATAATGGTCATAATGCCAATGGTGATACCCAATAAGGATAAAATGGTGCGTAATTTGTTTTGACGAAGGGCGTCGAACGCAAAAATAAAGCTCTCTTTTAACAGTCTCAGGAATAACATACTTCAGTATGACGATAAAGCCAGCAAAACGTTACAGTAAAAAAGCATTTTAATTAGCCTTTACTACTCCTCATTTTAAGAGCCTTTTTACCAATTATTTTTCCTAAATTTGCGCCCTATTATCATATAAAAACACGTATGAAACTATCTCAATTTAAGTTCAACTTACCAGATTCTTTAATTGCTCACGAACCAGCAGAAAAACGTGACGAGGCCCGCTTAATGGTTCTAGACCGAAAAACAGGTGCTATTGAGCATAAAATATTCAAAGACATATTGGGCTACTTTGATGAAAAGGACGTGATGATTTTGAATAATACAAAAGTATTCCCTGCACGTTTATACGGTAATAAAGAAAAAACAGGTGCCACTATAGAAGTGTTCTTATTAAGAGAGCTAAACAAAGAGTTGCGCTTATGGGATGTGCTGGTAGATCCGGCTCGTAAAATTCGTGTAGGCAACAAACTTTACTTTGGCGATGACGATTTGTTAGTTGCTGAGGTGGTAGACAACACCACGTCTCGTGGCCGTACGATTCGTTTCTTATTTGATGGCACCGACGAAGAATTCCGTAGAAATATTGAAATTTTAGGC
Organism: Sphingobacteriaceae bacterium; assembly: GCA_046074005.1. Taxonomy (GTDB): domain Bacteria; phylum Bacteroidota; class Bacteroidia; order Sphingobacteriales; family Sphingobacteriaceae; genus JAIPAN01. The sequence goes on from JBJTNJ010000075.1 coordinate 2,713, forward strand.
GAAACACCCCTACCTAAATACATTAAGCGTAAAGCAACCGAAGAAGATAAAGAGCGATACCAAACCGTGTTCGCCAAAAACGAAGGTGCTGTAGCCGCTCCTACTGCTGGATTGCACTTTAGCCGTGAGTTAATGAAACGCCTTGAACTAAAAGGAGTTGATTTTGCAGAAGTAACCCTACACGTTGGTTTGGGCACTTTCCGCCAAGTAGAAGTAGAAGATTTAACCAAACACAAAATGGATTCGGAGCAGTTTATCATTGAAGATCCAACGGTACGCATGGTAAACAATGCATTGGAAGAAAAACGTCGTATTTGTGCCGTAGGAACCACTTCTATGAGAGCCATTGAATCGTCTGTTTCGGCAGCCCGCAATTTAAAACCGGCAAACGATTGGACGAGTAAGTTCATTTTCCCTCCGTACGAATTTAGTATTGCCAATTCCATGATTACCAATTTCCACACGCCAGAATCGACCTTGTTGATGATGGTGGCGGCATTTGGTGGATATGATCATATTATGAATGCCTACGAAGTAGCTGTTAAAGAAAAATACAAGTTCTACAGCTATGGTGATGCCATGCTAATTATCTAAACCGCTTTTTCTAAAGCCATGAAACGTTACGCCATAGTAGTTGGAGGTGGTTCTGGCAGCAGAATGCAACAAGATATTCCTAAGCAATTTTTAGTTTTAGGCGGCAAGCCCGTGCTCATGCACACTCTAGCGGCTTTTCACCAGTTAAACCCTCCTCCAGAGTTACTAGTGGTGCTTAATGTAGATTACCATGAATATTGGGAGAAACTCTGTAAAACTTATCAATTTACCATTCCGCATACCTTGGTAAAAGCCGGGCAAGAGCGTTTTTTTTCTGTAAAAAATGGACTAAAACTGGTAAAAGGAAAAGCCTTAGTGGCTATACACGATGCGGTAAGGCCTTTAGTAAGTACCAACCTAATTAGCCAGAGTTTTGAACAAGCTGAAATACACGGGAATGCAGTAACCGGGGTTCCTTGCAAAGATTCAATAAGGCAACTAACCGATAACGGCTCTGTAGCTTTAAATCGCGAAAGCATTTATTTAATGCAAACGCCGCAAACGTTTAAAAGCGAACTGCTGCAAAAAGCCTATCAACAGGATTACCAAATAGAATTCACCGACGATGCAACCGTGGTAGAACGCCTAGGTACACCAATTCATATTCTTCCCGGCGAATCGGAAAACATAAAGATCACCTATCCGGAAGATCTACTCTTAGCTGAAAAGCTACTTCAGCAAAGAGCAAACTAAGAAAAATATATTCGAAGTAGCTTTTCTGATAATCTCAAGCAGTATCGCAATTACTACAATTACCAATAAAACGTATATAAAGCCTCCAGTGTAATATTCAGCTAAAAGGTTATTACCCATACAATAACGAATAATACCGCAATCCAAATACAGTAAATTTCCCATTGTTTTTGAATTTAATCTTTAAAAGTTCAACTATCAAAAACCAGGAATTATTTCTTTGAAACGAAAAGAGCCCCGAAGCTTTAATCGGCTCGGGGCTCTTTAGGTGACAACAAAAATATTAAGTAATTAAAAGCTGATGGTACCTAAAGTACTTACCTGGCCATCAGTTACCTGGACGTTATCTACAGTTTTAGCTGAATATGGAAGCACCGGCGTAAATACAACTTTGCGCAATCCTGCCGGAACACCCCGGAGCAAGAAATTACCATCGCCACCCGCAATAGTACTAATGGTATCTCCATTAGCTATTGCCTGAACAAGAGGACTTGCGGCAGCTGGTGAAACAGTCCCGCTGATAGCACCGCTGTCAGCTTGTGTAAATGTTCTGATGACAGGCTTAAGACTAAAAGATCCGTTACCTCTTTGAACAATTGAACGAGCGGCATCAAAGTCTATCCATAGTTTATAAGTTATTCCAGGGGTCAATTCAGCTTGTACATTAAACTTTAAGCCCGATTGCTGAGCTGATGGCGTCGTCAGATCATAATACTGATCGCCGACCTCTACCTGATTATTAGCACCCAGCACCAAACGCATTTGCGAAATACTCCCAGAAGGCAATTCTACGTCCGCAAGCAGCGTATCTAAACCGTTTCTAAAATCCAGAAGGTTGTAAACGCCCTTCTTAATTGGTAAACTTTGCCAAGTACCCCCATTTTCATCGGAAGATGCGTTAATCTGGAGGTCTTGAATATCAATTAAAACCTTCTGAAAATTTGCGGGCGCATCGGTTAAGCGCACTTTTAACGTAGCATTATTCGCTGATTTATCACAACTAGTGATACCAAACGAAATAATTAAAATTACTAGGAAACTAATAAAATGATTCTTTTTCATGATTTCTAAAATTTTAGTGAAACATGTATAAATCCCATTAGTATGAGGTTTAACAAGCGTGTGATAACTTGGTTATACCAATTTAAGCAAGTTCGTTCGATATACCTAATTATACTTATATAAAAGTATCAGCTATATGTCAAAAAGTAATAAGTGGTAAAATACGCTCAAACAAAAAAGCCCTCCCGAAATTCGAGAGGGCTTTTTGCTAATATTCGTCTTCGTTAAAGAAAAAATCGTCTTTGGTAGGATAATCGGGCCAAATTTCTTCAATATTTTCATAAGGCTCACCATCATCTTCCAATGCTTGTAAATTCTCGATTACTTCAACTGGCGCACCAGAACGAATGGCATAATCAATTAATTCGTCTTTGGTAGCCGGCCAAGGCGCATCCTCTAAGTGGGAAGCTAATTCTAAGGTCCAATACATAGGCTTTACAATTGTTTTATTTTTCGCAAAAATAGAATAATCTAGTACAGTTTATAAAGAAGTTTTACACATTCGGTTAAATACGTGGAATCCACTTATTTTCTTCAATTTGATTATCGAAACACAATTTTCTGGATAGTACGAATAAATAATCGCTCAATCTGTTCAAATAAACCATCACTTTTTCATCTACAAAACTCTCTTCGCTTAAATGCACACAAATGCGTTCTGCCCTACGGCAAACACAACGGGCCAAGTGGCAAAAAGATACCACATTGGAACCTCCGGGCAATATAAAATGGCGTAATTCGGGCAAATCTGCCGTCATGGTATCTATCTCTTTCTCCAAAAGTTCAATATCTTCTTGATGCAAATCGGGAATTTTCATTTTCGATTTTTCCGGATCAGAGGCCAATGCAGAGCCTATGGTAAACAAACGATCTTGAATCTCTTTAAGCAGAAATTGCTGATGCTCAGACACCTGCTGATCTCGAATTAAACCGATATAGGAATTTAACTCATCAACGGTACCGTAACTCTCTATGCGCAAATGATGCTTAGGAACACGAGTGCCTCCAATTAAAGATGTTTGTCCTTTGTCGCCCGTTTTGGTGTAAATTTTCATAGTGTCGAAGTAACGAAATTAAAAGCAGATCTGACCACACTTATTTATTATCTGAACGTAAAATTTTAGGATTTATATAAAATATGCTAGCACTATAACGACAAAAATTAGAATAGGTGTTTTTATACGAGTAAACGTAAGCAAGAGGAAAGTTCCAAGCATAATACCGAGTGATAGCCATTGAAAACTTTGGACGCTAAACATAAGGAGGACGGCTGTTATTAAAAAACCCACTGCAACGGCATTAATTCCAGATAATGAATGTTTAATTCGGCCTATTTTCTTTAAATCGGCCCAAAATGGAACAATAAACAGTATAAGTATTAAACCTGGCAAATTAATTCCTAAGACAGCAATAACACTACCTCCTATTTGTCCCCAAAATCCATATCCTGCATTTTTTAAAGATATGGCTCCCAAAAAAGATGTAAATGAAAACGTGGGGCCGGGCAAAGCTTGTTGCAAGGCAAATCCCGAAAGGAATTCGGCTGAACCCACATAGTGTTTCATTTCTACAAATTCGGTAAACATAAAGGGCACGAGCACTTGCCCACCACCAAATACTAGAATGCCATTTCGATAAAAATTCTCGAATAACCTTATGGGTAAACTGAAAGGAGATGTTCTATTAATAATTGTTCCCAATACTGCAAAAAACAGCAATATACCAACAAAATAAAGCACTTTTCGGGTGTTTATATTTGCAAAAAGCGTGCTGCGCAAATGCGCCTCGTCGGCCGAACTTTCTAGGGCCGAACTCACAATACCTCCCAGTAAAATTAGAATAGGAAATACATACGTGTTGTTTAGAATAAGAGAAGTAATGGTGGCACCTATAGCTAGGTACACACTTACTTCAGATTTTAATATCTTTTTACCTAATTGCCAGGCTGCAAATGCCACAATACCAATGGCTACAGGTTGTAAGAGGGTAAATATATGCTCAAATTGGGCTTTACTGCTATATAGGCTTAGACTAATAGCCGCCGTACACATTATGATAGCCGAAGGTAAAATCCAAATAAGAAAAGTGAGAAGAGCTAACCAAAGGCCACCCACTTTATAGGCCATACCTACCAAGGTTTGGGTAGATGCCGGTCCGGGCAGAATTTGTGTTAGGGCATTTAGTTCTAACAACTCCTCCTCTGCAATGTAGCGGCGCTTTTGCACAAAATCGCGAAGCATAATGCCTATATGCGCTTGTGCACCACCGAATGCGGTAAAGGTATATACCACCACATCACGCAAAAAAAGAATATGTCGTTTACTTAAAGGCATAGTTAATCGTCTTCATAATCCATACCGATAGCCGATTGGTACACGGCTTGCAACTCCGAACGGGCATGAGCATTTTGCTGAGAAGAGGCTACGGCAATTCCTGCTTGATAGGTTACAACTGCTGCTTCTTTACGGCCCAGTTTTTCGTAAAGTTTACCCAAATGGTAGTAGGTACCTACATAATCCGAGTGATTTTTAATCAATTCCTCAAAATAACTTAAAGCCAACTCTAACTCTCCCAAAGCCACGTATTCGGTGGCCAAGGCATATTTTAAAAAGGGCTCATTAGGTTCGTTTTTTAAAAATTCAAGTAAACGATTTATACGAGTATTGGGCATCTCTTTATTTCTGTTTTTTAACTAAATTTGAAAAAAAATAGCTTATGAAAATTCTTGTTTGTATCAGCAACGTGCCCGACACTACTACAAAAATAACCTTTACTAGTGATAATACCGAATTCAACACTACGGGCGTACAATTTATCTTAAATCCTTATGACGAGATTGCGCTTTCTAAAGCCATAGATTTATGCGAAGGCGGTAAAGGAACCATTACCGTAATTAATGTTGGCGAAGCAAGCACCGAGCCAACCATCAGAAAAGCCTTGGCCATTGGCGCAGATGATGCGGTACGTATTGATGCTGCTCCTAGCGATGCCTACTTTGTGGCCTATCAAATTGCAGAATATGCCAAAGGCAAAAATTTTGATATGATTTTAACCGGACGTGAGTCTATTGATTATAACGGCGCTCAGGTAGCCGCTATGCTTGGCGAATTTCTTGATTTGCCTTCTATTTCTATTATTAAGAAACTAGAACTTAACGGCACAAAAGCTACACTAAGCCGCGAAATTGAAGGCGGAAAAGAAGTAGTGGAAGTAGATGGCCCATTTGTGGCTAGCTGCGCAGAAGGTGTTGCCGAGTGGAAAATCCCAAACATGCGGGGTATTATGTCGGCCAGAACCAAGCCACTTGAAGTTCTAGCTGCCCAACAAGTTGACACATTAAGCGCAGTAGAAAAATTCGAAACCCCTACGCCACGTGGTGCCGTAAAAATGGTTGATGCAGCCAATGTGGCTCAACTAGTTGATTTATTACACAACGAAGCTAAAGTTATCTAATTCACAGAATCTAAACATAGCCCACTTTGGGACCTCAATAAATACACCATGTCAGTTTTAGTATACGTAGAACATACCGAAGGTAACTTCAAAAAATCAACATTTGAAGTAGTTTCTTATGCAAAAGCCATTGCCAAAGAGTTAAATACTAACCTTATTGCTTTAGCCATTGGAAACCTATCCGCCGATCAATTAAGTAGCTTAGGCACCTATGGTGCACAAAAAGTACTTCATGTAAATGATGCGCAATTAAGCGCCTTTAATGCACAGGCTTATACCAGTATTTTAAGCGATGTTGCACAAAAAGAAAGTGCTACTGTAGTTGTTTTAGCCAATTCTTTTAGTGGAAAAGGCTTAGCCCCTCGTTTAGCCGTACGTTTAAAAGCGGGCTTGGCAAGCGGAGTAGTAGCCTTACCCACTATCCAAGGAACTAGCCTCTCTGTAAAAATAACCGCCTATTCTGGTAAAGCTTTTGCCCAAGTAAAATTGAGCGGCGCCATTAACATTTTAGCCCTTAATGCCAATTCTTATCCAGTAAACGAACAGCTTGTAAGTGCCGAAGTAGTAAGCTTAGCCTCTACAGCAAAAGCCAGCGACTTTAAAGCTAGCGTGAGAGAAATTGTACGAGCAAGCAACAAAATCTCTCTTCCTGAGGCCGATTTAGTGGTTTCTGCAGGTCGTGGAATGAAAGGCCCGGAAAACTGGCACCTAATAGAAGACTTAGCACAAAGCCTAGGAGCTGCTACTGCTTGCTCAAAACCTGTTTCTGATGCAGGTTGGAGGCCACACGAAGAACACGTAGGACAAACTGGTATTTCTGTAAGCCCTAACCTATACATTGCTGTAGGTATTTCAGGAGCCATACAACATTTAGCCGGGGTTAGTTCATCAAAAACTATCGTGGTTATCAATAAAGATCCAGAAGCACCGTTCTTTAAAGTAGCCGACTATGGTATTGTAGGCGATGCTATGGAAGTAGTGCCGCAACTAACTGCAGCCATTAAGGCCTATAAACAAAACGGATAATTTTCATTCCTTATGGAAAAAGTAAGGCTAGACATCGTTGGACTTTCCTATAGCCAAACACAAACAGGCTCTTGCGCCTTAGTGTTAGGTGAAGTGAATGGCCGACGACGTCTGCCTATTGTAATTGGAGGTTTTGAGGCACAAGCCATTGCCATTGAACTAGAGAAAATGACTCCGGCACGACCCCTCACCCACGATTTGTTTAAAACCTTTGCCGAATGTTATGGCATTCGGCTGCAAGAGGTAATTATTTACAATTTGGTGGGGAGTATATTTTACGCCAAACTTATTTGTTTCGATGGCAAAAAAACCACCGAAATTGATGCCCGCACGTCAGATGCTGTTGCCTTAGCCGTACGCTTCGAATGCCCCATTTTTACCTACGAATTCATTTTAGCTTCAGCAGGAACCCTCACAGAAGGAAATGAGTCTACCTATTTAGAAGACTTAAGTACCGATATTCATAACACCTTAGTACAGCCTACAGGCATTAATTATACCAAAGTAAGCACCGAAGAACTACAAAAAAAGCTACAAGAGGCTTTAGCCCAAGAAGCCTACGAAAAAGCAGCCAATATTCGTGATGAATTAGAGCGAAGAAAGTTATCTTAATTTTCCACATTTCGATTTTATCTACATTATTTCGGGTTTCATTATCTTATTTCTATTTTTCAGGTCTAAACCCAAATTATACCTAAAGAAATGGAAAGATTTACCGGACTTATTGGCATTGTAGTAATTTTTGCAATTGCCTTTCTCCTATCTAATAACCGCAAAGCCATTAATTACCGCTTGGTACTTACCGGCCTCGTGGTTCAAATTGTATTAGCCTTATTTATTTTAAAAGTTCCTATTGGTAAAGAAATATTTTCTTGGCTGGGCGCTGCGGTTACCAAAGTACTCGATTTCTCACAAGCGGGCGCCAACTTCGTTTTTGGTGGCTTGGTAAACAAAGAGCTTATGGATAAAGCTTTTGGGCCTGGTAACGACTTTATTTTCTTCTTCAAAATTATACCAACCATCATTTTTGTGGCAGTATTGGTAAGTGTAGCCTATTATTTAGGTATTATGCAACGTATTGTAAAGGGCATTGCTTATGTAGTATATAAAGTAATGGGCGTTTCGGGCTCTGAAGCACTTTCTAACGTAGCAAGTGCCTTTGTGGGGCAGGTAGAAGCACAAATTATGATTAAGCCTTATTTAAAAGGCATGACCATGTCTGAATTATTAGCCTCCATGACTGGTAGTATGGCTTGTATTGCCGGCGGAGTAATGGCTGTATATATTGCCTTAGGTGTGCCTGCCGAATATTTAATTGCAGCTAGTTTAATGGCTGCCCCGGGCGCTTTGGTAATTTCTAAAATTGTATGGCCAGAAACTGAAGTATCAGAAACTCAAGGTAAAGTATCCTTAGAAATTAAGAAAACCAATGCTAACTTGGTTGATGCCATTTCTCATGGTGCTAGCGATGGTTTAAAGGTAGGTTTAAACGTAATTGCCATGCTAATTGGCTTTATTGCCATTATTGCGCTATTAGATTATGTATTGGGTAAAATAGGCTCTGGATTAGGTCATTTAGGTTTAACCCTTGCATTTATTGGTATTGATATTAATACCTTAAGCCTAAATCAAATTTTGGGAAGTTTATTCTCTCTGTTTGCCTGGGTAATGGGTATTCCGGGAAAAGATATTCATGTTGCCGGCTCTCTCATGGGCACCAAAATGGTTATTAACGAATTTGTGGCCTACTTAGATTTAGCAAAAATTAAAGCTACGCTAGACCCTAAAACCTTAATAATTACCAGCTTTGCCTTATGTGGCTTTGCTAACTTTAGCTCTATTGCCATTCAGGTGGGTGGTATTGGCGAATTAGCACCAGAGCGTCGTAGCGATTTAGCTAAACTAGGCGTTAAAGCCCTAATTTGCGGTACACTAGCTTCTTACCTATCAGCTACTATTGCCGGTATCTTATACTAAAAAGAATCGTCTAAAAATGAAGAAGCCCCAGTTGCAAATGCAACTGGGGCTTCTTGTATTAACAACAAAATTAATTATCTACTTGTAATAGGTTTGTAAGCACGGTTCACCTCCCCTACGTATACCTGACGTGGACGCCCAATAGGTTCTTTGTTTTCGTGCATTTCTTTCCATTGTGCAATCCATCCTGGTAAACGGCCCAAAGCAAACAATACGGTAAACATATCGGTTGGGAATCCTAGGGCTCTGTAAATAATACCTGAATAGAAATCGACATTTGGATAGAGCTTACGTTCTACAAAGTACGGATCGCTTAAAGCGGCTTCTTCTAATTTTTTGGCAATATCTAGCACCGGATCGTTTACACCTAATTTTGCCAATACATCGTCGCAGGCTTTCTTAATAATCTTGGCACGTGGGTCGAAATTTTTATATACTCGGTGACCAAAGCCCATTAAACGGAACGGGTCTTCTTTATCTTTAGCTTTTTTAAGCCATTTTTCAGTATCTCCGCCATCATTTTTAATTTTCTCAAGCATTTCAATTACCGCTTGGTTAGCCCCACCATGTAGCGGACCCCACAAAGCAGAAATACCAGCAGAAATAGAGGCGTATAGGTTACAATCTGATGAACCCACCATACGAACGGTAGAGGTTGAACAGTTTTGTTCATGATCGGCATGCAAAATTAAAAGCACATTCATAGCTTCTACTACCACTGGATCTATTTCTACCTCTTCTGTAAGTTGACCAAAGGTCATGTTTAAGAAGTTAGACACATAGTCTAATTTATTCTGAGGATAAAGCACCGGATGCCCTAATGATTTCTTATAAATCCAAGATACAATGGTGGTCATCTTAGCCAAAAGCTTAACAATGGTTAAGTTTAATTCTTCTGGCGATTGGTGAGAATTTAAAGATTCGGGGTAGAATGATGATAACGAGCAAATAAGTGAAGAAAGCTGACCCATTGGGTGCGATTTCGACGGAAAACCATCGAAAAACTTCTTCATATCTTCATGCACTAGCGTGTGACGAGAAATCTGAAATTGAAAATCTTCTAATTGCTTTTTGGTAGGAAGTTCTCCATAAATTAATAAATACGCAACTTCTAAAAAGCTCGATTTTTGAGCCAGCTCCTCAATAGAGTAGCCACGGTATTTTAGAATTCCTTTTTCGCCATCTAAAAAGGTTATGGCACTTTTTGTTACTCCGGTATTTTTAAAACCCAAATCGAGGGTAATTAATCCCGTCTGATCGCGAAGTTTCGAAATATCGATAGCACTTTCGTCCTCTGTTCCGGTAATAACCGGCAACTCAATTGCTTGATCGTTAAAATTTAGTGTAGCAGTACTTGACATAGGTTTTTAATTGATACGCAAAACTAATGATTTACCTCTATTTAAAGAGTAAAATGAGTAAAAGCTTTGTAATAAAATAGTTAATCTTTATTACGGATAGTTTCTTTCACTTCACCGCAGTTTAACATTTCGTCGCCATAGTAGGGATTACGCACTTCTTGCTCGGCTGACAACCAATAACCTCCATTGCCTTCATTGGCCATTGGGCAAAATTGCACATAAAAAGATCCTTTTAGTAAACTCTCTTTTCTAAACTGGGTAATTAATTCGTTACTAAGGTTGGTAAACGTGCTGCGCTGTTTAACCAAATCGTTGGTTTTTGCAATAGAATCGCTCATTGATACACTTTTCTCAAAACCAGCACTAGCCTTTAGCAAACTAGTTAAGGTAGTGGCTTCTTTTTGGGCTGTTGCCGCATTTGAAGAAACTAAAGCATCTTTTAGCACCAAATATTGTTTCAGTAATTCATCCTGAGCGGAATCTTTTAATTGAATAGAATCGCTTGACTTAACAATTTTGTGTTCAGTAGTGGTAGATTTTGGAGTGGATTGTGCACAAGCAAGTAGCATTGCTAGAGTGCATACTCCTACTATATTTTTTAATAAAGTCTTCATGATGAGGGGTATAAGTATTTGATATACCAAAAATACGGTTTATTTTAAGGATGCCCTAGTATGGCTGATAAAATAAATATCATAAAAAATTGAAACAGGGTTTGCAGTTTCCCTGTAGATTTGTACTTTTGCGGCGGAGAGTTGGC
>JBJTNJ010000076.1:0-13766 GCA_046074005.1 Sphingobacteriaceae bacterium
TAAATGGAATGAATTATGGTCACGATTTGCAAAAAGTTTGCAAAAACCTGGCTAAAATGAGTCTAAAAACAGCAGTTTGATAAATAAGAGCATTCCCTGTTTTATTCACCTGTAGCATTTCTTCAACCAGCTGATCAGCAAAAGTTTTAAAACTTACTATTGTTTTAACTTTCGGCTTGCCCTCCAGCAAGTCTCTTAGTGCATCCATACTAAACTCCCCTTCTAATTCCTGTAAGGCTTTCTGTATTTCGAAATACTTTTTTGAAAGCTTCTGATTTAATTGAATAGCATTAGGGTACGTACGGTCTATTTCTGAGGTGCTGGCTAACCAATATGTTGCTAGAATAGAGATGCCCGAACTAATGGTGTATGCCTTGTTGTATTGTGTAATTCTGTAGATGATGGGATAAGATCCATCGATTTTCTGCCTCCTGGTATCCAGAAGTATCTTTACATGTACCATAAATGGAATGAATTATGGTCACGATTTGCAAAAAGTTTGCAAAAACCTAGCTAACATAGGCCCAAAAACAGCGATTTTGCAAGAAGCCTAAAAAACAAAAAGCCCCTCAGAAATCTCTGAAGGGCTTTGTTGGTGGGAGATACTGGGTTCGAACCAGTGACCCCCTGCTTGTAAGGCAGGTGCTCTGAACCAGCTGAGCTAATCTCCCTTGGGGACTGCAAATATAGAAGGTCTGAGCCAATCGGCAAAAAAAATGTGAAATTTTAATTTTAAGCCCGATCGGGGCAGGTATAGGCTGCAAATAATTTACTGCTTATCAGTACGTTATCATTTTAAAAAAGCTATTTTTCGCAATTCACACAAAACCCTGTATCTTCGAATACCCAATTAAAAACCTATGGCTGAAGTAAATATTCCCCGCCTAGACTTAAACGACTATGTTTACGGCACCCCCGAACAAAAGAAAAAATTTTCGGACGATTTAGGCAAAGCCTATAACGATACTGGCTTTGTTACCATTGCCAACCATGGCATGACTCCCGAGTTAATTGAGGAGCTTTATAAAGAAGTAAAAAACTTTTTCGCCCTACCCGAGGCTACTAAATTGGCTTACGAAAAGCCGGAACTTGCCGGACAGCGTGGCTATACCAGCAAAGGCAAAGAAAAAGCGAAAGACTCTAAAACGCCAGATTTAAAAGAATTTTGGCAGCGTGGGCAAACTGTTAGTGATGGCGATGCAATTAAAAGCGAATATCCCGACAATTTGGAGGTAACAGAAGCCCCTCGTTTTAATGAGGTTACTCGGGAGGTATACGAACGTCTAGAGGCATCGGGCAAGCAGTTGTTACGGGCCATTGCCAACTATTTAGAACTTCCTGAAAATTATTTCGACGATAAAGTACACAATGGAAACTCTATTTTACGAGCCATTCACTACTTCCCTATTGACGACCCTGATAGCGTGCCAGCTGATGCCGTACGTGCAGGCGCCCACGAAGACATTAATTTAATTACCTTATTAATTGGCGCAAGCGCCGATGGCTTAGAGGTACTTACCCGAGATGGACAATGGTTCCCCGTAAAAGCTCATGGAGAAGATATTGTGGTAAACGTGGGCGATATGTTGCAACGTTTAACCAATAATAAACTAAAATCTACTACCCACCGAGTGGTAAACCCTCCTCGTGACTTAATGAAAACCTCTCGTTTTTCGGTACCATTTTTCTTGCACCCAAAATCGGGTATGGATTTAACTTGTTTAGAATCGTGTATTAATACTGAACATCCGAAAGCCTACAGCGATATTACTGCAGGCGAATACCTCGATGAGCGCCTACGAGAAATAGGCTTAAAAATGTAAGTAATTAGCAAACAGAAATGCACCTCATTCGGAAACGAATGGGGTGTTATTTTTTCATAGCTTCTTTAATGGCCTGCAGCAATTCGTTGGGGTGTTGACTACCCACCACGTACACAAAATTATCTTTATCGGTAAGGTAAATGGCTTCTTTACCCCCAGCATAAAAACGAATGGTACCATTTTTATGCAAATTATACACCGGGTTATTAATTAAATAACGACTGTAAGCTTGGCGTTCTACTTTTACAATGCTATCTAAATCTATTTTTACCAATTTGGTTGTCCATAAGCCGTCTAGCAAAATGCTCTTGTTTTGGATACGAGTTCTGAAATGCATCAAAAACATCATCAACACCGATAAGACTAATATACCGAAACCTACCACCAAAAATAATTCGGCATTGGCATCATTTTCAGAGAAATAATAGGCGGCAAAGCAAAACAAGGCCATTACTAGGCGAATGCTGATGCGGTTATAATCGCGACCCAGATATTGTTTTTCGGTATAGGTACTAGGTAAACTCATAGCTTAAGCGGTTGGTGCTAATATACGCACTTTTTTAGTGTTTGGACCAACTTTGTAGCGCTCGTGTATGCGCATGCCTGCTACCCACAAAATATCGCCGTTGCCATTCTGCAGCACTAGGGTGCTGTCTTTTTGATTTCGAGGAATTTTATGTTCGATAAATAAGTCGCTTAATTTTTTCTGGCCCTGCATGCCCAAGGGTTGGTAACTATCGCCTACATGCCAAGAACGAAACTGTAAAGGAAATACCAGTAAATCGGCATCTAACTGAGCTTTCTCCGTAGTTTTTTCTAACACAAAATCTTCTATAGCTAGGCTTTGCAACGTAAAGTGTTGTTTATTCCAGCTTGCCTCTGTTTGGTTTGACTGCACCATTATAACTTGAGGGCTTGCCACGAGCGCACTGCTCAGGTATAAGCAATCGCGGTCTAGCAAGAGTTCGTGCGTGGCCGATGGGTATATTTTTCCGGCTTGGCCATTCCAGCTGGCGCATAAATCGGCTAATACCGATTCGGTAAACCCATAAGGTTTAAATAATTCGAATAAGAGCGTTTTTTGCGGATGAAGGGCTTTTAAAGGAGCCAAAGCAATGCGCACTGTTCCGTCTGCGGTGTTTTCGAAAAGCTGGGCACGCAGTTCGGCCACTCGTTGGTGCAAGAGCTCTTCTAGTTCGGACATTCTACGGGCATTCTGCTCAAAAGTATGCTCTAAAGATGGGTTTAGTTCTTTGAGCACCGGCACCACTTCGTGTCGTAATTTATTGCGGGAGTATTTTACAGATTGGTTAGAAGAATCTTCTCTAAAAGGCAAGCCTTCTTGCGCCACTAGGGCATCTACTTCTTCTCGTGTAAGGTATAATAAGGGCCGAATAAGTCGGTCTCTTTTTGGCAAAATGCCATGCAAACCGCTTACGCCAGTTCCTCGTACCAAATTTAGCAGAATGGTTTCTACACTATCGTTTTGGTGATGGGCTACGGCAAGGTAAGCGAAGCCTTCGCTTTGCCTAAGTTTTTCTAGCCACTGATAGCGAAGTTCGCGGGCAGCCATTTGAATAGAAAGGTGCTCTGCTTGCGCATAGGCCTCCGTTTGAAAACGGGTAGTGTAAAAAGGCACATCGACTTGCTTAGCCAACTCCTCACAGAACCGTTCATCTTCATCAGATTCGGCAGCCCGCAGGCCAAAATTTGCATGCGCCAAACCGAAGCGATAGCCGGCGGCCTTAAATAAATGAGCCATTAGCACCGAATCTTTCCCTCCACTAAGTGCCAACAAAACACGTTCCTCTGGATTAAAAAGTGCGTTTTGCTGAATAAATTGGCTGAATTTTTCCGTGTCTAACATTATCCAAATTTATTTATTAATATCCTTAGCCAAAAAACTAATTTTGTAGCGTGAAAAAACTCCTAGTCACTTTCCTACTACTCAGCCTCGGGCTAGCTGCCCAAAGCCAGCAAAAATCTAGGGTACAATTGGTGTCGTCGCTAAAAGTAATTGGCATGCCCAATGTAGATTTATTAAAAGTGCTTCGCCCGGTTTTTTCACAAGAGGGCTCTACCCTATCGGCAGATAGCGCCTTATTTAACCAAGCTCAAAACACCTTCGATGCCTTTGGCAATGTAGTAATTACTCAAACAACGGGCACTAAAATTTATGCCGATTCGCTAAACTACAATGGCAACACCAAAATTGCACTGCTTACCCACCGAGTGCGCATGGTAGATGGCGATGCCGTATTAACTACTGAAAATCTTACGTATAACTTAGGCACCCGGATTGGCACCTATACCGGAGGGGGCAAAATTGTAAATGGCAAAAATGTATTAGTAAGCAAAAATGGCTACTATTTTGCCAATACCCGAGATGCGTATTTTCGCTACGATGTATTGGTTACATCGCCTAACACCACGATAAAATCGGATACGCTGCGCTACAACTCGGGCTCCAAGATTTCGTATTTCTACGGGCCTACGCATATTAAGGGAAAAGACGATACCCTCTACACCGAAAATGGCGAATACAATACCGCCTACGACCAAGCCAAGTTTGGTAAAAATAATTTGTACACTCAGGGTAGCAAAAGCCTGACCGGCGATAGCTTGTTTTACGATGGCAAACGTGGCTATGGCCGGGCTGTTAAAAACATTGTCTTTATTGATACCGCCCCGAAAATTATACTGAAAGGCGATCTGGGCATTTATAAAAAGGCCGATGAAAGCACCTTGGTTACCCAAAATGCCTACGTTATTCTTAGCACCGAAAGCGATTCGACCGGAGTAGATTCTATTTGGATGACCGCCGATACTTTGCTGAGCAGGGTAACGCTGCGAAGAAATTTACAACGTTTGCAGGTAATGGAGCCTAAAAACGATTTGGAAATTATGGCCGAATCGGAAAAGGTGTCTACCACCGACACGGGCATACCGCTGGAGGATACGAAAAATATGCCTGAAAAAGCAAGCCCTGAACCTGCTGAAAAACCAAGCAAAAAAGAACAAAAACAAGCAGCAAAAGCCGCTAAAAAACAAGTTCAAATTCTTCCTGCCAAAGTTCCAGGAGTAGCTAATCTAGATACCGTTAAAACTAGAATTTTGTCGGCATACCACCACGTAAAAGTATTTAAATCTGATTTGCAGGCCAAGGCCGATTCGCTTTATTTTAATTATAGCGATTCTATTATGCGCTGTTATAAAAACCCAATAGTATGGACCCAAGGATCGCAAATGAGTGCCGACACCATTTACTTACAGTTAAAAGATAAGCAATTGCATAAAATGCTCCTGAGCACAAAGGGCTTTATTGCCAATACCGAGGGCGACTCTACTAAATTTAACCAAGTACGAGGCAAACTTATGACGGGCTATTTTAAAAACAACACCCTAGAGCGTTTGTTTGCAGATGGCAATTCGGAAAGTGTGTATTATTTAAAAGAAGAAGATGGCAGCTACTCGGGCATGAACCGGTCGGTAAGTAGCCGTATTAAAATATTATTTGGCAAAAACAGCTTAAATGACATTTACTTCATCAAAAAACCAGAGATGGTGTTTAACCCGATGGATAAAATAGAAAAAGATAAAGAGCTGTTAGATGGCTTTATTTGGAAACCAAAAGAACGGCCACTATCTAAAGAATCTATAATTCCAAACAGTTACCAACCTGCTCCCAAAAAAAGTGCGCCTACCAACGTGCAGAGCAAACCTAGTACTGCCAAAAAAGACACAAAAAAGAACTAGGCTCTTTCTTTTAAGAACTGAAACAATTGCTCCAAGGCTTTAGAGCGGTGAGAGATTCGATTTTTTTCTTCCAAGTCCATTTCTGCAAAGGTACAGGTATAACCAAAAGGAATAAAAATGGGATCGTAGCCAAAACCTTCTACCCCCGAACATTCGGTGGCTAGGCTACCTACTACTTCTCCTCTAAAAAGATATTCTTCACCATCGAGCATTAGGGACAATACCGATACGAACCGAGCGGTTCTGTTTGTTTGCCCCTGCATGCGCTCTAGCACCAAGTTTAGATTTACTTTAGGATCTCTGCTACCCGAATAACGAGCAGAATAAATGCCGGGGGCTCCGTTTAGTGCATCTACCACTAAACCAGAATCATCGGCAAAACAATTTAATCCGAAATGCTCAAATACATACCGACTTTTAATTCCTGCATTGGCCTCAAAGGTGAGGCCTGTTTCTTCAATATCGTCGTGGCAACCAATATCGGTTAAACTTTGCAGGCGGATACCTGCGCCGGCTACCAATTCTTGAATTTCGGCTAATTTATGTTGGTTGTGGGTGGCAAATAGTAAATCCATAGAAACTAAAAGGCTTTCATCACATTCCAAAAAGCTACTTTTTTATGTTGCGTTTGCGCCAACTCGGCCAAACTAAAGGTGGCCAATACGCGAACACCTTCGTGTATAAATGGCTCATTAGAAGCTGTATTGGGTAAGCCCACTGTTGCAGGGGCTATGCCGAACAAACAAATTTTGGCACAAGCAAAAAAAGCATGTAAATCCTGAAAATTGAGATTTTCTTGCTTGGCACTATTTAAAATGGCTACATCCTCTTGCTGCAATCCTTTTGCTTGTAAAATTTTTAATAACAAGTCCAACTGCTCTTTTTCTAAGTATTTCTCGTTAGGGCTATTTACGAGCAATAAGAAAAATCTATTATTCCCTCCCAAATAGTCAAACTCTACCGAACGAGGGGCCTCAGCCTCTAGTGTCTTTTTCGTAGACAGAGAATCAGCAGGGCCAGCAATCCGGTACAACTCTTCGTTGAAAAGTAATTGTAAAGCTTGTGAGTTATTGCTGAGTAAAGACATAGGGCAAAGGTAAGAAAAGCTGAGCTGTTAAAAATAGTTAAACTAGGGGTATTATTGCAATTAAAGCCCTAAATTGGACCTTGTAAAGTTAAGAGCAGAGATAATCTGATTAATTTTGGCCAATTAGGCTAGATAATTGATTATATCTGATAATTTTGCGTCGGATTGAGCAAGGCAGAAACCTAGCTTTAGCCCCCAATAGCATCAACATACAAACATGAAAAAAATAGCAGGGATTGTTCTTATTATCGTCGGCTTTGGCTTTCAGTCAGCAAAAGCGCAGAAAGTTGCATTAGATAAAGTAGTTGCCGTAGTAGGCAATGCTATTATCCTAAAATCGGATTTAGAAATGCAATACGCCCAGTATTTGGCACAAGGCAACCCGGCCGACGAAACCCTAAAATGCTATTTCTTACAGCAATTACTTACTCAAAAATTACTCTCTCAACAAGCCATTATAGATTCGGTAACGGTTACCGACGAACAAGTTGACGACGAAATTAATCGCAGAATGCGCACCATGATTAGTCGTGCTGGCGGGCAAGAGCGTTTAGAGCAATTTTTAAATCGATCGGTAATACAATACAAAGATGAAATTAGACCAGATATTCGCGAACAGTTGGTGGCCAACAAAATGCAGGGAACTATTTCCGAAAAAGTATCAGTAAGCCCCGACGATGTGAAAAAGTATTTTGATCGCATTCCAAAAGACAGTCTGCCATCGTTTAACACCGAAGTAGAAGTAGGCGCAGTGGTACTTTACCCTAAACTAACTAAAAAAGAAAAAGAAGCGTACCGAGATAGAGTGGAAGCACTACGTTTACGCATAAAAGGTGGCGAAGATTTTGGCACCTTGGCTAGATTGTATTCTCAAGATCAGGGATCGGCAACCGAGGGTGGTGACTTAGGATTTATGGACAGAACCATGCTGGTGAAAGAATTTGCCGCTAATGCCTTTAAACTAAAACCAGGAGAACTATCGCAAGTGTTTGAAACCGAGTTTGGCTTTCACGTGCTTAAAGTACTAGAACGCCGAGGCGAACAAGTGAGAGCGCAACACATTTTAATTAAAACAGAACCTACAGCCGCTAGCTTAGCACGTTGCAAAACACTTGCTGATAGTGTGTATACTTTGGTAATTGTCAAAAAATTGGATTTTTCTACTGCTGCTTCGCTTCATTCGGATGATAATGACACGAAATTTAATGGTGGAATGATGTTAAATGCCGAGAATGTGCAAAGCAGAAGCACCTTTATTCCTACCGATAAATTAGATCCTGCTTTGTTTTTAACCATCGATACCATGAAAGTGGGAACTATTTCTAAACCTTCTTCTTTCACCTCTCCTGATGGGAAACAAGGCTACCGATTTGTATTCTTAAAATCTAGAATTGGGCCACATACCGCTAGCTTAGAACAAGATTATCCTAAAATTAAGGATGCAGCCTACCAAGATAAAGTAAATAAGGTAGTAAGTGACTGGTTCGAAAAACGAAGAAAAAACACCTTCATTAAAATAGATCCAGAATACGCCACCTGCAAAGATTTGCAAGATTGGTCTACTCCACCATCTAAGTAGATTCACGGATAGGTATATTTTTCAGGAAAGCTACCTTATGCTCATCGGCATAGGCACCATAAGCATCTATTAACAAGCCTTTCTTACCACGGCTACTTTCTAGGGCATATACCACGGCACTGTCAGAAGGGTCGGTCATACCCTCAAAACGATAAATCTGAGTAATAACCAAATCCTGGGGACTAAGAAAGCACTTTCCTTCCTCCTCTTCGCAATACACACTATTACGTTCGTACACAAACTCGGTAGTATAGCCTGTTTTCACCAATTCATTTACCACCTGCGATAGCGTTTTTCCGGTATCTTTTTTCTGAGTCATTTCTAAAATCTTCTTTTAAAATGGAACGCCTTTCGCTGTCTTTTTGTTTTAAAAAGCTTAAAAAATAGTGGTAACGAGCTATTTCATAAATCAGTTTAAACGCTATATTTGATAGAAGAACAATTTAGAGTTTATGAATGCACCTACAAAACTACTAGCAATTTGCTGCCTAATTGGGCTATTTATGGGAAACAAGGCCCACGCTCAACTTATTCAAAACGACCAAGGGGCTCCATTTTTAAGTGTTAATTACAGTGATGTAAAAGGTCATCCTTATCTGTTTGAAGAATGGACCGAAGGGACGGTAAAACTGAGCAACGGCAAAACGTATAGCGCCGTCTCTTTAAAATACAATGTTTTAAGAGATGAGGTTTTTTTTAAAGACCCCAAAACAGGTCAATTGTTAGCCTTTGTAGTTCCGGTAGTGGAGTTTAAATTAAATGATGCGGATAAGGGGAGCCTACTCTTTAGGAATGGTTACAAAGCTCTGGAGAATGCTACAGAAAAAAGCTATTACCAGGTGGTATTTAACGGAGGGATGCAATTGCTCAAACGCACTAGCAAAAAAATAAATGAAGAAAAACCTTTTAACTCTGCCAGCACCATTAAATCGTTCGAGGAAATTACGTCCTATTTTTCAGCAAGCAATGATACACCGGTACGCATTCGTAGAGATAAAAAAAGTGTCCTAACAGCCTTAGGCAAAAACTCAGAGGCCCTGGAAAATTTTATCAAAGAAAATCAACTTAATTTAAAAGAAGAGAACGATTTAGTTCGTTTAATAACATATTACAATACACTCTAAGCCCACGTATATGAAAGCCTTAACCAAACACAGTTTTTTAGCTGCTTTTTTCTTATGTATGAGCAGTAGCGCATGGTCGCAATCGGTAAAAGATCAACTCGTTTTCGATCAACAAGATAGAGCCTTACTCACTAGCAATAATTTACGAGAAGAAGGAACACCACTACTTACTTCAAATTGGCTAAGTGGTATAGTTAAATTTAGCAATGGAACTACCTATAAAACCGATTTCCTGAAATACGACTTAGAAAAAGACCAATTGTATTTTAAAGATACGAAGAGCGACGAATTATTGTTATTTGCACTACCTGTAAGCGAATTTAGTTTACACATTGGCAAACAAACACTATTGTTTAAGAGTGGCTATGCCATCGTAGATAGAAATAAACCGACTACCTTTTACCAAGTACTGGTAGACGGGGGCGTGCAATTAGTAAAACACAGTACTAAACAACCTTTTGATGAACGGGCCTATAATTCGGCAACTACCACCCGAACTTACAAAGAAGACGAATATTACTACTTGGTAAAAAACAATGTACCTGTAAAAATTAAGAAGGATAAAAAACAGGTAATAATTGCCTTGGGTAATCGTGCAGCAGAACTAGAAGCTTATTGTGCCGAGCAAAAACTAAACTTAAAAAACGAAGAAGATTTGGTTAAACTGATTGTATTTTATAATTCCTTATAAGCTACAATTTAGTCCAAGTAGTGCCTTCTTTGCTATCGTTTAACTGAATGCCTGCCTCTTGCAAGGCAATGCGTATTTTATCGGAAGTAGCGTAATCTTGTTTGGCTTTGGCCTCGTTCCGAAGTTTAATAAGCAGTTCCATTATTGGTGCCAGCTCTGTGCCTTCTGTGCCCTCTGTAGATAAGCCCAGCACATCGAACACCATTTGTTTCACAAACTGACTGAGACTAGCTAAATCGGCGATAGAGATTTGCACCTTGCCGTCATTTATTCCATTGATCAGTTTTACAGCTTCAAATAGTTCGGCAATAAGAATCGGGCTATTAAAATCGTCGTTCATGGCGGCATAGCCTCGGGCTATTAGGGTAGCCACATCGCAGGTAGATTGCTCACTCGGTTTCAAGCTACCTAACAAATCAACTGCATTTAATAAACGCTTAAAACCCTTTTCTGAGGCCTCTAATGCTTCGTTCGAAAAATCGAGCGTACTGCGGTAATGGGCTTGCAGCATAAAGAAACGAACAGTCATAGGTGAAAAGGCCTTGCTTAACAAAGGGTGATTACCACTAAATAATTCGCCGGGTAAAAAGCCGTTCCCTGCACTTTTAGACATGCGGGTACCATTCACCGTAAGCATATTGGTATGCATCCAAAAGCGGGCAGGTGCATGGTGGTTACATGCTTGCGATTGCGCAATTTCGTTGGTATGGTGGGTAGCAGCTAAATCCAAACCACCTCCGTGAATATCAAAAGTATCACCTAAGTATTTTTTACTCATAGCCGAGCATTCGATATGCCAGCCTGGAAAACCCCAACCCCATGGCGACGGCCAACGCATAATATGCTCGGGTTTGGCTTTAATCCATAAGGCAAAATCTAAACGTCCTTTTTTATCGTCTTGGCCACCTAACTCACGGGTATTGGCCAGTAAGTCTTCTAATTGGCGGTTGGTTAAAATAGTATAGTTGTTCGTTTGGCTATACTTTTCTACATCAAAATATACGGTACCATTTACCTCGTAAGCTAAGCCGCTTGCCAAAATTTCTTTTACCATTTCTATTTGCTCGGCAATGTGCCCGGTAGCAGTTGGTTCAATGCTTGGCGGCAAGGTATTTAACAAACTCATTACTTGGTGAAAACCCAAGGTGTAGCGCTGTACAATTTCCATAGGTTCTACCTGCTCTAGCTTTGCTTTTTTGGCAAATTTATCATCGCCTTCATCCCGGTCGCCTTCTAAATGGCCGGCATCGGTAATGTTGCGTACATAGCGCACTTTATAGCCCAAATGCAGCAAATACCGATAAATTAAATCGAAGGAAACAAAGGTACGGCAATTGCCTAAATGCACATCGCTATACACGGTAGGGCCACATACATACATACCCACCAAAGGCGGATGTAGCGGGGTAAATTTCTCTTTGCTTCGAGTTAAGGTATTATAAACCTGCAATTGGTTTTTCATGCCACAAAGGTATAAAAATGCTTAGTTATCTAGTTCTAAATCTGCCCGAACTGCAAAATGATCGGATAGTTTTTTATCAATAATGCGGTAATTCTTAACTCCAAAGTTTGGAGTGGCCAAAATATAATCGATTTGAAAATTAGGGAAATCGCCATTATAGGTAATGCCCAAGCCGCTTCCTTTTATCTTAAAGGTGTTCACCAAGCCATCGGCCATTTGGTGTACGGTATACGAAACCGGCGTATCGTTAAAATCACCGGCCAGCACATAGGGCGTGGTGCAAGTGCTGGTATGTTTTTTTACCAAGGCTACTTGCTTGCTGCGTTTTACAAAGGCTCGTTTTAAGCGCCCCCCAATTCTACGAGACGAACTCATATCTGTTTGAATATCTGCTTGCACTTGGTGTAAATACTCGTAGTCTTCGGGTTGGAATTTAATGGATTGTAGGTGCACGTTATACACTCTCAGGGTTTGTTTCTTAAAAAGCACATCGGTATAAATTGCTTCGTTGCCTCGTTGTTTTTCATCAAAACGAATATTTCCTTTTTTTACAATCGGAAACTTAGAGAAAATGGCCAAGCCTATGGCTTCGAAACCATTATCGGTACTAGGCTCAAAGTAATAATGCTCGGTATGTAAAATCTCTTTTATGAGTTTTTTAAAATTGTATTTACCTCGTTTACGAGTAAAAAATTCTTGAAAACAAATCACATCGGGCTGCTCTTTTCGAATAATAGTAAGCATTTCATCACGAATGGTTTCTTCGTTCTGAAAACCAAATTTCTTAAAGCTGTGCACGTTATAGGTCATAATACGTACAAAATCTGGCGACGATTTTGGCACCTCAATTGCGGTAGATTCTCTAAAGCCTACAAAACTAGTAAGTACATTCCAGCCCAAGAGTACGACCAAGACCGATGGTACTGCAAAAACGGGTTTCCGGAATAGCCAAAATACCACACAGAGTAAGTTGAAAAGCAGAATAAATGGATAAGCTAAGCCTACAAAAGCTATAGGCCAAAAACTAGCAGGGTTTATATAGGGGGCTAAATAAGAGACTAGCAGAAAGAACACTGCAAGCGCATTTAAGAGCAGTAAAAATTTGCTCAACAAGCCAATATGCGCTTTCCCTCTTCTCATGGTATCTTAATAAAAATCCCAGGGTTTACGAATGCGCCACACTTTCATCAGAATAAACCCAAAAAGTGCACCACCTAAATGGGCAAAGTGGGCAATAGAGTCTCCACTAAATTGCGCTACACCCAACACCAATTCAATAACGATGTATATTGGAATGATGTATTTAGCTTTTAAAGGCACCGGGATAAACATAATAAATAGTTCGGCATTAGGGAATAGCAAACCAAAAGCCGTTAACAAGCCGAAGATAGCTCCAGAAGCACCTAACATTGGCCCAAAATAAATTTCTTGCAGGGTGCGTAAATGATCTGGGTTAGTAGAAGTATAGCTAGCCACATCAATGGTAATGCTACCGGCAATGCCGTACACCTCTATGGCCTGAATAGCCATTTGCAAGACTAAAGCGCCCAAGCCGGTAATTAAGTAAAACTGAAGAAAGCGTTTGGGACCAAATAAATATTCTAACTGAGAGCCAAACGTATACAAGGCAAACATGTTAAATAAAATGTGTGCAAAGCTTACCGGGCTATGCATAAACATGTAGGTAATTACTTGCCAAATTCTAAAGTTGGGCGAATCGAAATAAAATACCCCGAAATGCTCTACCATGGGGTA
The DNA here is from genome assembly GCA_046074005.1 of Sphingobacteriaceae bacterium. Classification (GTDB taxonomy): domain Bacteria; phylum Bacteroidota; class Bacteroidia; order Sphingobacteriales; family Sphingobacteriaceae; genus JAIPAN01. Next base: position 13,278 of record JBJTNJ010000076.1, read on the forward strand.
AGCGCCACCCCGGCTAAATAGCAGCGTAGCAATATAAAAAATGATGTTTATAATGAGCAGGTTTTTTACAACCGTTGGAGTATTCGCAAAAGGTAATCGCATAAGGCTATTTTTCAAATTTTTGAAGTAATTCCTCTAAACTAAAGGTAACAATTATCGGTTTACCGCTGATGGAAACTTGAGGCATTTCGCAAGCAAAAAGTTCATCTATCATACTGGCCATTTCTTCTGCATTTAACCGAATTCCTGCCTTAGTTGCCGAGTTTTTGGCCAAGGTACGGGCCAATTGATCTCGTTTGTTTAATTTAAGAGCAGCTTGGTTATTTTTAAATCCTTCTAACAATTGCTCTAACAATTCCACTTCGCTAGCGCTAGACGAAATATCGGCAGGTACCCCTTCTACCACAAAAGCATTCCTTCCAAATTCGCGAATCTGAAAACCTAAAGCCTGAATATCGGGCAATAATTCTTTTACCAATTCTGCATCGG
>JBJTNJ010000077.1:0-5141 GCA_046074005.1 Sphingobacteriaceae bacterium
CCGTTTATAGAGTAGAAAAATAGTCGGTTTTTTGTGTAAATCGGGTACCTGAGTTTTCCATTCGGCTACCGTTTTGGTTTTTATAAACTCTTCGGCCGAGGTAAGGTTACAGGCAATGCACACTAAGGTTTGGGGGTGGCAAGTTCTCAATAGTTCGTCTAGTAACTGATTGTTTCGAAATGGTGTTTCAATAAACAATTGGGTTTGGTTGAGGCGTTCGGCTAAGCCTTCTAATTCTTTAATCCGTTTAGCTCTTGCCCCCCTATCAATAGGAAGATAGCCCTGAAAGGCAAAGCCTTGCCCATTAAAGCCCGAACCCATGAGGGCTAACAAAATAGAACTTGGCCCAACTAGTGGCACCACTTCTACGCCCAATCGATGTGCTTCGGCAACCAATTCGGCACCCGGATCGGCTACGCCCGGACAACCTGCTTCGCTCATTAAACCTACATCGTTTCCGGCTTTTAGTGCTTTAAAATAAGTGGCTAATTGTTGTTTATTACTCCGCTTATCAAACACCAACATATCTAATTCGCTTTGTGGCGTTTTTAGGCCCATGTATTTAAGCCACTTTCGAGCGGTTTTTTCATTCTCTACCACATAGTGTTTTATCTGGTTAATGAGGCTGTTTTGTTCTAAAGGAATAACAGCGGCTACCGTTTCGTCGGCCAGAGGAACGGGTAAGAGGTAGAGTTTTCCGAATGCCATGGTTTAGCGTAATTTTTGTAAAGCCGATTTCAATCTGGGTAGCATTTCTTCAATATCGGCCAACGAACAGCCACCTACCGAAGCCCTAAACCAATTCACATCGCTAGCGGTACCAAAAGCAGAGAATGGAACCAAGCCAATTTTTGCTTCTTTAATAAGGTAAAAGTTGATATCGGCACTGGTGTTTAACACGGTTCCATCTGGAGTAGTTTTGCCGGCATAGTCTAATTGCACGGTAAGGTAAATGGCCCCCATGGGGTCAATAGCATCTACCAAAAACCCTTCAGCTTTTAATTGTTTAATGCCTTGGTATAGGGTATCTAAACTTTTTTGAATTTGCAGTTTAAAAGCGTGCAGGTAGGTATTTACCGCTACAATATCTTTTAAAAACTGAGCGGTAGCAATTTGTTCGGCTTTTGGCGACCAGGCTCCTACGTGGCCTAAAATCGATTTCATTTTGCCAATAATAGGCTCTGGACCAAACGCCCAGCCTACCCGTACTCCGGTAGCGGCAAAACATTTAGAAATACCATCAATGTACACCACGTACTCTTTTAACTCGGGGCATAAACTTACCGGGTCTACGTGTTCCGTGTTGTTAAAGGTAAGTAGAGAGTAAATTTGGTCGTATAATAAGTACAAAGGTTTCTGGCCGGCTGTACGCTTTTTATTTTCTTCGAGCACTAAGTCGCAAATTTCTGCCAATGCTTGTTTGCCAAACATAGTACCCGTTGGGTTTAGTGGCGAACAAAGTGCTAACAACGTAGCACCGGCTAGGTGTGGCCGTAACTCATCGGCTGTAGGCATAAACAAATTTTCGGGGGTGGTGGGTACGGCTACTCCCTCTGCTCCGGCAAGGTGGCAATAGTGGTTATTATTCCAAGAAGGAGCAGGGTACACTACTTTATCTCCCGGATCTACCAAGGCTAAATAAGTAGCATAAATAAGCGGACGAGAACCTCCGGCAATTAGAATTTCTTTGGAATTATAGTGTAGTTTGTAACGTTCTTCTAAAAACACACTTACCTGCTCTCGTAGGCTACTCACACCATCTGCCGGTGGGTAATTGGTATGGTTGGCATGATAGGCATCAATGATCCCGTGTTTTAATCCATTGGGAACAGGAAAAATAGTTGGGTCGAAATCGCCGATGGTTAAGTTGGCAATTTTTTCTCCTTTCTTTTTCAGCTCATTAATCTCCCCTCCGATTTTAATAATTTCGGAGCCTTTTAGGGTTTGTGCTAATGCCGATACGCTCATGTGTCTGTGAATTTTTTAAAGTTAATTATTTGCCAGCCAATTTTTTGAGTGCTTGTTCTACTTTTGCAAAGCCAAACTGTGCAAATACCTGCTCAAAATTAGCCGTAATTTGTTCGGTGCATAAATTTCCAATGCTACCCTCGTGGGTGTGGTTTAGGTTGCCAGAATGAGAAAATTCTCCCTTTTCAATAGCTAAGCCCACATTTTTATACGCATCTCTAAACGGAATGCCTTTTAGCACTTCTTCGTTTACTTGCTCTACGCTAAATAGGTACTGATATTTTGGGTCTTTTAAAATATCGTTTTTAATACGCATGTGGCCCAACATATAGGTGCTCATTTGTAAACACTCTTTAAGCGATTCTATGGCTGGGAATAAGTTCTCTTTTAGCAACTGTAAATCTCGGTGATAGCCCGAAGGTAGATTGGTGGTCATTAAGGCAATTTCGTTGGGTAAGGCTTGGATCTTATTGCAACGCCCACGAATTAACTCAAACACATCGGGATTTTTCTTGTGTGGCATAATGCTCGAACCGGTAGTGAGTTCATCCGGAAAGGAAATGAATCCAAAATTTTGGTTGATAAAGAGGCATACATCCATGGAGAGTTTTGCCAAGCTAGCCGCTACCGACGACATGGCTTGTGCCAGTACCCGTTCGGTTTTTCCACGTCCCATTTGGGCATATACCACATTGTAGTTAAGTTGCTCAAAACCCAATAGTTCGGTGGTCATGGTTCGGTTTAAAGGGAACGAAGAACCATAACCCGCTGCAGAACCCAAGGGGTTTTTGTTGCTAATTTTCCAAGCGGCCAATAGCACTTCTAAATCATCGGCTAAGCTTTCGGCATAGGCGCCAAACCATAAACCAAAGGAAGATGGCATGGCAATTTGCAAATGCGTGTAACCGGGCATTAGCTTTTCTTTATGTTTTTCGCTAAGCCCACTAAGCGTAGTGAATAGCGTCTTACTGAGTGCGGCAATTTCTGCAATTTCATTTCTCAAGAACAATTTCAGATCTACTAATACTTGGTCGTTACGAGAACGGCCGCTATGAATTTTTTTCCCGGCTTCCCCAATACGTTGCGTTAGCAAGAACTCTACTTGTGAGTGTACATCTTCCACATCGGGTGCAATAGAAAAATTACCCGTTTCTATTTCTATTAAAATAGCTCGAAGCTCTTTCTGAATGAGGCTAAATTCCGCTTGGCTAAGTAAGCCAATAGACGCTAACATTTGAGTGTGCGCCAAAGAGCCCAACACATCAAAAGTAGCTAAGTGTACATCCAATTCGCGGTCTTTGCCCACGGTAAATGTATCTACAGATGCTTCGGTTTGGGTATTTTTTTGCCAGAGTTTCATGGTACTTCTTTTAAACAATTTCTTTAAGCATGTTGATGTAGGTAGCAATGCCCTCTTCAATTTCGCTTACATAAATAAATTCATCGGCAGTATGCGATCGTGCCGAATCGCCGGGCCCCACTTTTAGCGAAGGAATATCCAATACCGCTTGATCAGAAGTGGTGGGTGAGCCATACGTTTTTTTGCCTAGGGCAATGCCTGCCTGCACTATAGGGTGTTTTATATCAATAGCACTTGGTTTTAACCGAATGGAACGTGGGTGCACTTCGCACGACACGTTTTGGCGAATAATTTTAAGTACTTCTTCGTTTTTGTAGGCATCGGTTACCCGAACATCTACCGTAAACTCACAGGTAGCTGGCACCACATTGTGTTGGGTGCCGGCATTAATAATGGTTACGTTCATTTTTATAGGACCAAAGAGCGTAGATGTTTTTGCAAAGCGATAGCTGCGGAACCATTCAATATCTTTGAGGGCCTTATAAATAGCATTATCGCCTTCTTCGCGGGCAGCATGTCCGGCTTTTCCGTTAGCCACACAATCGAGTACCAATAAACCCCGTTCGGCAATGGCCAAATCTAGTAAGGTGGGTTCGCCCACAATGGCAAAATCTAAAGGCCCTAAATCCGGAATAACAAGTTCAAGTCCATTTACTCCAGAAATTTCTTCCTCCGCAGTAGCGGCCAAACAAATATTGTATTTGAGGTTTTCTTGGGGGTAATAGTGCACAAAGGTGGCAATAAGCGAAACCAAGGCACCGCCTGCATCATTGCTGCCGAGTCCGTATAATTTTCCATCGCACTCTTCTGCCGAAAAAGGATCTTTAGTATAGGCCGAATTTGGTTTTACCGTATCGTGGTGAGAGTTTAGTAGGATGGTGGGTTTACTGGCATCGAAGTGCTTATTGTAGGCCCAAATATTGTTTAGTTTTCGCTGTGTTTTTATTCCTTTTTGTTTCAGAAATACTTCAATACTATCGGCAGTTTTATATTCTTCTTTACTAAAGGAAGGGGTACCGATAAGTGTTTTTAATAAGCCGAGTGCTTCTGAAAATAAAGTTTCTGTAGCCATTAGTTAAGCGTTAAACTAGTTCCAAAACCTGCTGGGCTTTCCAGTTGGTTAATTTCGCAAGCATCGCCAATAATTACTCGGGCAATGCCACCGTTTAGGGCAGTAAAGGCTGCATCCAATTTGGGCAACATGCCGCTGTGAATGGAGTTTTCATTTTTTAGGTTGATGTAACGTTTTTGGTTGATGTGCGGAATTACCGAAGCCTCGTTTGCCACATCTTCTAAAACGCCTTTTTTCTCAAAGCCGTAAATTAAGGTGGTTTCGAAAGTAGCGGAGAGTGCTAGTGCTAGTGCCGACGCAATGGTATCGGCATTGGTGTTTAAAAGTTGCCCTTGCCCATTGTGGGTAATGGCCGAAAATACTGGACAAAGCCCGGTATCTATGAAACTTTTTAATGTTTGCGCTGATACGGATGTTTCCTCTAAATCGCCCACAAAACCAAAATCTATACTTGGGTGTATTCGTTTTTTTGCTTGTATTAGGTTGGCATCGGCACCGCTTAAGCCAATAGCATTGGTGTGTAAGCCCTGTAATTGGGCTACTAGGCTTTTATTAATTAGCCCGGCATACACCATGGTTACCACCTCTAGTGAATCGGCAGTGGTTACTCTGCGGCCATCGATTAATTGGGTGGCTATGCCTAATTTTTCGGAAAGTTGGGTGGCTATTTTACCCCCTCCGTGTACCAGTATTTTGGCACCTTTGAGCGCAGCAAATTGTTCGATAAATACCGCTAATTTA
>JBJTNJ010000078.1:0-4965 GCA_046074005.1 Sphingobacteriaceae bacterium
GTGATTGGTTGAGCTTTTGCCAATAGGCCGGTAAGCAAGATGAAACAACATAAGGTCTTTTTCATTATCAAAATCTGAATTTGTAAGTCTAAACTTAGGTTTTATGAACTAAAAATCGTGCTTTATAATCAAAATGTTATACAAAGCACTAGATTAAACTTAAGAAATAATAATAAGTTTGTTTATACAACAACCCAAACCCACATGAAAAAAACGTTACTATTCTCTCTATTTCTTGGCCTAGGCTTTGCCAGCAGTGCCCTAGCACAGGAAGAAACGGTAGACTTAACCGCTATCCAAAAAATTAAAGACGAAGGCCTTAATAAATCGCAGGTAATGCAAACTGCCTTTTACCTTACCGATGTTGCCGGGCCTCGTTTATCTAACTCACCGGGCCTAAAAAAAGCCGAAGATTGGGCAGCTAGTACCTTAAAAAGCTGGGGCTTACAAAATGTAGCCTTAGAGCCTTGGGGTACCTTTGGTAGAGGCTGGGAAGTACAAAAAAGCTATATCGCTATGAGTGCACCTTACTATCACGCACTTATTGCTTCGCCTAAGGCCTGGACTCCGAGCACCAAAGGCTTGGTAAAAGCAGAAGTAGTATTGGTAAAAGCAGATTCTGCTGCCGATTTAACCAAATACAAGGGTACCTTGGCCGGTAAGATTATTATTTTTGATGTAACTACTGCCATTAGTACAAGTTTTAAATCGGATGGCAGCCGCTATACTGACGAGGAATTAGCCAAAATGACTGAACCTGCTACTCCAAGAAGTCCAAATACAGGTGGGCCAGCTCCTGCAGCTATGGAAGCCATGCGTAAGCAACGTGCGCTCCGTAGCCAACTAAACGACTTGTTAATTCAAGAAAATGTAGCTTTAATTCTTAGCAACGGACGTGGCACTCACGGCACCTTCTTTACCAGCAATGGCGCTTCGTACGCTACCGATGCCAAAGCAGTTGCACCGGAAGTGGAAATGTCGCAAGAAGATTATTTACGTTTATTGCGTTTGGTAAAAGCCGGACAAAAAGTAGAGGTAGAAGCCGATATCCAAACTCGTTTTATTGATTCGGATTTAACCGGATACAATGTAGTAGGCGAAATTCCGGGAACTGACAAAAAATTAAAAGACCAAGTAGTGATGATTGGTGGCCACTTAGATTCGTGGCATGCCGCCACTGGTGCTACCGATAATGCTGCTGGTTCTGCGGTAATGATGGAAGCCATGCGTATTCTTAAAGCCATTGGCTTTAAACCAAAACGTACCATTCGCATTGCCTTATGGAGTTCGGAAGAGCAGGGTTTATTCGGATCTAGAAATTATGTGTTAAAACATTTTGGTGATCCAAAAACAATGGTACTTACTCCAGAGCAAGCAAAAGTTTCGGCCTATTATAACTTAGATAACGGTACTGGAAAAATTAGAGGAGTATACTTGCAAGGAAACGAAGCCATTGCACCTATTTTTAAAGCATGGTTGGCTCCTTTTGCCGACATGGGTGCTAGCACCTTAACTCCAAGAAATACCGGTGGAACTGACCACTTATCGTTTGATGCCGTGGGCATTCCGGGATTTCAATTTATACAAGACGGTATGGAGTATGGTACTCGTACCCACCACACCAATATGGATACCTACGATCGTTTGAGTGAAGCCGATTTAAAACAAGCGGCTACCATTGTGGCCTCTTTTGTATACCAAAGTGCCCAACGTACCGATCTGTTGCCTCGTAAGCCTTTGCCTACGCCGGCACCCGCTCGTTAAAACTAAGGGTACATTACACAAAAAAGGGCGGAAAAATTTCCGCCCTTTTTTTATGCCTACTCCAATTCAATGGATTGATGCATATCGGGTATTTCTACCAAGGGGAATCCCTCTGCCTCTAGGGTTGCTTTAAAATGAATTTGGGAATCATATTCTCCATGCACAATGAATAGTTTTTTTACCAATGCCGGATTTTGACAGGATAAAAAGCCCAATAAATCATCTCTATCGCCATGCGCACTCATCGATTTAATCACTTTTACCGAGGCATTTACCACGTGTTCTTCGCCAAATAAACGCACTATTTTTTGCCCGGAAGCCAAACGTCCTCCCAAAGAATGAGGTTCGCAATAGCCAGCAATGAGTATGGTATTGTTTGGGTTATCAATGGTATTGCGAATGTGGTGCTTTACCCGTCCGGCATCGGCCATACCCGAAGCAGAAATAATTACGCAAGGAGTTTTATCGTCGTTTAAAGCAATAGAATCTTTTACATCTTCAATAAATACCAGTCCTTTAAAGTTAAAGGGATCGGAGTCGCATTTCATGAGGGCTTTTACACCTCGGTTGTACACCTCAGGGTGACTCTTTATTACGGCTGTGGCTTTAGAAGAGAGGGGACTATCTACATAATAAGGCACATTAGGTAATTTTCCGGACAATTCTAAGGAGTTGAGTACGTACAACAGTTCTTGCGTACGGCCTACACTAAATGCCGGTATAACCACTTTGCCGCCGTGTTTAATACAGGTTTCTTCAATAATTTGGCGCAAGGTTTCTTCGGCGGGTACTACCTCTTCGTGTAAACGGTCGCCGTAGGTAGATTCGATGAGGATATAATCGGCCTGCGGAAACGTCTGTGGTGCCCGTAAAAGCAAATCACCATAGCGGCCTACATCGCCGCTAAACGTAATGCGGGTAGTTTTAGTGTTTTCGGTAATAGATAAATGAACGGCAGCACTGCCTAAAATATGACCTGCATCGGTAAAGTATAAGATGATGTTTTCGTCTATGGCCGTGGGAGTATCATAAGGTACCACCTTAAACTGTTTAAAGGTTTGTTCTACATCTTCTTCTAAATAAAGAGGTTCTATGAGTTCCTCGTGTTCTTTTGCCCGTCGTTTATTTTCGTAAAAGGCATCTTGTTCTTGAATTTTGGCCGAGTCTAATAATAAGATTCGCACCAAATCTAGGGTAGCGGCGGTACAAAATATGGGGCCTTTAAAGCCCTCGGCAACTAATTTTGGCAATAAACCCGAGTGGTCTATATGCGCATGCGAAAGCACCACATAGGAAATATCGGCGGGGTTAAAGCCAAATTTCTTGTTCCATTCATCGGTAGAAGCGCCTCTCCCTTGAAACATACCACAATCTAATAAAAGTTGGGTTTGATTATCGAGGGTAACGAGGTGCTTACTGCCGGTAACGGTACGGGCGGCTCCGTGAAAGGCTATTTTCATTGGAAAGAAATTATGGAGTTAATTTAATCAATTCTTTCTAGTATAACGCCTAGTTGCTATTAATTGGATTAGGAAATTATGTATATATTTAGGAAGACCAATAAATAACCTACGAATGAAACACCAAGAACATTTGAGAAATAGATTCTTATTTCTCTCTTTATTTCTAGTTCTGAACACTTGCTTCTTCAGCATGCAAGCTAAAGCTTACACCCTAGCGGCAGATAGTATTCAAAAAGCGGAACCTTTGTATTTTATGAATTCCATTGCTATTGATGCGGCCTATATGAAAAAAATAGACCCGAGTATTATTGCATCAGTAAATGTATTAACAGGGAAAGAAGCCAGTAAAAAATATGGACGTAATGCAAAAGATGGGGTTGTAGATATCACGCTAAAAACAGAGGCAACTCAATTCAATGAACAAGATTCTCTTGTTCTCCTTTCTGAAATCAAAGAGTCAAAAAATCCTAGTGATCAAGGGCCTCTTTTTGCTGGGAAACAAGAAGGATGGAGAGCATTCATCGGTAAATACCTGATTCCATCGGGCTATACCATGGAAAGAGGCCTTAGTGGTACCGTTATTATTAGTATGGTTGTAGAAAAAGATGGCACCTTAAGTAACATCCAATTAATTGAAAATCCCGGAGGTGGATGGGGAGAAGCTGCAGTAAACATGCTTAAGCATTCGCCCGCTTGGATCCCGGGTTTAAAAAATGGAAAACCAGCAAGAGTGCTCTACACTACGAGCTTCGGTTTTAGTTCTAAACCCGTTATCCGATAGGTTTTCAAAAATGTAAAGCCTCTACAATTACACAACAAAAAAGCCCCAGCAAATTGCTGGGGCTTTTTTTATTTATAGCCTTGCCTAAGCTTCTTCTTTAAAGAAATTAGCGGTAAAATAATCGCGGTTTAAACGGGCAATATTAGTAATCTTAATTTCCTTAGGGCATTCGGCTTCGCAGGCACCGGTATTGGTGCAGCTACCAAAGCCTTCAGCATCCATTTGGGCGACCATGGCCTGCGCACGTTGGTAACGCTCGGGCTGGCCTTGTGGCAATAAAGCCAACTGCGAAACTTTAGCCGATACGAACAGCATAGCCGACGCATTTTTACAGGCCGCTACACAAGCTCCGCAACCAATACAGGTAGCCGAGTTAAAGGCTTCATCTGCAATAGGCTTAGGAATGGCAATGGCATTGGCATCGGGTACGCCACCGGTATTTACCGAAACAAAACCGCCAGCGTGCTGAATACGATCAAAAGCAGAACGATCTACCGCCAAATCTTTAATTACCGGAAATGCCGATGCTCTCCATGGTTCAATCACAATGGTTTCGCCATCGTGGAAACTACGCATGTGTAACTGGCAGGTGGTAATGGCTTGTTTAGGTCCGTGTGGGCGCCCGTTAATGTGTAAAGAGCACATGCCACAAATTCCTTCGCGGCAATCGTGATCAAAGTGAATGGGGTCTTCGCCTCGTTTTACCAAGTCTTCGTTTACCACATCGAGCATTTCTAAGAACGACATATCGGGAGAAATGCCTTGTGCCGGATAGGTCACAAATTTACCTCTGGTATTTCCGTCTGGCTGACGCCAAACTTTAAGTGTTAAATTCATATTTCCACTCATAATGCTACTATTTATAACTCCGTTGTGTGAGTTTTACATTTTCAAATTTCAATTCTTCCTTGTGTAGCGTTTCGGGCTTATCGTCGCCTTTAAACTCCCAAGCGGCTA
>JBJTNJ010000079.1:0-3835 GCA_046074005.1 Sphingobacteriaceae bacterium
TCGTACATGGCCAATAAAGCGCCCAATACCCGTGGCGTAATTTTCTTTACTAAAATAGAATTGCTAGGGCGATTGCCTTCAAATACTTTAAAGGTTTTTAACTTCTCGATTTCTGCATCACTCTTGCCTGCTGCTTTTAACTCGGCTACCACCTCGGCTTCGGTTTTACCGTTCATTAAGGCTTCTGTTTGCGCAAAAAAGTTCGACAATAACAGTTGGTGATGCTGGCCAATAGGGTTGTGGCTTTGTGCCGGTGCAATAAAATCACAGGGAATTAATTTGCTACCTTGGTGAATGAGTTGATAAAAGGCATGTTGCCCATTAGTACCCGGTTCGCCCCAAATAATAGGCCCAGTTTCGTAATTCACCGGTTTGCCATTGCGATCTACTTGCTTGCCGTTACTCTCCATATCTCCTTGTTGGAAATAAGCGGCAAAGCGGTGTAAATATTGGTCGTAAGGTAAAATAGCATGGCTAGCGGCCCCTAAGAAATTATTGTACCAAATGCCTAAAAGCGCTAAGGTTACCGGAATATTGTTCTCCAATTTTTCGGTACGGAAATGCTCGTCCATGGCATGGGCGCCATCCAACAATTCGCGGAAACGGCTAAAGCCAATGGCACAGCAAATGGATAGTCCAATAGCGCTCCATAAAGAATAGCGGCCACCCACCCAATCCCAAAAACCAAACATGTTTTTTGTATCAATACCAAATTCTTGTACTCCTTTGGCATTGGTAGAAATGGCCACAAAATGCTTGGCTACCCCTGCAGCATCTCCGCCATTTTCTAAAAACCAAGCTCGGGCCGTAAAGGCATTGGCCATGGTTTCTTGGGTAGTAAAGGTTTTAGAAGCCACCATAAATAAGGTAGTTTCGGGGTTTACTTTCTTTAAGGTTTCGGCAATATGGGTGCCATCTACATTTGATACAAAATGTAGCGATAACTTAGGGCTTTGGTAGGCTTTTAAAGCTTCGGTAACCATAACCGGGCCTAAATCTGAGCCTCCAATACCAATATTTACAATATGCTCAATAGCTTTTCCGCTGTAGCCTTTCCATGCCCCCGAACGTACCGAATCAGAAAATTGTTCCATTTGGCTTAATACCTTGTGGATGTCGGGTAAAATATCTTTTCCGTTTAGCGCAATTCCCGCTTTGTTTGGATTGCGAAGGGCGGTGTGCAATACGGCTCTGTTTTCCGTTTGGTTAATGGCCTCTCCGCTAAACATGGCCTCAATAGCGGCTTTTAATCCGCATTCTTCTGCCAAAGCAAGTAATAAACTACGAGTTTCGCTGGTAATTCTGTTTTTAGAAAAATCTAGCAAAATATCCTCGAAACGAAGAGAAAATTCGGCAAAACGATTAGGGTTTTGCTTAAATAATTGACGCAAATGCAGGGGGCTAATTGCTCCGGCATGTTGGCTTAATAGGCTATAGGCTTTGGTATCGGAAAAGGAAACGCTAGGGAACATTAGATTCTTAATTTTTTTACGAAGATACAAAATCTCAAAAGCATATGCTTTACGAGCGAAATCTGTATTTTTGCTCCATGACCAAAGAACAGGTACAAGATTTAAGGGACAGAGTAACGGCCCTGAGGAGGCATCTTTGACATCGATAGAAAACTCGATGAAATACGTGCCGAACAAGAAATAACCCTAGGTCCCACTTTCTGGGATAACCCCAAAGCTGCAGAAAAAGTACTGCATGCCATAAAGTCTAAAAAATTATGGACCGATGATTTTGAACAAGTAGCCTCTGCGGTAGAAGATACTGGCGTCTTGTTTGATTTCTTCCAAGCAGGCGAAGCCACCGAAGCAGAACTAGATGAGCAGTTTGGCCTAGCTACAACCAAAGTAGAGGAGTTGGAATTTCGGAACATGCTGAGTGCCGAAGAAGATCAGCTACATGCCGTTATGCAAATTACTGCCGGTGCCGGTGGTACCGAAAGCTGCGATTGGGCCAGCATGCTCATGCGTATGTACATTATGTGGGGCGAAAAAAACGGCTTTAAGGTAACGGAACAAGATTCGCAAGAGGGTGATGTAGCCGGTATTAAATCGGTTACCCTGCAGTTTGAAGGAAATTTTGCGTACGGTTATTTAAAAGGCGAAAATGGGGTGCACCGTTTGGTGCGTGTTTCTCCTTTTGATGCCAATGCCAAACGCCATACTTCTTTTGCATCGGTATATGTATATCCATTAATTGACGATACGATTGAAATTGAAGTAAATCCGGCAGATATAGAATTTGAAACCTTTCGCTCAGGCGGCGCCGGAGGTCAGAACGTAAATAAGGTAGAAACGGCTGTTCGTTTATACCACAAACCATCGGGTATTGTCATCAAAAACCAAGAGTCACGGTCGCAATTGCAGAATAAAGAAAATGCGTTGCGATTATTAAAATCGCAATTATACGAGATAGAATTGCGCAAGCGCATGGAAACCACCGCGGCTATTGAGGGCAATAAGAAGAAAATAGAATGGGGGTCTCAAATACGTAATTACGTGTTACATCCGTATAAATTGGTAAAAGATTTGCGCACCAATTATGAAACTTCCAATGCTCAGGCGGTATTAGATGGCGATTTAAACGATTTTTTGAAGGCGTATTTGATGGAGTTTTAGGTTTATTAATTTTCCTTGCTGAAAATTAAACAAAAACCGAACAAAGTGAGCTCATACGCTTTTAGCGCATAAATCAAGACCAACAAGGCCTTTGCTCGGCCCGCCGTTTGGTTGTGCTTTCGCTTTTTATTTTTCAATTAAAACAGCTAGTAATTCTTCTAATTCACGCACTTTTTCGGGCTGCCCTAGTTTTTCGTAGGCACTTATCAGGTTACGCAGCACTCTAATGGCAATATCGCTATTGCTGCAAGGCTCGTAAAATTGTGCGCTGGGAGCCAGCTGTAATTGTTGTAAAAAAGCATTAATATCTCGTTTATAAAACACAAAACCCTTATTAAAGGGGTTTATGTAAAACAATACACCACCTTGGGTATCGTACTCTTGGGCCTTATCTACATAGCCCAGAATAAAATGTTGTGGTAGGTTGATGCCATACACCGGAATGTCTAACTTTTGGGCAATGGTGGAATAAATAATAGAAAGCGTAATTTGATTACCCTTTTTACTCTCCAATACCTGGTTTAAATAAGAATTTTGGGGATCGTGGTAGTTTTTAGTATTGCCTCCAAATCCAAAAATTGTAAAAAACACATGGTTAAGAAGTTTCACCTTTTCTAAGGCACTCATATCGTACATTAACTGCACCCAAACTTCTCGTTTTATATCTTCCAGTTGATTGATGATTTTCTGCTCGTCTAAATCGGGGTACTGATACCGGTTAATAATAAGGATGCCCTGAAGTAAGTCGAAACTTCCGCTTAAAGTCCATAGTTGTAAATCTGTTTTTACGTGTTCAAACTGAAGCTGATGAACCAAGTTTTCGATGCGTTCCTGGAGCTGTGCATCTAACGATTCTTCCCAAGCTTTTTCTAAATAGGCAATAACTTCTGGGCCGTATTCCTTAATTTTTTCGGTAACGTGACTAAAAATTTCGGTATCCGGGTCGTCTAACAGCTTAATGAGTGAGTTAATTTCTTTAGCATCCATCTCTATGAAAATACACATTTTTTCAAGCAAGCCAAAGCTTTGCTTATTTTTGTCTGTGCAAGTACTCCGAAAACAGCTCTATTATGTGTGGCATTGGCTTAGCGCCAATTCTCGGCATGGTGTGCATTCACCTTTTGTGTATGCATTGGTAGATGAGGCAATTTATGGAACTCAAAAGCTCGAACAGATAACCTTGCCCGAAAGTTTACAAAAGCAAGCTC
>JBJTNJ010000080.1:0-12905 GCA_046074005.1 Sphingobacteriaceae bacterium
CGATGCCAAAAGCGCTTAGCCGAGCAGATAAATTGGCCATGAAAGGAGAGCCTGCCACGCTACAGAATTTCAAAAAGAATTTCGATGAGGAGGTGGCCGCAGTAAAAGAGCACTTAAACAATGCACAAAAAGAAGTACAGCCATTTTTTCAACGATTGGGCCGTTTTGTTGAACAATTATTTTCTCACCTAGGAAAATTTTTAGGAAAAACCGGAGTGGTGCTTATTAAAGTGATTGGCGGTTTTAGTATTGCTATCGGGGTACTAGTTTTATTCGCTCTATTAGTGGCATTATTAGCCGTGTTAGGGGTTTGGAACAGCTCGGAATTGCCTGTCTTTCCTTTTAGTATTGTAAACCCAGAATACCAAGCGGCTATTTATATTTCAGCATTCTTGGTGGTAATAATTCCACTAGTAGCACTCATTTTATTTGCGGTACGGGTATTATTTAATAAAAGTACGGTAAGCAAAAATGGCTCTTTTGTTTTATTAATTCTTTGGCTAGTAGCTCTTTGTACGGGCCTATACTATGGCTTTAAAACTGCTGGAGAGTTTAAACAGGAGGCTCGTTTTTCGCAATCTCAAAACGTAAAAGCCTTCCCTACGCTGTATCTTCAACTAAACAAAGACAGATTTTTAACCAAAGAGGATAGTATAAATTACCATATTGATGGGCACTATACCAGTGGCAGAATTGTGGTAAACAACAATCAGCACGATTCTCCGGACAACATGAGGTTATACATAGAGTCTAGCGACGACCAAAACGCTTCGTTAATTGTACAATACATTTCTAATGGTAAAACTTTCGAGAGTGCCTTAGCTTCCGTAAAGCGCATAAAATATCGAGTGATTCAGCAAGATTCGGTAGTACTTTTTGATAAAGCCATTCATTTGATACCAACTGAATTATGGCGTAACCAACGGGTAAGGGTTACACTAAGGGTACCCCAAAATACCCGGTTGGTTATACAAGCCGATTTAAACGAATACTTGGAACACTACAATTTATATGATTGTATCCCAGAAAATGCACAAAACTACCAAGCAGATGGCAGAGGGGCGCCAAGTACTTGGAAGATGGGGAAAGAGGGGCTCAGCTGCACCACCGACTCTACGCTTTTAAAAAAATAGACTGAAAGCCACGCTAAAAAGCGTGGCTTTTTTTAGCTTTCTTGGGTAGCTTAGGCGCAATCCGTATATTGGTACCCAATGATGCTGATTGAAAAACTTTACGAGATTTATTTAAAACACCCGGTTATTTGTACCGACAGCCGAAAAATAACCCCGGGCTGTTTATTTTTCGCCCTAAAAGGCGAACACTTTGACGGAAACACCTTTGCGGAAAAAGCGGTAGAACTAGGGGCAGCCTTTGCCATAGTGGACAACAAAACAGCTACGAGCGAAAAGTTGATTGAGGTAAGCGATGTATTGGCGGCTTTGCAAGCACTAGCCACCCACCACCGTAAACAACTCCACATCCCCGTAATTGGCATTACCGGAAGCAATGGCAAAACCACCACCAAAGAGTTGTTGTATGCCGTGCTAAGTCAGCACTATTGCACGTTTGCCACCCATGGTAATTTAAACAATCACATTGGCGTTCCGCTAAGCATTTTATCTATAAGGCCAGAAGTGAAAATAGCCATCATAGAAATGGGGGCTAATCATCAGCAAGAAATTGCCCAACTTTGCCACATTGCCCAACCCACCCACGGCTTAATTACCAATATTGGCAAGGCCCACCTAGAAGGTTTTGGCGGATTGGCCGGTGTTCGTAAAGGAAAAGGAGAATTATACGATTATTTGGCCCAAACCGGTGGTGTGGTATTTGTTAGCCACAATAATTTCGAGATAAATGCATTATGCCGACAATATCCTATAGATAAATTAGTATTCTATGGCTCGGGGATGGATAATTATATTTCCGGAACCATTAGTGCCGAAGTGCCCTTTTTGAGTGTGGTTTGGAAACGAGAACGGGTAGAGTTTGATGAATTAAAACACGAAGTAAGTACCCACTTAACCGGTAGCTATAATGTAGAAAACGTATTAGCAGCCATTTGTGTAGGAGCATTTTTCGAATTACGCACCGAAGAAATTAATGCCGGTATTAGCGGCTACATTCCCGTTAACAATCGTTCGCAAATCACAAAAACTGAGAAAAATACACTTATTTGCGACTATTATAATGCCAACCCAAGCAGCATGTCTGGGGCTTTAGAAAATTTAGATAAAATGCCGGGGGCAAACAAGGTACTTATTTTAGGCGATATGTTTGAATTGGGTACCGAATCTCCAGCAGAGCATGCCGCTATTATTCTAAAAGCCTTAGCCATTCCGGCTACTAGATATATTTTCATTGGTGTTGATTTCTACGATCAACAAAAAACAAGCAAGGCTGAGTTTTATAAAACCGTGGCAGAAGCCGAAGTAGCTTTACGCAAACAGCCTATTGAAAATAGCACCGTATTAATAAAGGGCTCTAGGGGAATGCACTTAGAAAAACTAGTGAGTTTGTTGTAGAATTAGGGTTGTTTTTCTACTCGTAAACCAATATCGCTAACCCCTTTTAAAGGATTATCTCTCATGTTTTGCTCTAGCTCAAACACATAGGTTCCCGCATGTGCAAAACGATGGTTTTTAAACAATAGCAATTGGTGGTTTAACAAGTTTCCAGAGCCGGTACCCAGCCATTCTCCCTCCAGGTTAGCCAAGGTATATTCTTTTCTCCAAACCTTTTGGCTTTTATTGGGGTTGTGTTGTTTTATGCGGATAAATATGTTAGAATAGGCATACTCCTCTGTATGACGCAGATTTATAAAAACGGCATATGCCGCAGTCGTATCTACAATAGGCACGGTTATTTTAATTGGCTTTACATAGGTCCACCTTGCCTGATCAATCGACTGATTTTCATCAACCAATACGTTTGGGTTTTGGCAAGCAAACACCGAAAAAACCAGCCCCAATCCAACTATAAACAACATACGTTTCATTACCTACTCTGGTTTAGGATTGTTATTATTTGGCCTGCGGGGTGGGCGGCGGCGATTGTTATTGTTAGTTCTCGGGGCTCCCGCTGGCGCAGCCGCTGCAGCTTGTTGTGGAGTATTTCCATTGGTATTTTTAGGGCGGTTGTTCCGACGATTTTTATTGTTACGGCCCTTGTTTCGATTATCTAAACGGGTTAAACTATCCTGTCCAACCACATTTTCATAATCAAAGGTTTTTACCGGTGTTTTCTCTGCCAACTCTACCGCACTATCGTTTAAATCGTCGGGCTTTTCGCCTTTTTTATTCAATTCTTTTATTTCTCTTACTCGAGCGGCGTGTAATGGAATCCAATCTTCGGTATCGGGGTAGCTATACCACATTAATTTTTTGAAAATATCGGTTTTTTGAAGTCTGGCAAGGCCTTTTCCGGTTTCTAATTTATCCACATTATTTGGAATGTCCTTTAGGGCATCCATGTAAGTATCCAACTCGTAGTTAAGGCAGCACTTTAACTTGCCACACTGCCCAGCCAACTTTAGAGTGTTTAGCGATAGGTTTTGATAACGAGCCGCCGCCGTAGAAACGGTTTTAAAATCGGTAAGCCACGTAGAACAACACAACTCCCGCCCACAAGAGCCAATACCCCCCAAACGGCTAGCTTCTTGGCGCATGCCTATCTGGCGCATCTCAATACGAATGCGGAATTTTTCGGCCATGCGTTTAATTAATTCTCTAAAGTCAACACGACCTTCGGCGGTATAATAAAAGGTGGCTTTTGTTTTATCTCCCTGGTAATCTACATCGCTCAGTTTCATAGCAAGGCCCAATTCTTTAGCCAATACACGGGCTTTGTGCATGGTTTCGAACTCAGCTTCTTTGGCCATTTTCCATTTTTCTACATCGGCTTCGGTAGCTTTGCGAATAATTTTCTTGCTTACTTCTTCGGCTTTCACATTGCGTTTTTTCAATTGCATGCGCACCAATTCACCGGTAAGCGATACGTGGCCAACATCAAAACCACTCGATCCGGTTTCGACGGTTACCAATTCGCCGGGCTCTAAATAGAGGTTATCAGCATTAATAAAAAAGTCTTTTCGTGAACCCTTAAACTTGATTTCGAGAATATCAAAGGGTTTGTAATTGCTAGGCATGTCCATGTGGGCAAGCCAATCGTATACATCTAATTTGCTGCAGCCATTGGTAAGGCAAGCACCATTGCTTTTACAGCCGGCTGGGGCACAGCCCCCAGAAGAACAACTTCCACATCCCATAATTTAACTACCTATATATTGAATCCCCTCGGGGAGTGTATTAAACCTTAATATCTTAACGAATTGTAAAGATACATCTAAAAATAAAATTTTGGGGTTTGCATTCCGCGAAAGATGGTAATGTGCTTTCTCTAACTCCGAAATAATAGCCTCGGCCTTGGGTAAACTCAGCACTTTCTCCGAAAAGTTCACTGCTACCGTATACTCATTTTCAGGCAAACGAATGAGCTCTTTGGCCCCCGAAAGGTACACCATGCATTCACGTAAAAAATGAATGCCATAACGTAAAAATGCTTTCTGATTCTCTCTCCCCGATTTAGAAATTTGTTCTACAAAATCGAGTATAGTGGGTCCTTTATCGCCAAAAGCCATGCGCAACCAATCGGTAAATAGGGCGAAATTGTCGCTTTCTACTTCGTTTATCAAATCTAGGGCTGCTTGCACATTTCCCTCACTTAAAAAAGCGATTTGCTTGGCCCGTTCGGGTGCTACCGATAGGCTGAGTAAATAACGCTCCACCTCTACATCGCTCAAAGCAGGTATTTTAACCAATTGCGTTCTCGAGAGTATGGTAGTTAAAACCTGTTCTTGCTGCTCGGCCACCAAAATAAAGAGGGTTTTCTGTGGGGGTTCTTCAATAAGTTTTAAAAGCGTATTTCCCTCTTTATCTAAATACTCGGGCAACCACATTATTAACACCTTATACTCGGCCTCAAAAGGTTTTAGGCTGAGTTTTTGAATGATTTGGTGGCACTCGGCAATATTAATATTGGCTTGCTTGTTTTCGGCATCTAGGTTGTTTCGCCAGGCATCTAAACCCAAATAAGGGTTCTGCAAGAAAGCTTCACGCCACTCCGAAATAAAGGTTTGGGCCGTATCTTCTTTGTGCTTAGCAAAAAACGGATAGGAAAAATGTAAATCGGGGTGTATCAGTTTTTCGTACTTACGGCACGAGCCACATTCACCACAACTATCGTTTGCACCCTTATTTTCGCAAGAAATATACTGCGCATAAGCAACCGCCAAGGCTAAACTTCCCGAACCTTCTGGGCCCAAAAACAGCTGAGCATGGCTTACCCTGCCTTGTTGAACGCTTTCTATTAAGCGTTTTTTACGTTCTTCTTGACCGATGATGGCACGAAACTGCATGGTGCAAAATACCAAAAATTTCGGCTTCTCACACATAATCGCAACCTTTGTGCATGTCACGCATTATGGCCTTTGATTATGGCACCAAACGAATTGGTATAGCAGTTACCGATCCTTTGCAATTAATTGCTACCGGATTAGACACCCTACACCCTCAAGATATTATCAGCTACCTAAGTACCTATTTAAAAACGGAAACTGTGGCCTGTTTTGTAGTGGGTGAACCCAAGCGCATGGATGGCTCGGCCTCTCAAGTAGAGCCGCACATTAAGGGTTTTATCAACCTACTAAAAAAGAATTTTCCGAACATTCCAACAGAACGCATGGACGAACGCTTTACTTCCAAAATGGCTAGCGCTTCCATTGCACAAAGCGGCTTAAATAAGCAAGATAGACAGAACAAAAAACGGGTGGATGTTGTATCGGCCACCATCATTTTACAATCTTACTTAGAGAAAAAAGCACAAGGCTTTTAAAAAAGCACTTTTTTCAAAATCCGTACCTTTGTGTTATGGATATTATTTCGGCTACCCTGCAATCTTATTTAGAGAAGCTAAGCACCCCTGAAAGTGACTTGCTGAAAAAGATTAATAGAGAAACCCATTTGCAGGTATTAATGCCCCGTATGTTATCTGGCCACTACCAAGGCAGGGTATTGAGCTTCCTAAGCAAACTGCTTAAGCCGCAGTGTGTGTTAGAAATTGGCACCTTTACCGGCTATGCCACCCTCTGCTTGGCAGAAGGCTTGGGTGCTAATGCCGAACTACATACTGTAGATTGCAACCTAGAATTAGAAGATAGGGTGCGTGGATACTTTAACGAATCGGATTGGGCAAAGCAGATAGTTTATCACCTAGCCAAAGCGGAGGAGTTTTTAGCTGGCTGGACCAAACCCGTGGATTTGGTTTTTATTGATGCCGATAAAAAAAACAATGCGCTGTATTACGATTTAATTTTTGACTTTGTAAAACCCGGAGGCCTCATTTTAATTGATAATGTGCTTTGGAGTGGCAAAGTGCTACAAGAAGATAAAGTAGACAGGGATACGAGTGGCATTGTGGCACTGAATGAAAAAATTGCCTCCGACACTAGAGTAGAGCCCCTTTTATTGCCCATTCGCGATGGTCTTTGGGTAATTAGAAAAAAATAAACGTCATGAAGAAGAGTTTCTTTCTGTGCTTTTTGCTAGTTGTACATTTGGCGGGCTTTGGCCAAACGGCCGGCAGTAACTATGTAGAACGCTATAAAGACCTAGCCATTGCCCAAATGGAGCAAACCGGTGTTCCGGCAAGTGTAATTTTAGCCGTCGCCATGCATGAATCGGCAAGCGGAACCAGTAAAATAGCCCGCCGGCTAAATAACCACTTTGGCATTAAGGGGAAAAATCGAGTTAAAAGTGTACGTTCGGCTTATAAAAGTTATGATTCGGTAGAAGATTCATATGCCGATTTTATAGCCACCCTAAAGAAATTTCCCTCCTTTGCCAAGCTGTTCACACAATATGGCCCCAGCGATTATAAGCAATGGGTGCGTGGTATTCAACGTGGGGGTTATGCGCACAGCAAAACCTGGGGGGCGCAGGTGTTGGGCTTTATTAACAAGTACGATTTACATCAGTTTGATAAGCAAACACCACAGTTGATACCAGAAATGCTCCTAGATACCGTGGCAGAAGTTGAACCCCCAATTGCCACTCCGGCTACTCCTGTTCACCATCGTTATACTGTAAAAAAGGGCGACACCCTTTCGGGCATTGCCAAACGCTTGGGAACAAGCGTATCGGCCATTATGAAAAAAAATAAGTTGAAAACCTCCCGCTTACATCCGGGGCAAAAACTGAGCTATTAGTATGAAAAAAATCGGGATAGTTTGCCTGGTATTTTCGCTCCTTGTGAGTTCTTGCGGCATACGTACATTTTTTAAACCCGATGCACCAGCATCCAAAACCATAGCGACTAAACCGGGTGCTACGAACACTAACGCCGAGGCTTATATCGATCAATTTAAACAAATTGCCATTCAAGAAATGAATGCTAACGGCATTCCGGCAAGCATTACGCTGGCACAAGGCTTACTAGAATCGGGGAATGGGAAGAGCGACCTAGCTGTACAAGCCAATAATCATTTTGGCATTAAGTGTGCCGGAGATTGGGCTGGGAAAACCATCTTAAAAAACGACGACACCGAAAATGAGTGTTTCCGGGTATACAAAAACCCTGAAGATTCGTATAAAGACCATTCGGAGTTTTTAAAGCGAAAACGCTATGCCGCTCTTTTTGAATTAGACAAAAACGACTATAAATCTTGGGCCAAAGGCCTAAAAGAAGCGGGCTATGCCACCAACCCAAAATACCCAGATTTACTAATTGGCCTTATTGAGCGTTATCAATTAAACCGCTTTGATGTGGGCGAAAAAGCCGGAGAAAAAATAGCCAGAGAAAGCAAAGTAGCAACCGAAATTAAAACAAACACTTCCGAAGCCCCAAATACAGAAGCGATAAAGGCACCCGTAAAAATGGTGATTTATGAGGTAAAGGCGAACGATTCGCTGGCGGGCATTGCCCAGCGTTTCAAGGTATCGGTAGAAAAACTTAAACAGACAAATGCACTTTCGAGCGAAACTGTTTACTTGGGGCAACTGCTGGTTATTGCCAATTAGTATTGTTAAGGTGTGTTAAATAGCCCAACACTCCTAAAAATAATAGTAGTTTTAACGCTGTGAAAAAAACACTCACCCTTTTATTGATTTGCCTAAGTAGCTATTGCTTTGCCCAAGAACGCCTAATACAGGGAGTTGTTTTTGATAGGGATACGAAGATTAGACTAGCTAGGGTTTTTATACTAAACACCCAAACCGAAAGTGGGGTATACAATAATTCTAAAGGCGAATTTAAACTAGTAGCCAAAATGGGTGATGTGTTGGTAGCCAAATTAGAGGGCTTTAGATCGGATACGATTAAAGTTTCGGGGACTGCAGATATCGTGTTCTATCTCCGTAGAATGAGCATACGCCTACAAGAAGTGGTTATAAAAGATTCGATAAAAACCCCCTCTAAACGTTTACTAGAAATTAAAGCAGAGTATAAAGATATTTACCGAATTGGGAACAGTTCCGACCTCTTGCACACCGGTGGTGGCAACGGTTTGGGTGGCGTAGGGTTAAGCATAGATGCCCTGTATAGTTTATTTAGCCGACAGGGGAAAAACGCCAGAAACCTCCAAAAAACAATCGATAGAGATTTTAAAGAATTAGTAATTGACTACCGATATACTCCGGCACTTATACAGCAAGTAACGGGCTTAACCGGAGCCAAAGCGAAAGATTTTATGCAACAGTACCGGCCGGCTTACTCCTTTGTGCTCGAGGCAAATGACTACGACATGATACGCTTTATCCAAGAGGCCTATCGTAGGTACCTGCAAAATCCGGGCGCTTACCGGCTGCCTCCACTAAAAAATTAGTGGCTTCTTTTCCGAAGGTTCAAATAATCGATATAATACAATAGTTTTAGCGAAACAGTGTTGTTTTGTGGCGATTTTAGTGTGTTGTTAAGGTTGATGGCATAACCTGGTTTCACCCTATTTTCATAAAGTTCAGCAGCATTTTTCCACGTCGCACTAAACTCACTTCCTGGCGCAAAATTCCAGGTATACTCCATGTCTACATTAAAGGTATTGTAGTTAATATCTAAATTATTAGGAACAAAAGAGGCATTGGCTTGAAGGCTTCCGTTGGCTAAAAGAGTATAAAATTCTTTGTTTCTACGATCGGACCAATAGTGTCGTACAACAAATTTTAAACCCATTCGGTTGTTAAACGTATACTTTGCATCCATAGAGCTTTCTACAGTATGCCTGTTGTAGGTAGAGAAAATAGTTTCGTTGGTGTTTTGATCTCTCTCCACAAAACCTACATTATTAAATTGGGGCTCTACACTTAAATCTACGCCCAAAGCTATTTTATCGTTTACCCTATAATTTTGATAAAACCCATAGCCATAGCCCTTACCGGAAAATAATTCATGAGAGCGGTAAGCTATGTAAGCGCCACCGCCATATTTTTTAGAACGATTGGAATTAATATGAAAACTAAAACCATGGTTTGCACCTGTTTTAAATACTTCACCAGCGGTACGGGGTTCATAAAAATCGTTTCCGTCCAATTGATAATCTATGTGAACATTGGCTGACCAAAAGTTTTTGAACTGCATCCAGCTACCCATATTTATACTCGAGGATTGATAAGAACTCGGTTTAAACCGTTGTACATAGGTATAGTTAAACCAGCTTTGCGATTTATTATACCATTTACCCGGCTTGTAAACATTGTAAGATAGATTAATGCCACTCTCCACATTGTTATTGTTAAAAAGAATACCCATATCATTTGGGTCGAACGCATCATCTTTGGCAGATTGGTATACGCTCCAGGTGAAGTTTCCGCTTTGCTTACCAAACAGTACATCATACGTATATCCGGTGCTAGCCGCATGGTTAAACCCAGCACTCAACTTACTCATTCTACCCATGGTGCTCACAAAATAATTGTTTTTTTTATCGTTTAGCGTAACCATAAAGGCACTCACATTCGCATCATCAGCACTCCCTTCTCGAGTTACATTGGTATTTATAAAACTAACCGAAGAGTTGTTTTTTAATGTTTGATCGAGGACTAAAATATTATAATTACTAAGTGGTTGTGTTTCAATAAAACGGCGTTGGCCCAAATTGTTTTCTACAATAGCCTCCATTTTCTTAGTAACCGCATTAAAAAAACCAATACCTAAGCCCTGGGCAGTGCGACCCGATATTTTAGTGGCATTAAGCAAACGGCTTTCGGCCGGATTTTCTACAATACGCTCGTTTACCTGGAGTTGGTTTTGAACCCCATAAAAGTTTATAGGGCGGGCGCCCACTCGTCGAGAGTAAAACAAATCGCCCTTGCTAAACAGCTCGGTACCTTCGGTGAAAAAAGATCTATTCTCATCAAACTTCACCTCAAAAGGGGTTAAGTTGAGCACCTGGTTGTCCGATTTAACCTGCCCAAAATCGGGCACAAGGGTCATATCTAGGGTAAAACTCTGGTTAATTCCGTATTTCACATCCATTCCACCATTAAACGCACCGGTAGTATTGGGCATCCCAGCTTGCTGAAAAGGGTAATGGTTTACATAGGTAGACACATAGGGCGAAAACGATAAACGCAAAGGCGCCTTAATATTTTCTAAATTATCTAATTCGCCCTCTTGATTAATAAATCCATTCACGGTGGGGCTAATGGGGTTCCAAAACAATTGTTGGTTGGCCTTTTGGCGTTTACGAATTACATTTACACCCCAATTTTGGATGTTTTTACTAGAAAAACGAAGAGCCGAATAGGGTATTTTAAACTCTGCCACCCAGCCCTGATTGTCTAATTTAACCGCACCCTCCCAAACCGCATTCCAACTCGGGTCTTCGTTGCCACTTTGCGAATACTTGGCATCAAACTGAGATCCCGCTGCAGTTAAATAAAAGCCATTGGCATTAATTTTATCAAAATAGGTATCAAAAGAAATACCTATGAAATCGGCATTACCCACCTGATCTCTAGCTACCAATTCATGGGCAATGCTATCAATATTAGCTTCGTACATTCGAGCGGCCACATAAATAGCCACATCATCATAAAGTATGCGAATTTCGGTACGCTGATTCTCCGCTTCTGGTTTTCCAGGATTGGGTTGCAACTCCACAAAACCCGAATAAACAGGAGCATTTTTCCATACACCATCACCAAGTAACCCATCTATCTTAGGTGCTTTATCTACCCGGGTGGCCGACATTTTTTTAGGGGTTTGGCCAAAAAGGGCTACACAAAAACAAAGTAAGAGTAGAGTAAAAAGGGGTTTCATCATGGGTTGGTGAGTTATTCCGAGTAGTTTGACGCAACAAACAAGGAAAAGTTGCACCAAGCAGAAAATATTCTTTTTAGCAGCCCAAGGGAAGTCATTCGGTACAAAAACACAAATTTTTCTGCTAGAAATGATACCTTTGTATTGCATTTTAACCGCAATTAACGTTCAAAAACAATGTTTCAGAATCTACAAGATAAATTAGACAGAGCCTTTAAAGTTCTTAAGGGGCAAGGCACCATCACCGAAATCAACGTGGCCGAAACCATGAAAGAGATTCGCAAAGCTCTTTTGGATGCCGACGTAAACTATAAAACAGCCAAGACCTTTACCGACGAGGTGAAAGAAAAAGCCCTAGGTCAAAATGTATTAACGGCAATTTCTCCGGGTCAGTTATTAACCAAGATCATGAACGATGAGCTGGCCAGCCTGATGGGCGGGCAAGCTGCCGATCTGAACTTAAGTACCAATCCAACCATTATTTTAATTGCCGGATTAAATGGTGCGGGTAAAACTACCTTTTCAGCCAAGCTGGCTAATTTTCTAAAAACTCAAAAAGGTAAAAAACCCTTACTCGTAGCCGGCGATATTTACCGTCCTGCCGCTATTGATCAATTGCAGGTATTGGGCGAACAGATTGAAGTGCCTGTATTTGCCGATCTGAATTATAAAGATCCTATCGGGATTGCACAAGCCGGTATCGCGGAAGCTAAAAAGAACGGTCAGAATGTGGTGATTGTGGATACCGCCGGACGTTTAGCCATAGATGAAGAAATGATGAACGAGATTGCCGGTGTAAAAGCAGCTACTCAGCCTCATGAGATTTTATTTGTGGTAGATGCCATGACCGGTCAGGATGCGGTGAATACCGCCAAAGCCTTTAACGACCGCTTAGACTTTAGCGGCGTAGTGCTGACCAAACTGGACGGCGATACCCGCGGCGGTGCGGCCTTATCTATTAAATCGGTAGTGAACAAACCGATCAAGTTTATTGGTACGGGCGAAAAAATGGAGGCGCTGGATGTGTTTTACCCAGACCGTATGGCCTCCCGTATTTTGGGAATGGGCGACGTGATCTCTTTGGTAGAACGTGCCCAAATGCAGTTCGATGAAAAAGAAGCGGCCGAGCTACAGAAGAAGATTCGCAAAAATAAATTCGATTTTAACGATTTCCTGAACCAGATTCAGCAGATCAAGAAAATGGGAAATGTGAAAGACTTAATGGGTATGATCCCCGGCGTGGGCAAAGCCATTAAAGATGTAGAAATTGATAATGATGCCTTTAAACCGGTAGAAGCCATTATCCGCTCCATGACTCCTTATGAGCGTGAAAATCCGGACGCAATTAATACCAGCCGCCGAAACCGTATTGCCAAAGGTTCCGGAAATACGGTGGTGGAGGTAAATAAGCTCATCAAGCAGTTCGACGATATGCGCAAGGTGATGAAACAATTCTCTAATCCCGCGGCAGCGGCTAAAATGATGAGGGGAATGCCCAAAATGCCTTTCGGTAAATAGTTTGGTACAAAATAAGACCTATAAGGTTTTCGAAACCCGAACTACACCCATAAGACCTAATAAGACCTATAAGGTTT
>JBJTNJ010000081.1:0-17402 GCA_046074005.1 Sphingobacteriaceae bacterium
TGGCCATTAAATACCATCCGGATAAAAACCCCGATGACAAGGCTGCCGAAGATAAATTTAAAGAAGCTGCCGAGGCCTACGAGGTATTAAGCAACACTGAGAAAAAACAACGCTACGACCAATTTGGCCATGCCGGAGCCGGCAATGGTGGTTTTGGTGGCGGAGCCGGCCACATGAACATGGAAGATATTTTTAGCCAATTTGGCGATATTTTCGGTGGTGGTGGCGGTAGCCCCTTCGATAGTTTTTTTGGCGGTGGCCAATCTAGCCGAGGCGGACGTAGAGTTAGCCGGGGCAGCAACCTGCGTATTAAAGTAAAACTTACGCTCGAAGAAATTGCTAAAGGCGTAGAGAAAAAAATAAAAGTAAACAAGCAAGTGGCTTGTCAAAGCTGTAGCGGCTCGGGTGCAAAAGACAAATCGTCGGTAAGCACCTGCCGTACTTGCGGCGGAAGTGGCGCCGTACGCCGGGTAACTAATACCATTTTAGGCCAAATGCAAACCACTAGCACTTGCCCTACTTGTAATGGCGAAGGTTCTGAAATTACCGCCAAATGCGGCACCTGCCATGGCGAAGGCTTAACACGTGGCGAAGAAACCATAAGCATTCAGATTCCGGCCGGCGTAAGCGAAGGCATGCAACTCTCTATGAGCGGTAAAGGCAATGCCGCTCCTCGTGGTGGCGTACCCGGCGACTTAATTATTCTAGTAGAAGAAATTCCACACGACACCTTAAAACGTGATGGCTTTAATATTATTTACGATTTATACATCAGTTTTGCCGATGCCGCCTTGGGCGCCAGTGTAGAAGTGCCTACCATTGATGGCAAAGCCAAACTAAAAATTGATGCCGGTACGCAAGCCGGTAAAATACTGCGTTTAAAAGGAAAAGGCATTCCAGAGGTAAACTCCTACCACCGTGGCGATGAGTTAATTTATGTAAACATTTGGACCCCAAAAGCCCTGTCTAAAGAAGAACGAGAGCTGGTAGAAAAACTACAAGCATCGCCTAATTTTAAACCCCAACCGGGCAAAGGCGAAAAAAGTTTCTTCGAACGCATGAAAGAATACTTCGGATAAGAACATAAAACCCATCTTAGAAAAGGATGGGTTTTTTTGTAACTTACTTTCTGTTAAAACATCTAAACAAAAAATACCAAAACTACATGTTACGCATCCAAAACATTGTAAAGCAATATGCCCAGCACCGTGCCCTCGATGAGGTGAGCATGGAGATTGAGAAAGGCAGCATCTTTGGACTTTTAGGGCCCAATGGTGCCGGAAAAACCTCCTTAATTCGCATTATTAACCAAATTACAGCACCCGATAGTGGCGACGTATTTTTTAACGGCGAAAAGCTAAACCCCAGCCACATTGCCAAAATTGGCTACCTGCCCGAAGAACGGGGTTTATACAAAAAAATGGAAATTGGCGAACAGGTTTTATACCTAGCCCAGCTCAAAGGATTATCGAGAGCCGAGGCTACTAAGCGTATTAAATATTGGTTCGAAAAAATGGAGATGCAGGGCTGGTGGACCAAAAAAGTAGAAGATTTGAGTAAGGGTATGCAACAAAAGGTACAATTTGTAGCCACCATATTGCACGAACCCGAACTCATTATTTTAGACGAACCTTTCTCGGGTTTCGACCCGGTAAATGCCGAATTGGTTACCAAAGAAATTTTAGAATTAAACCAAAAAGGTGCAACTATTATTTTCTCTACCCACCGCATGGAATCGGCAGAGCAATTATGTGATAGCATTGCCTTAATTAATAAATCGCATAAAATTTTAGATGGCAAGGTAAGCGATATTAAAAATAGCTACCGCAACAATACCTTCAATATTTCCTTTACGGGGCAATTTCCTGCGGAAAAAGCCGATTTATTCAGCATCGTTTCCAATCTAACTCCACAAGAAATTCAAATTAAAATAGCCGAAGGTAAAACACCTAACGATGTGCTAAGCTATGTATTGCCGTATATCCAAATTCAGCAAGTAAGCGAAGAAATACCGAGCATCAACGACATTTTTATTCAACAAGTAAGTAAGTAATCCTATGAACAAGATTTTACTCATCATTCAACGCGAATACCTGAGCCGTGTAAAAAAGAAATCGTTTTTATTGATGACTTTTCTGGTACCTGCCCTCATTATAGGCATGTATGGCCTTATTGCGTACTTGTCGGTAAATGGCGCCGATAAAGCAACCGAAGTACGAGTGTACGACGATAGCGGCATCTTTGCCTCGGCCTTTAAAAACACCGGAACCGTAAGCTTTAGCACCAGCAACACTAGTTTAAACGACGCAAAAAAGGAAGCGGCGGCGAACGAAGATGGCTTTATTTTACATATCCCTAGCGATATAGAAAAAACCGGAAAAGTAGAACTGTTTTCAAAAAAGAAAGTCGGCTTATCGGCTCTAAGCAATATCAACAGCCAATTGAATGAAATTTTGCGCAACAAAGAACTAAAAGATGCCGGCATTGATGCTACTACGCTAGAAAATATTAAACCCGACATCAGTATAGATTCGAAAGAGCTAACAGCCGAAGGGGAGAAAGATAGCAGTGCCGGAGCGGCCTATGCCATTGGTTTTGCCGCCGCCATACTCATTTACATGTCGCTATTTATTTATGGTGCCCAAGTAATGCGTGGCGTAATCGAAGAAAAAACAAGCCGTATTGTAGAAGTTGTAATTTCTTCGGTAAAACCTTTTCAGCTGATGATGGGTAAAATTATAGGCATTGGTTTAGTAGGGCTTACCCAATTTACGCTATGGATTGTACTTTCTACCACCTTGGTGGGTACCGCCGGTAAAATCTTATTAAAAGACAAGGTAAACACCATAAAAACAGAACTTGTAGGGGGCAAACAAAACAAAGCTATTGTAGAAGCCAGCAACAACCCGGGTATGGCCGTAATAAATGCCGTAAAAACGCTTAATTTACCTTACATATTTGCGTGTTTCTTGGTGTACTTTTTAGGCGGATATTTAATTTATAGTGCGCTTTTTGCCGCCGTAGGTTCGGCAGTAGACAATGAAACGGAAACACAGCAATTTATGCTGCCCATCACCTTACCCTTGCTGTTTACCTACATCATGTCGTTCAGCTTTATTATTAACAACCCCGATAGTACCCTGTCTTTTTGGTTAAGCATTATTCCATTTACCTCTCCCATTGCCATGATGGTGCGTTTACCTTTTGGGGTGCCCGATTGGCAATTGGCGCTATCAATGATTTTATTAATTGGAGGTTTCGTGTGTACAACCTGGATTGCTTCCCGCATTTACCGAGTGGGTATTTTAATGTATGGCAAAAAAGCCAACTTCAAAGAATTAGGCAAGTGGTTATTTTATAAAGAATAAAATGGACCAAACAAAAGAAAATTTAATAGCCGCTGAAGCAAAGGCTTTAGCCTTATTTGAAGAGATTGAAAAACAAGGCTTATTACGTGCCGGCATTAGCGAAGAAGAGCTAAATAAAGAAGTTTTCGAGTTGGCTTTTTCGCTGTTTGGGATAGAAAAATATTGGCATAAGCGCATAATTCGTTCGGGTAAAAACACCCTATTGCCTTATAATGAAAATCCTCCCAACCTGCTTATCCAAGAAAATGATATTGTATTTTTCGATTTTGGGCCCATATTTGATGAGTGGGAAGCCGATTTTGGAAGAACCTATGTACTAGGCAATGATGCCGAAAAACTGAAGCTTCAAGCCGACTTATATCCCGTTTGGAAAGAGTGTAAAACCTATTTCGATAGCAAAACTTCGCTAACAGGGGCCGAATATTACCAAGAAATTGTACGTATTGCCGAACGCTATGGCTGGTTATTTGGTAGCGAAATTGGCGGACATATTATCGGTAAATTTCCGCACGAACGTTTAGAAAAAGAAGTGAAAGACCATTACATACACCGCGATAATCACACCGATTTATTTGCTCCCGACCAAACGGGTAAGCCCAGAAACTGGATATTAGAAATTCACTTAATTAACCCCAAAAGAGAATTTGGTGGTTTTTTTGAGCAGTTGCTAACTGTTTAGTACTTTACTTTTGGCTTGATCAAAAAATGAACAAAAAATCAAGACAGAACGATGCTTCAAGCCACAAGGCATCCACCTGGCCCGCCGTTCTGTCTTTCCGTCCGCTTTCAACACTAAATGATTAAAATAGTCTGGTTAGTTCCTCAAATAAGCGGTGCGTGGGTAGGCCAACTACATTAGTGTAAGAACCCACTATCTTTTCAATGCCAATTAATCCTATCCATTCTTGGATACCGTAAGCGCCGGCTTTATCCATGGGCTGGCCACTAGCAATATAATACTGTATTTGCTCGGGTGTTAAGGGCTTAAAATGCACTTCAGATTTTTCGTAGAAAGAATGAAGACTGTGATCTTTTAAAATACAGACACCGGTAATAACTTCGTGTGTACGGCCCGATAAAAGCGAAAGAATTTCAAAGGCATGTACTGCATCATTGGGTTTGCCCAAAATTTGGTCGTCAACCACCACTAAGGTATCTGCTGTAATCACCACTTCTCCGGCGGTGTCATCATCAAAGGCTTTGGCTTTTTTTTCGGCAATATATACGGCAACTTCCTCGGGGCTCAACCCTTCCGGATAGCTTTCGTCTACTTCTTTTAATACTACCCGAAAAGTAAGGCCTAAGAGCGTTAACAACTCTTGCCTGCGGGGCGATTTAGAAGCCAAAATAATGGGAGGAAAATTCATGCTTAAGCTTTTGCCGAAGGATCTTCATCGGCCCATAGACCTTGTACTTTTAATACTTTTTCAATTACATCGCGAACGCAGCCTTGACCACCTTTTACCGGAGAAATATAGGCCGAAATCGCTTTTATCTCTTCGGCAGCGTCGGTTGGGCAGGTAGGCAAGCCTACCAGCTTCATCACCGGGTAATCGGGCACATCATCGCCCATATATAAAATTTGATCTGCCAATAAATCGTAGGCTAACAAAAACTCTTCGAACTTTTCTGTTTTATGCTCTACGCCCACATACACATCGCTAACACCCAAGCCGTTTAAGCGGCTTACAATACTTTGCGAACGTCCACCGGTAATAATGGCAATCTTAAATCCTCTTTTTACAGCTAGTTGCAAGGCATAGCCATCTTTAATACTAAACCGGCGTAACTGCTCCCCTGTTTCGGTAACCAATACGGTACCATCGGTGAGCACACCGTCTACATCAAATACAAAAGCGTTTATTTGAGAAAGCTTAGCTAACATGCCTTATTGGTTATCACGCCATTCGTAAACCCAAGCAGATTGAATTTGCTCTAAATGACCTTCGTTACATTCTTCTCGGGTGCCGGCAAATGCTGGTAAGCTGAGCACCCATTCTAGTAATTCGGTGAAACGAATACGGTAAATTTTCGACTCGGTAAACTCATCGCCAAACTTTTCATACAAACCCATAGCAATGTCTTCGTAATCGTTCCAATAAATGGGCAAGGCGTATTTATCTTGTATCATAGTTAGTGTCCTAAAAACTGGCTTTGATCGGGCAGGGTTACTTCAATATCGCCATCAATGGCTACACACTGGCAGCCTAAGCGTGAATTAATTCGTGGATTTACCGCCCGGTCTATGAAATCTTCTTCTTTATCGGATATTTCTTGTAAAGAATCCATACCCTTGTTTACATAAATGTGGCAAGTACTGCATCCGCACACCCCACCGCAGTTATGTTGTAACTCTATGCCGTGATCCATACACACATCTAACACCGAATCGCCTTTGGCAATTTGAAGTTCTACGGGCTCTTTACCGGGCTCCTCGAAATTAATTTTAATCTTAAAAATGCTCATTTCGATGCAAAAATACTAAAATTAGCTTGTCAAATAGCCTTGGCTTATAAATTGACTATGTTTTGACTTAGGATACGATAGATTTCTTGCAACTGCGGTTTTTCTTGCAAAAAGTCGAGGTGTTTCTGAAGTATTTTCTCGTCTTTGCGAATAGCCGGACCTGTTTGCACTTCAGTAGGTAGCGCCTGCTGTACTTTTGCGGCAGTTTCGGCAATTAATGGGCGTAAAAAATCGAATGAAATGCCTTTACTTTCTAGCAATTGTTGGGCTATGGCATATACGTGGTTGCTAAAATTGCAGGCAAATACAGCTGCTATGTGCACTACCAAACGTTGTTCAGAACTCAGTGATACAATTTTTGGCGATAATTTATGAGCTAGTGCTTCTAATTGTTTTATTATTTCGGGCGACGAGGCTTCTACCGCAATAGGCACTTGACCAAAATCGACGGCTTTCTCAAAAGAGAATGTTTGCAGTGGGTATAAAACTCCGTAATTAACACTTGCAGGTTTTAGCACCTCCATAGCCGTAGAACCCGAAGTATGCACTACTATCTTATCGCCCAAGTCCAATTGCTCAACTAAAGAAAGAATGGTATCATCTTTTACCGAAATGATGTACACATCGGCATTTTTAGTAAGTTCAGCTAAGTCGTTTATAGCCTTAGCATGTACTTGTAATGCCAGTGTTTGCGCATGGGCAAGCGTAGGGCTAAATACTTGCGCAATGGGTATACCTGCGTTGTGTAAAGCTTTACCTATTTGTGTAGCTACTCTACCACTTCCCAACAATACCACATTCATAACTAAGCAGATTTAAGTTCTTTACGTCTACGTAAAATAGCTAAGAAAAAGCCAATGGTCATTAAGATAGTACCACCCCAGAAAAAATTAATATAGGGGAAAACAATTGCTTTCATAACAATCCATTTTTTCTCGGCAGGTGGGCGCTGAAATACAGTTAACTCAAATTCATTGCTTTGCGGAATGATATTGGTAAAACGCAACTTTAAGCCTAATTCATCAATGGTTTTACCAAAGTCATACACATTGCCATCTTTTATAACAAATACCGGGCTTACTACGTGCTTTTTTGCTTTAGAAATTACCTCTAAAGTAAGAGATACTGATACATCATCCGCAGCTAAGGGCATGTTGTTTACATGAGCATCTTTATTTATAGATTTAACCACTACTTGGGCATCGCGAACACTGATCGTATCTCCCAACTTCACAGTATGAATGGTTGGTTTTCCAAAATCCTCCTCTTCGCCATGGCCTTCATGTGCTTCATGTGTAGCCTCTTCTTTTAAAGGCACACTACTTACATGGGTATAAATGTCTTTCCAGAGGTAATGACGGGTATCAGGAGAAGCAATAATTTGACGCATTTTTACATTTTGCTGGGCATTAGGATACAAATCAAAATTCTCTGTTACTTTAGCCGTTTTAAGATCTATAACTTGATAATTTACACGATATAAAGTATTTGGACCGCTCACAGAATCCCCTAAATAGGTAACCGTGTACTTATCCATTTTTATTGGTTCATTTAAATATAAAATGATGTTTTCTCGAGGATTATTGTCCTTAGAAAACTCCTGCCCAAAGCCTATACCCGAATTATTTATAGAGATTACTTTACTCGTTGATGCCGCTACCATCGCTCCTATTAATAAAAAACCAAAGCCTATGTGTGCCAAGGCAGAACCTGCCAATTTCCATTTTCCAAGAATGGCATCGTATAAAATACCTGCATTACACACCACAGAGAATAAGGAGCTAAACATGAGCAACATAAACATTGGATTACTGTAAATATCTGCAATGTACCCTGCTAAAGCACTTACTACTGCGGCAATAAGTGCAGCACGCCCTAGCTGAACATAGAAAGAACGGATATCAGTTTTTTTGTATTTAAGAAACTGGCTGAACCCAGAGATAAAAGCGACTACCAAAGCAAAGGGTAACTGCCATTTATTATAATGCGCAATTACTTGTGTAGGCGGTGCTATTTCTGTACCTAAAACTTTATTAAACACAGGAATTGAAGTGGTTGCTAATACTTGTAAACATGCAAGGCCAAGTACAATGGCACCCACGAACAACCAAAATTCACGAGAGTAGGTTTCTTCTTCCTTTTTAGAAAAGGGCATATGTTTCCAGCGGGCTACCACCAACACAAAGGCAATAAGTTTAAATACACCAATGTATACCAGCAATTGCCAAAACATACCTAAATCGGTAAAAGAGTGTACCGATGTTTCGCCCAAAATACCACTACGGGTTAAAAAAGAGGCATATAGTACCAATACAAAACTTACTAGTGTAAGAAATGTTGCAGTAAAATAGGCTTGTGCCGAATGTTTGTAGGCCAATAATACGTGTACCGCAGCAATGAGGGTAATCCATGGAATAAGGGAGGCATTCTCTACCGGATCCCACGCCCAAAAGCCGCCAAAATTAAGTGCTTCATAGGCCCAAAAAGAGCCCATAATAATACCTGCACCCAATACCATAACGGCAAACAGCGCCCAAGGCAGAGCAATGTTAATCCATTCGGTGTAGCGTTTTTGCCATAAACCGGCAATGGCATAGGCAAAAGGCACCACCATAGAAGCAAATCCTAAAAAGAGGGTTGGTGGATGTATAACCATCCAATAGTTTTGAAGCAATGGGTTAAGGCCATTTCCATCGGCTACCATGCTTAAATAATCTGGACGAGCGAAAATAGGTGCCTGGAGAGCATCTCTCAATAAAATAAATGGAGAACTACCTACTCTGTTTCCAAGAATTTCTACGCCCAACAACATAGAGGCCAGGAAAGTTTGAGACAACATTACTACCGACATTACGGGGCTTTCCCAAGATTTGGCTTTAAATACCAATACAAAGCCTAATATGGCTTGCCAAAAAGTCCATAACCAGAAACTTCCTTCTTGTCCTTCCCAGAAACTGGAAATAATATAATATACCGGCAGAGATTTTGATGAGTGAGCCCATGCATAATGGTATTCGAAAAGATGATTGTAGATTATATAAAACAAGCAGGAGCCAATTCCTATAACGGCCATCAAATTAATAAAATAAGCCGAGCGGGCAATTTTTAACCACGAACCATCGGGCTTATCTTTTATAGTTTCAAAGTAGTAGCTGAGTGTAGAAAGTAGGGCTGCGGCGAATGATAAAACGACGAAAAACTGGCCTAGTTTACCCGGCCACAGGTGTTCGCCAATAAATACAGTATCCATAGGGTTTAGCTTTGTTGAGGAGTAGATGTTACTTCAACTTGATCTTTATTGTATTTAGATGGGCATTTCATTAAAATTTTAGAGGCATGAAATTCTTCTCCCACCATTTTACCAGTTAATACAATTTGCTCTGAGCGCTCAAAATCTTGCGGTTTAGTGCCGGTAAATACAATTTTACACTCGGCACCTTTATTATCTTTCACGTAAAAAGAAAAGTAATTGGCATCCTGCTTGGGATTGTACACCAATTCCTTGGCCAAATCTAAACGACCAACCACATGCAATTCGCTCCCGCTTTCCTTGGCATCAGTAAAGTTTCCATAGGTGCTAGAGTCGGCATAGGTAGAAATAATTACGCCAATCGCCACGGCGATAATCACAATTAAAAGAATGGCACTTTTTTTCATAGTGAATGAATAATCAGGTTGAAAGTAGTAGTGCAAAAATAAGTATTATCTGATGGAGAATACGAATAAATTAGGGGTTTAATTAAAGAATTTTACGAAAGCATGAGGCATAAAAAAAGGGGAAACCGAATACGGCTTCCCCTTTTTTATAAATTGGGTTTATTTATGGCCAAACGCCCATGTTTGAGTACGATACAGCTATTTTATCAATAGCATTTACGAAGGCTGCAATACGTAGGGTTTTAATTTTCGGATTAGCCATTTTCACTTCACGAATTTCGTGGTATGAGCGAATCATGGTATCTTCTAAACCAGAGTTTACCAACTCTAATTCTGAAGCCCCTTTTACAATTACACTACGTTGCTCTGGACTTAATTTTACGCCAGTAGTAGCTTCTACCATATTTACAATGTTTTGGTTGGCTGTTTCTTCGTAGCGTTTATCCATACGGCCAAAAGCTACGTGCGATAGATTTTTTAACCACTCGAA
Source organism: Sphingobacteriaceae bacterium (assembly GCA_046074005.1). Taxonomy (GTDB): domain Bacteria; phylum Bacteroidota; class Bacteroidia; order Sphingobacteriales; family Sphingobacteriaceae; genus JAIPAN01. The sequence continues at coordinate 9,982 of JBJTNJ010000081.1, forward strand.
ATAAGAAACGGTTACCCCACCTGCATTGCAATACATATCCGGAATAATAATTCCTCCTTGTTTTACAAAGATTTCCTCTGCACCTGGGGTGGTAGGCCCGTTGGCTCCTTCGGCAATAATTTTTGCCTGAATGCGCACAATATTTTCTTCGGTAATTTGGTTTTCTAAGGCTGCAGGAACTAAAATATCGCATGGTTGCTCTAAACCGTCGTGCGAATTTTTGAATTCTTTTTGAGCACCCTTAAATCCTAAAATAGATCCAGTGGCTTTACGGTGGTTAAATACCTCGTCAATATCTAATCCTTTTTCATTATAAACAGCTCCTTCATATTCGCAAAGGCCTACAATGGTAGCACCAAATTCTGCTAAAAACTTAGCCGAGTGGTAGCCCACATTTCCTAAACCTTGTACAATTACTCGTTTACCAGCTAAACCTGGAGTTAAGCCCAAGGCTTTCATATCTTCGGCAACCGATACACATTCCCGAACGGCAATGGCTACACCCCGACCGGTAGCCTCACGGCGTCCGGCAATACCATGTAAAGCAATTGGTTTACCAGTTACACAACCAAGCGCATCTAATTGACCGGGATTCATGGTTTGGTAGGTATCAGCAATCCAGCTCATTTCACGCTCACCCGATCCGTAATCAGGTGCAGGCACATCAATACCGGGGCCAATAAAGTTTTTCTTGGCTAACTCTACAGTATAACGTCTGGTTATGTTTTCTAATTCTGCTACGGTATAATTTTTCGGGTTGATTTTAATACCGCCTTTGGCACCGCCAAAAGGAACGTTTACAATGGCACATTTGTAGGTCATTAAAGCGGCCAGGGCCATTACTTCATCCTCGTTCACCATATCGCTATAACGAATACCACCTTTGGTTGGCGATTTGTGATGAGAGTGCTCTACACGCCATGCGTCTATTACCTCTAAACCATCTCCCTTTGTAATAGGGAAACGAAAACGGTACACACTGTTGCATGATTTAATTTGATCTAATAAACCGGCAGGGTGGTTCGTAAACTGTGCCGCATGATCAAAGAATTGGCATACATCTCCGAAAAAATTCAGTTCTTCAGAGGCTGCTCCTGATTTTGTTGACATATTCTTGTTTTATTTATTCGTTGAACGACTAATTGGATGCAAAGTTGAGTGAAAAAATATCAATCCTGCAAATAAAAAATTGTTAGTGTATAGCTTACACACTTGCTAAAGTGCAACAAAACAAAGCCTATTAGCTTTTAGTGCTATTTTTTTCTAGTTTACTTACTTTTTTATCAATTGAAAATAAATAACCTAAAATGCCCACTAGAATAACAGACATGATGCTTACCACCACATAAATCATTCCCGAACTTCGTAAACCATCGGCCATTTCTACGGAAACTGGCTGAGCCAACACCGCTAAAGAACCCGCACATAGCAGTGCTAGTAACGCTATTTTTTTCTTCATAACTACTTATTCTGTAATAAACGGATGCGGTATCGGATACTACTTACCCAAACACCTAGCAAGACCCAACCAATAACAGCCGGGTAAAACACCAAACGCATATTGTTGTCTAAATCGTACGAGTTAAATCCCGGATTGCCTCCATTTCCTGGATGCAAGGAGTCGGTCATACGAGGTAAAATAAACAGCAATACCACCATAATGGGGAAAGCAAAAATATTGTATATAGCCGATATTCTGGCTCTTTTCTGAGATTCATCTATAGAGCTACGCAATACGATATAGGCCAAATACATTAAGGTAGAAATGGCGGCACTATTTAATTTAGGGTCATTTGGCCAGGGTGCTCCCCAGGTAAAATTTGCCCAAATCATGCCCGTACCTAAACCTAAAAATCCAAACAAAATACCCGTGTTAACAGTTTCAACGGCCATAAAATCATGCTTTTCATGAGCAGAAGATAGGTATTTTACGCTATTAATCACCGAAAGGAGATAGAGAAATAGCATGGTAAACCACATAGGTACATGAAAGTATAGGTTACGAATAGTTTCGTGGAGAATAGGTAGCCTAGGAACTGATAATAACAAGCCTGCACTAAAGGAATAAACTAAGAGTACAGCCGCTAATATTTTCCACCAGTTTTTAGTCATAGATTAGAGGTTTAATCACGCCAAAGGTAAGGAAACAAAACTAAAGAGGCGGCAATTACCATCACATTAATGGTAAGTAAAATGGCTATCTCATCATAGCTTACCGTTCTATCTAAGCCATCCATAGCATTTTTAGAAAACTTGATAAGCAAAATGAGTAAGGGAATAATTACCGGAAAACTGAGCACGGCCATTAAACTGCCTGGATTATTTGCTTTTGCGGCAATACCCGAAATCATGGTAAATACACTAGCAAAGCTAATGCTACCCAATAGTACCGCCAAAAAATAAAACAAGGGGTCTTGCACTTGGTTTTTAAACACAATTTGGTAGAAAAAGAGTGCCAGGGTAGACAAGAGCAGCATAAGCAAGCAGTTGTAACTAATTTTAGAGAGAATAATGGCTTGAGGAGATGCCAGCGTATAAAAATACAAGTGTCTGCCGGCAGGCTCTTGCACAAAGCTCTTAACCATGGCATTTATAGAGGCAAACAACAAAATAATCCAGAATAACACATTCCAAGTGGGCCCCTGAATGCCCCCCTTAAAGGATAAATAGCACACAAAAATAGTAGATACAACATAGAGCAGTATTCCATTTAGGGCATACCGAGAACGCCATTCCAAAATCAATTCTTTGGCTATCAGAGATTTCACTTGGTGCATCAAACTCATGCCACAAAGATAATTTTAATTTGCCTAGCTACTAAAAGTAAAATGCGTAATTTCATCCAACATGTTTAGTTCTAGCCTACATAGCCCCATTGGCACCTTACTCATAGAAGCAGATGAAGACGCCGTAACCGGCATTCGGTTTATAGAGCAGGAGAACAACGACCAGCCAAACGAACTTAGCGAATGGGCCAAAATAGAATTATTAGCCTATTTTGAAGGCAAGGGCAGCAATTTTACTTTTCCTATGAAACAAGAAGGAACTCCTTTTCAGCAAGGGGTGTGGCAAGAACTAAAAAACATTCAACCGGGCTTACCAATTAGCTATACCGAATTGGCAAAAAGATTACAAAACCCCTTGGGCATACGAGCCATTGCGGCTACCAATGGCAAAAACAAACTTTTAATTGCCGTCCCCTGCCACCGAGTAATCGGCAGCAAGGGCGATTTAGTGGGCTATGCCGGTGAATTATGGCGAAAAGGATGGCTACTTAATCACGAAGCCCAGATGACGGGTATTGGCCAAACTTCTTTATTTTTATAGCATGAACCCCTACTTAGATATTGTTTTGCGAAGTGCCACCGTATATGGCTTTATGGTACTGGCCCTACGCATATTTGGCAAAAAAGAACTCTCACAGCTATCCACTACCGATTTGGTATTTATTATACTCATTAGTAACTCGGTGCAAAATGCCATGGTAGGCGCCAATTCTTCTTTGGCAGGCGGCTTGGTTGCAGCCTTGGTATTGTTCAGTTTAAATTATCTTCTCAAGCTCCTTATTTTTAAATCGAAAAAAATTAAAGAGTTAATAGAAGATAAACCGGTAATTCTTATTCACGAAGGGGCCATAGATCATGCGCACCTAGTTCGAACCAAAATTACCGAAGATGAATTGGTACAGGCGGTAAGAGAACATGGCGTAGCAAGCATTGCGGAAGTAAAAATTGCCGTGCTTGAAGTAGATGGAAATATCAGCGTAATTTCCGGAAACGACGGGCACCTGAAACAAAGCCGACATAAACGCCGTCACCTGCACAAAACTATGGTTCTGGGTTCTTAACTAGGAATGTTCTTATCTACCAAACTAAACCAAAGCGGGGGTATTAAGGCTGGCACAAACATACTAGCATAGCCACCTGGTAATACAGGGCTTTTCTCGTGAGTTAGTAGCGTGTTAAACGGCTTTGCTGCATGGAAATGATGGTCGGAATGACGACTTAAATCAATTAAAAAATAACGACTTACCACTTTATCACTTTGCCAAGAGTGCAACTCGTTCACACGTTCTTTTTCGGCCCTACGCAAACCATAATGTTCAATATAATTGGTGTATTCTAAAAGCAAATCGGCAATACTGGCTTGCAGTAGATAGGCAGCGGTCACCCAAAAGCCAAAAAAATACCATAAAACACCAAGAAAAAGTGTAGCCCCTACATACACGGCCACCACGTAATTGTGTAATCCATACCCCCAATTCCCTGCCTTTTCGCAACGGTTTTTTTCGAGCGCTAATGACTGGAGCAATTGACCATGAATAGAACGCAAAGCAAAGGCATACAAGGTTTCACCCTTAAGTGCACTCACCGGATCGGCAGCAGTACCCACCGATTTATGATGGATGCGCAAATGATGTACGTAGAAATAGGGGTTTAGCACCGTAAACAACAAAAATCGGCCTAAAAAATTCCAAAATTTAGCCTTCCGATGAATAAGTTCGTGTGCAGCAATAATACCCATTGAGCCTGCTGCAGTACCGGTAGAAAGTGCGGCAGCCGCAATCCAATAGCCACTAAGTGTGTGAACATAAACCCCGTAGATTAAACTAGCAAGAGCCAGCACTTGGCCCACCACTACCAATACCAGCAAAAGATCTGGAAGGAGATTATCTTCGCCGTTTATATTGCTTTTATCTTCGGGCAAGAGGAGTTCGCCCAATGCCAATACTACAAAAGTAAAGGCGAAATTACCTAGGCTATACCAGCCTCCATGGAGATTGCCCCAAAGTACAAAGGCAACTGGAAGTAGGTTAATAAAGTATTTCCAGTTTCTGAACGAATTTGTTTGAAGTGCTTGCATCGTCAAGATTTATAAATGAAGATACGTAAAAAGCGTGATAACAAATATTTTATTGACCTACTTTAAGATCCATTTTTTCGGCAAAATGAGCGCAATAATCACGCAAATCGCCTACAATGGCCTCTTCACCGGTAGCCCGTAAAAAACTATCGCCCATGGTTTGCAAGGTTTCGTAGAAAAACCGCTTCATTTCATCGGTAGGCATATCTTTTGTCCACAAATCAATCCGCAAAGAGTTTTTATAATTGTGATCCCAAAGGGCCAACATCATCGATTTAACCGGAAGGGCTTCTTTATTTTGAGAATCTGTTGACTCCCACAAAATGCTCTCCGGAATGTTTTGATCGTCTAGTTCAATGGTAAGTTTAATTTCAGCTTTTTTCATGTTTCAATGAATGGTTATTTCTTTTTATCAAATCGTTTCGACTTCTTTTTAGGGGCTCCGGATTTTGCCGGAGTTTTAGCCTTTGGCTTAGGGCGGTCGCCCTTGGTATTTTTTAATTTTTTCTCGTGGAAAGCGCCCTTAAAGTCTGGATTTTCTCTGCGTTTCTGCAAATCAATTTCCCGAGCCATGGCTTGGCGCTCTGCATAAGGTGTTTCTTCTACAAAAACCGTAAAGGGCAATTCGGCCACCGGGATAGATTGACGCATTAGTTTTTCTATTTTCTTGATATAGAATTCTTCCGACTCGGCACAAAACGTAATGGCTTCGCCACTTTTATACGCCCTACCCGTACGACCAATGCGGTGTACGTAATCTTCAATAATAATGGGTACATCAAAATTAATTACGTGGCTCACATCGGCCACATCAAGGCCTCTGGCAGCCACATCGGTAGCCACCAACATTCTAATAGTGCCTTCTTTAAAAGCATTAATGGAATTAATACGGGTATTTTGACCCTTATTGGCATGAATTACCCGTACGTGTTCTGCACCATACCGGCGTTCTAAATAATGAAAAATATTATCGGCTACTGTTTTGGTTTTACAAAAAACCATTAAGCGGTGAAAACGCTCATCATCTTTGAGCAACTCTTGCAACAAGTTTAGTTTGGTTTTTAGATTGGGCACCCGATACAAAACTTGGTTTACCGTATGTGCAGGCGTAGCTTGAGCAGCCACCTCTATAACTAAGGGGAACTTTAAGAAATCGCCCGAAATTTTATGAACCAATTCGCTCATAGTAGCTGAAAAAAGCAAATTCTGGCGCTTACGGGGCACTACTTCTAATATGCGATGAATAGAGCCAATAAAACCCATGTCCATCATTTTATCGGCCTCATCTAATACCAAAAACTGAATAGATTTGGGCACAATATGTCCAGCCAAGTATAAATCCAAAAATCGTCCTGGAGTGGCCACCACAATATCAGCTCCTTTTTCTAGAGCAGCAATTTGTGTTTTAGGTCCAAGACCTCCGTAAATAACTACAGTGCGCAAATCAGTATATTTAGCAAAAGAACTAATGTTTTCTTCTAGCTGCATGGCCAACTCTCGAGTAGGTGCCAAAATTAACGCACGAGGATGCTGACCCTGAGCGTACTTTAATTTCATAAGCATAGGCAATACATAAGCTGCGGTTTTACCAGTACCGGTTTGAGCAATGCCCATCATATCTTGCCCCGATAAAATAGGGGCTATGGCCTTCTGCTGAATAGGCGTAGGCTGCGTATAGCCCGCCTCCGCAATTGCATTTAAAAGCTGTCTGTTTAATTTAAAATCTTCGAACGTTGTGACCATTGGGGCAAAGATACATTTTTACGCTCCAATCCGTTTCTATTAGCTAAACTTAAGCTTATCTTTGGTATATGGCATCTATTCTAATTAAACAAGCACATTTGGTAAACGAAGGCAGCATCGTGGTGGCCGACGTATTTATTAAAAGGGGCAAGATTGAGAAAATAGCCCCACAGATTGATGTTTTGGCCGATCAAGAAATTGATGCCGAAGGACAATACTTATTTCCAGGCTGCATAGATGATCAAGTGCATTTTAGGGAACCCGGTTTAACACACAAAGGCGATTTATACACCGAAAGCAGAGCGGCTGTAGCTGGAGGTATAACCTCCTTTATGGAGATGCCTAACACCATTCCGAATGTTTTTACCCAACAATTATTAGAAGATAAATATTATTTAGCTTCCCAAAAATCATTAGCCAATTACTCATTTTTTTTAGGAGCCTCCAATGATAACTTAGAAGAAATTAAGAAAACGAATCCAAAAACCATCTGCGGAGTAAAAATTTTCATGGGCTCCTCCACCGGTAATATGTTGGTAGACAACGAAAAATCGTTGGAAGAGATTTTTACGCACGCCCCTACCCTTATTGCCACCCATTGTGAAGACGAAGCCACCATTAAACACAATACCGAACTTTTTAAAAGCCTTTATGGCGATGCCATCAGTGCCGATATGCATCCGCTCATTCGTACAGCAGAGGCTTGTTACCTCTCTTCTTCTAAAGCAGTGGATCTGGCTAAAAAAACAGGTGCCAGATTACATATTTTACACATTTCTACCGCAAAAGAGCTCGATCTTTTTCGAAACGATATT
>JBJTNJ010000082.1:0-6278 GCA_046074005.1 Sphingobacteriaceae bacterium
TAAAAAAGCCCCCGAAATTTTCGAAGGCTATTTTGAGGATTTGGTTTCTAGATTATTCTGGTTTATATTCTAGCTTATCTCCGGTTACTACTTCTTTAATTTTTTCTTCTAACTCGTCCATCAATTCCGGATTTTCAAGTATAAGTAGTTTTACCGCATCGCGACCCTGTCCCAACTTGGTGTCTCCGTAGCTAAACCAAGAACCTGCTTTTTTGATTATTTCGAACTCCACGCCTAGGTCGATAATTTCGCCGGCTTTAGAAATCCCTTCACCAAACATAATATCAAACTCAGCAATTCTGAATGGTGGAGCAACCTTGTTTTTTACAATTTTTACTTTCACTCTGTTCCCAGACACCTCATCGGTTTCTTTAATTTGAGAAATTCTGCGAATATCTAAACGAACAGAAGCGTAAAATTTAAGCGCATTACCCCCTGTGGTTGTTTCAGGATTGCCAAACATAATGCCAATTTTTTCACGTAATTGATTGATAAAGATGCAACAGCATCCGGTTTTGGCAATAGTTCCGGTTAGTTTACGTAATGCCTGCGACATTAAACGAGCTTGTAAGCCCATCTTTGAATCGCCCATTTCACCTTCAATTTCTGCCTTGGGTACCAAAGCAGCCACCGAGTCAATTACAATAATATCAATTGCCCCCGAACGGATTAAGTTGTCAGCAATTTCTAAGGCTTGTTCGCCATTATCAGGTTGGGCAATGAGTAAATTTTCTACGTCAACACCTAATTTTTGGGCATAATATTTATCAAAAGCATGCTCTGCATCAATAAATGCAGCAATGCCCCCTTTTTTCTGTGCTTCAGCAATAACATGAGTGGCTAATGTGGTTTTACCAGACGACTCTGGCCCGTAAATTTCAATTACCCGGCCTTTGGGTAAACCGCCAATGCCTAAAGCGATATCTAGTCCTAACGAACCGGTAGAGATTGATTCGAGTGGCTCTACGGCTTCATCGCCCAACTTCATTACCGCACCCTTACCGTACGATTTTTCTAATTTATCTAGGGTTAGTTGTAAGGCTTTTAATTTGTCTGTATTGCTCATAATTTTAGTTTATTATTTTCAAATGTAAATAAAAATTATAAAATGCTAAAAATTTTATCAAAAATATTTTCGAAATATGCTATTTGCTCATTTTTTGCACTATACGCTCAGTTTTAGTTACATTTTTCTTTTTTGCAGCCAATTTCTTTTTTCGTTCAGCAGCTTTTTCTGCTTTTAAAAGAGCCGTTTCTGTATGGTTTTGGGCAAAATATTTACACATCCAGCTAATAGGGCATTGCTCACATTTGGGCGTTCGGGCTAGGCAGGTGTAGCGGCCGTGTAAAATAAGCCAATGATGGGCCACGTGAATCTTGTTAGTTGGTAGGTATTTTACCAATTGCTTCTCTACTGCTAAGGGTGTAGTGGCTTTGCTGGTAAGCCCAATTCGATTAGCCACTCTAAAAACATGTGTATCTACGGCCATGGCGGGTGCCTGAAAAATTACTGAGGCAATTACATTGGCTGTTTTGCGGCCAACGCCCGGCATTTTTTGTAAATCAGCTACGTTAGAAGGTACCACGCCTTTAAATTCGTTTAGCAGTATAGCGGCCATGCCTACTAAGTGCTTGGCCTTGTTATTCGGATAACTAACACTGCGTATATACGAGAAAACCTCATCGCTTGTACTAGCGGCTAAAGATTCGACTGTGGGGTAACGCTCAAATAGTTTGGGTGTTATCTGATTAATACGCTTATCGGTACATTGGGCAGATAAAATAACGGCAATAAGCAACTCAAAAGGGTTGCTATACTGCAATTCTGTTTCCGCATTTGGCTGATGTGTAGAAAAATACTCTACAAATGCTCGATACCGTTCTTTTTTAAGCATGCTCAAATATAAGAACCCAAGCGCTATTTTATAGTGCCTCTGCGAAGGTAAGTATGGTGTACATTACGTCCTCTGATGGTTCGCGAAGCAATTGGTCTAACTTAGGTCTTAAAGAGCTTATAAACGCTTGATCTTCTAAAGACAGTAATAGTTCGTCGGTTAATTCGCTACGGGTACTTGTAAGAGGGTGCTTAATTTGGTGTGTTGAAAATTTGTTCATGAACGGATGTTTCCACAACAAACGGTTTACCCTATTTATTTAGTATATGCTTGTGCAAATAATTATTTATTCACTAGAACAGGAGGGCTTACCATCATTTTGCGAAGATTATTTAAGGCGTAGCGCATTCGGCCCAGAGCAGTGTTAATACTTACTCCGGTAATATCTGCAATTTCTTTAAAACTCAAATCCCCGTAGTGACGCATAATTAATACCTCCTTTTGTTCGGTAGGTAATAATTGAATCATACGTTTTAAATCCTGATGACTTTGTTCACGAATCATTTTATTTTCTAGCGGCTCATCGTAGAACTGAATTACATCAAAAATGTCAAAGCCATCTACATTGGTAATAACCGGGCTGCGTTTTTGTTTGCGGAAGTAATCAATTACCAAATTATGTGCAATGCGAATAACCCAAGGTAAAAATTTACCTTCCTCGTTGTATTTACCCGCTTGTAAGGTGTGAATTACTTTAATAAATGTTTCTTGGAAAATGTCCTCTGCCAAATAGCTATCTTTTACCAATAAATAAATAGAGGTATATATCTTAGACTTATGCCTAGTTATTAAAACTTCTAGGCAAGGTTGATAACCGTTGATAAACTCATGTATTAATTCTTGATCAGTAAGGGCTGGAAGATTTTTGTGAGTATTCATAAGACTTTTGTTTTGGGTGGTTGGTAAATAAATTGATTTATTTATACAGATACTTTCTGCAAACAATGGGCGTTTAAATCCAGCTGTTTTGGAAAATATTTATACCAATATCAAATAAAACGCTGCTTAGATGCTAGATAGAACCGACGTAAGGCGTATTTTAGCTGACGAAATGCAAAACTAGCCGACGAACGGTTTGCAGCTTTTTGATATTTTTGTTTTTTAAGACCCACACATGACGAAGCCCACAGTAATTACTCCAAAAAATTCCATTTTAATAAAAGGGGCACGTGTACACAACCTCAAAAACATCGATGTAGCCATCCCGAAAAATAAATTGGTAGTTATAACCGGCATGTCGGGTTCTGGAAAGTCATCTTTGGCATTTGATACCCTATATGCCGAGGGGCAGCGGAGGTATGTGGAGAGTTTATCATCGTATGCCCGCCAGTTTATGGGCCGTATGAACAAGCCCGAAGTAGACGATATTAAAGGAATTGCCCCTGCCATAGCTATTGAGCAAAAAGTAATAAGCAGTAATCCTCGGTCTACCGTGGGTACCTCTACCGAGATATACGATTACCTAAAACTCTTATTTTCTAGAATTGGCAAAACTATTTCGCCTATTTCGGGTGCCCTGGTAAAAAAAGATACAGTAAGCGATGTGGTTAATTTCTGTGCCGCCCAAGTCGAGGGAACAGCTCTTACCATACTTTGTCCGCTATTTCCGCACAATCAGCGAAGCGTAAAGGAAGAATTGTCCGTTCTGCTTCAGAAAGGATTTTTAAGAGTAGTATATAAAGATAACTTGTCCAAAATAGAAGATTTATTGGCCGATGAGCGTGTAGCCACGAACCAAACACTCCACGAACGCGAACTACTCATAGTAATCGATCGAGTGTCTATGAATTCAGAAGAAGAAACCCTAAGTCGTATAGCCGATTCAGTACAAACGACTTTTTTCGAAGGCAAGGGCGAATGTGTAGTGGAAGTGGGTGGGACAAGACACCCATTTTGCGATCGCTTTGAATTAGATAATTTGGTGTTCGAAGAGCCAAGCCCTAATTTTTTCAGTTTTAACAACCCCTATGGTGCTTGCAAACGCTGTGAAGGCTATGGTAAAGTAATGGGCATTGATGAAGACTTGGTTATTCCCGATAAAAGCAAATCGGTATACGATGGTGCCATTGCTCCATGGAGAGGCGAAAAAATGAAAGAATGGGCAGATCAATTGATAAAAAATGCCTTAGCATTCGATTTCCCAATTCATCGACCTATTGCGCAGCTTAGCGAAGAACAACGCAAGCTTCTATGGACTGGAAACGCTCATTTTAAAGGGCTAACAGAATTCTTTGCCTATTTAGAAGAACAAACCTATAAAATTCAATACCGAGTAATGTTGTCACGCTACCGCGGTAAAACCAATTGCCCCGACTGCAAAGGCACCCGATTGCGGCCCGATGCAGCCTATGTTAAAATTGCCGACAAATCTATTACCGATATTGTATTGTTGCCCTTAGAAAAAGCGCTAGCTTTTTTTAAAAGTTTAACACTTAGCGGTAACGACGAGAAAATCGCGAAGCGTTTATTGCTAGAAATTACCAACCGCCTACAGTTTTTAACCGATGTGGGCTTGGGCTATCTCACACTTAATCGCTTATCGAACACCCTTTCGGGCGGAGAATCGCAGCGTATTAATCTAGCAACCTCTTTGGGTAGTTCATTGGTAGGGTCTATTTATGTATTAGATGAGCCAAGCATTGGCTTACATCCTAGAGATACCCACCGTTTAATTGGTGTATTACAATCGCTAAGAAATGTGGGTAATACCGTTTTGGTAGTAGAGCACGAAGAGGAAATAATGAAAGCCGCCGATTATTTAATTGATATTGGCCCCTATGCCGGTATTAATGGTGGCGACTTGGTGTTTAGCGGCGCCTATGATGAAATTTTAACAGACGAGCGTAGCCTTACTGGTAAGTACTTAAGTGGCAAAGAAGAAATACAAGTGCCTAAAATCCGCCGAAAATGGTCGGATAGTATTGAGATTAAAGGGGCTCGAGAAAATAACCTCAAAAACATCGATGTAACGTTTCCATTGCATACCCTTACTGTGGTATCGGGTGTTTCCGGTTCAGGCAAAACATCCTTGGTAAAACGCATCTTATTGCCTGCCCTTCAAAAAGCTATTGGCAATTATAATGGCGAACAAACGGGCATTTACGACAGTCTAGAGGGCGATATCAGCCAAATTCATCAGGTAGAAATGGTCGATCAAAACCCCATTGGCCGTTCTTCACGTTCTAACCCGGTAACCTATGTAAAAGCTTGGGACGAAATTAGAGCCCTATTGGCCAGTCAGCCGGCCGCCAAAGCGGCAGGCTTAAAACCGTCTGTATTTTCTTTTAATGTAGAAGGCGGCCGTTGCGATGTGTGCCAAGGCGATGGCGAAGTGAAAGTAGAGATGCAGTTTATGGCCGATTTGTTTTTACCCTGTGAATCGTGCGATGGCAAACGATTTAAGCAGCATGTATTGGATATTAGCTATCGCGATAAAAACGTATCCGAAATTTTAAGTATGGATGTAGATGAAGCACTTGCTTTTTTTGCAGACGAACCTAAAATTGTTGCTCGTTTACAACCCTTAGCCGATGTAGGCCTGGGTTATGTGCATTTAGGCCAATCTTCCAATACCTTATCGGGTGGTGAAGCCCAACGCATTAAATTAGCTTCCTTTTTGGTCAAAGGAAATCAATCTAAGCAAACCTTATTTATTTTTGATGAGCCCACCACCGGCTTGCATTTCCACGATATTAAAAAGCTCCTAAAATCCTTTGAAGCGCTTATTAACCAAGGCAATTCTATTTTGGTAATTGAGCACAATGTAGAAGTAATTAAATCTGCCGATTGGGTAATAGATATTGGCCCCGAAGGTGGCGAAGCCGGAGGAAATGTGGTATTTGAAGGCGTTCCCGAAGACTTGGTAAAGCAAGCCGATTCGTATACCGGCCAATTTTTGAAAGGCCGTTTATAAACCAAGGCATTTAGTTAGAATTAGTATTTTAGCAGCGAAAAATCAATATGCTCCTACTCACCTTTTTTATTGGGCTGTTTATTAATGCCATTGGCTATGTTCCTCCCGGCAATATAAACCTTTCGGTGGCCCAAATAACTGTAAACAAGGGTATTAAACAAGCCTGGAATTTTATTTTGGCTTTTTCTTGTGTAGAAGTGTTTTTTACGTTCGGTATGATGCGTTTTGCCCGCTGGATGTCGAGCGATGTGAGCCTAAATTTTTCGGTGCATCATATAAGAATAGGCACCCTTACCGATGCCTTTATGATGTTGATGTTTTAACCATGGGTACGATTACATGGGCACGGAGAAACAGCTTGCCTAAAGCTAAAGAGGATATTAAACGAGGTAGCAGCGTGTTTTATGGAATTCTCCTCGGTATTTTAAACCCAGTGCAAATACCAACCTGGTTGTTTTTTGGTAATTATG
>JBJTNJ010000083.1:0-12722 GCA_046074005.1 Sphingobacteriaceae bacterium
ATACGCTTGAAATCCTTTAATTATTGACGCCCACTGCACCTTTTTCGATTTAAAAGTTTAAGTTTGAGTAATGAATATCTACATCATCAACGGACCAAATTTAAACTTACTTGGCATTAGAGAGAAATCTATTTATGGCGAACAGGGATTTGAGTCGTTTTTTGAGGACTTAAAAACACAATACCCCGCCGTAAATTTAACTTATTACCAAAGTAATGTGGAGGGTGAATTAATTAATAAATTACACGAAATTGGCTTTGTTGCCGATGGAATTATTTTTAATGCCGGTGGGTATACGCATACTTCGGTGGCTATTGCCGATGCTATTGCTGGCATAAAATCGCCAGTTATTGAGGTGCATATCTCAAACGTATATGCTCGTGAAGAGTATCGCCACGTTTCGTTGATGGCTAAAAATTGCAAAGGTGTAATTAGTGGCTTTGGCCTAGCTAGTTACAAGTTAGCTCTAGATAGCTTTTTATAATTGCGTATACGTTTTTTGTTTGCGCACAAAGTATTGCCAAACAATGCTTCGTGGAAATAAACCCACGCTATTAAAATTGCCGGATAGTTCTGCTTTTTTTACTTCTTTTTTCCAAATTCGTTTTAAAAAATCTACATGCGCACGGCTAATGGCCCAGGCATTTGCCTTCTTTTTATCAACTAAGAATTTAAGTAAACTAATAAAGTCTAAGAAAAAGCGGAGGACTATAACGGCTAACCCTTTGTATTTTGGCAGGTTTTTATAGAGCATTAAGAGGTTGTTGCGAAAGTTCAGAAAGGTTTTCTGTGGGCTTTCTGCAGCTAAAGTGCCACCACCAACATGGTATACACTAGCTTGAGGGCAGTACCAAATTTGCCTGCCCAGGCGTTTCAATCGCCAGCATAAATCAATTTCTTCCATGTGTGCAAACAGGCTTTCGTCAAAACCGCTTGCTTGCAACCAAGCTTCTTTTTTAATAAAGAGCGCTGCTCCGCTAGCCCAGAAAATTTCACCTGCATTTTCGTACTGTCCCTCATCTTTTTCTAGGGTGTCAAAAATACGTCCTCGGCAAAAAGGATACCCTAAAAAATCGATAAAGCCACCGGCTGCTCCTGCATACTCAAAGCTTGTTTTATCGGTATGGCTTAAAATTTTAGGTTGTGCAGCAGCGGCATTAGGTTTGCTTTCTAACAAGTTTATTACCGGCTCAATCCAATTAGGTGTAACCTCTACATCCGAATTTAAGAGTACAAAATAGTCGGCATCTACACGAGCTAAAATATGATTGTAGCCACCGGCAAATCCATAGTTTTTATCGTTTTTTATAACCTGTATTTGAGGATATTCTTTCTGAAGCCAAGCCACCGAAGTGTCTGTAGAGGCGTTATCGCCAACAATAATAGAAAGATTGGGGTAGGTGCTGGCTAGTACCGATGGTAAGAACTTAGCTAAATGTTGTTGCCCATTCCAATTTAGAATAACAACCGCTACCGATGGATTTTTTTTAGCACTCATGAGTGTTTAGGTTGATGTTTCCAGCGTTTGTGCGACCATAGCCAATATGCAGGATCAGCCAAAATAATGTTTTCTAATTCTTTATTGTATTTTTCGGTAATTTCATTGTCGGCAGTGCTAAGAGGCTTATCTTCTAAAAGTGTAAATACAGCTTCATAATATCCTCTTTTTACCCGAACCACATTCATGTACACTACGGGACTCTTGGTGAGTTTAGCTATTTTTTCTAGGCCCTGAAATACAGCAGTAGGTTGATTTAAGAAATCTACAAAGTGCATGTTATCTCTGGCCGAAGGGGTTTGATCGCTTACCAAAATACTCATGGTGGTTTCTCCCTGATGTTCTAATATGGTACGAATGGTTTGTTTCATAGGTACCATGATGGCTCCGTATTGGCTTCTAATGCCGTTTATTATTTTTTCTACGCTAGTATTGGTTAAAGGTTTGTATACTATAATGGTTTTTACATTTAGTGCAGAAGTTAATCCTGGTGCCGCCCATTCCCAATTTGCATAATGGCTCATAGCCAATAAAATAGATTGATCTTTATCAGTAAATTGGGTAATAAGTTCCGGATTTTTTAAGCTAAAGCGTTTTTGAATGCTCTTTTTTCTCATACTGAGCAATTTTACACTTTCTAATAAATTGTCGCTTAAGAAACGGAAATAGGTTTTTTCTATCTCTAATTGTTCTTGCTCAGTTTTGTTAGGGAAAGAGCGGCGTAAATTATCTCTAACAACCTGCTTACGGTAGCCAATTACATAATACAAGAAGTAAAAAACCCCATCAGATAAGAGATATAGTAGCCAAAATGGCACTAAAGAGATTAAATATAACAATCCGTAAATAATCCAGAATAGAGGGTTTAGGGTCATGTAGGTATTATATAAATTGTCTAATCGTGTTCTAATGTTTAGTTTTGAACAAAATACCTACAAACATAAAATTTCACATGCATAAAGCCACCATATTCCCGCTATTTTATCTGCCACCTGTGGATTATTTCACGGCATTGAAACAGATTCAAGGTGATGTGTTGCTGGAAATGCACGAACATTTTCCGAAACAAACCTACAGAAATAGGGCTTCTATACATTCTCCTAATGGCAAATTAGATCTTATTGTGCCCGTAGAAAAAGGTGCTAAGGTGCATCGGCCTATGAAAGATATTCGCATTAGCTATGAGTTTAATTGGCAACGCATTCATTGGATGAGTTTGCAAACGAGTTACCGCAGTTCGGCCTTCTTTGAGTTTTATGAAGATGATTTTGCACATTATTATGAAAAAAAGTGGGATTACCTGGTAGATTATAATCAAGAATTATTGACCTTACTAATCCGTATGTTAAAGCTAAATGTTTCCTTTTCGCCCACAAGCGACTATCAAAGTATTGAAACAGCGGTAGATTTTAGAACGGCCATTCATCCTAAAAAAGAATCTTTATTTAGTCCGAAGACCTATTATCAGGTATTCGAAGACCGAAACGGCTTTATAAAAAATTTAAGTGTACTTGATTTATTGTTTAATCAAGGCCCACAAAGTACTAGCCATATCTAATAAAAAAAGCCCTTGGCAATTGCTAAGGGCTTTTTAGTCTAGAATTCTTAATTATTACTTTCTTAAGGTAATTTCTTTTGTTTTTCCATTAGCACTAATGGTTGCTTTATTGTCGCAATCACCATTACCGAAATCTAAGGTAAGTTGAGGGCGCCCGGTAATGTTAATTAATAATCTGCCAGAGCTAATGTACACACAGGCTACTTTTTTAATTAAGGGCTCAGTGGTGGTGTATGAATAGGTTCTACCTCTAGAATCGGTAGCACTTAAACTACCTCTAATAGAAAATACATCATCGGTAGGGCTGGTGTTCGAATTTTCAATCCAAGTAATTGTTTTTACGGTGGTTAAGGTAGAAGTTCCGCCAGCTGCATGAATACGAGTGTGGTTTATAGTTAATGTAAAGGTGTAATTACCAGCCGCATTCGGCCCATTGTTTACAATTGATTTGGTACCTTCAATTTTATCGCCATTGATGTAAAAATTATCAAAAGTAATGTTGATGGTAGTTCCTGCTTGTTTAAAACGACCACTAAATACAGCTATATCTTGCCTTTTTTTACGGTGCCACCTTCGTCGCAACCAGTTCCATAATCAATAGTTACGGTTTTAGGGAAAACGTTCCCACTTGGTGCTACTGTTACAGTTCTGCAGGTAGTATTGGGTATTAACCAAGTAGAAGGGGTAGTTGAGGAGGTAACCATACCCGGAGAAGCATTATTTACTGGAACATCAAATAAACTTACATCTTGTGAAGTAATTAAAAATAAATCGCTAAAAGTATCTGAAACTGTTTCGTCATCTTGAGCGCTTTCTAGTATGGTGTCAGCATCGGCTATAGTAATCTCTTCTGTTTTCTTACACGACGATACAAAACTTAAGGTAGCAATGCCGGCTATCATTACGTAGGAGTATAGGTTCTTTTTCATATGTTCTTGTGTGTAGGTTTCTTAGTATGATGAAGTTAAACAATAAAGGTTTAACCACCTATTATTTTTTTTAGATATTGACCTTTTAATTCTACTTTTGATAGCAAATTACAGCTATGAAATTCGGAACCAAAGCCATACACGCCGGCCAAGAGCCAGATCCAACTACCGGAGCCATAATGACTCCTATTTTTCAAACGTCCACTTATTGGCAAGAATCGCCGGGTAGTCATAAAGGATATGCCTATGCTCGTGGAAAAAATCCCACAAGAAAAGCCTTAGAAGATTGTTTAGCTGCCTTAGAAAATGCGCAATTCGGTTTAGCATTTTCGAGCGGCATGGGTGCCACCGATACCGTAATGAAATTGCTTAAGCCAGGCGACGAAGTAATTACTGGAAACGATTTATACGGCGGGTCTTACCGCATGTTTACCCAAATATTTGCTCAGTACGGCATTAAATTTAACTTTATTGATTTAGACGATGCCGCAAACATTGCAAACCATATAACCGAAAATACCAGGTTGATTTGGATTGAAACACCAACCAATCCAACGATGCGTATTGTAGATATTGCCGCCGCAGCAGCCATTGCTAAAGCAAATAACCTGCTGTTGGTGGTAGATAACACTTTTGCCTCTCCATATTTACAAAACCCGATTGATTTGGGTGCCGATATCGTGATGCACTCTGCCACCAAATATTTGGGCGGACATTCTGATGTGATTATGGGAGCCCTGCTTACCAATCGTCAAGATTTGTTTGATAAATTAGCCTTTATTCAAAATTCTTGCGGAGCCGTACCGGGGCCAATGGATAGCTTTTTGGTGTTAAGAGGCTTAAAAACCCTGCATTTACGTATGAAAGCCCACTGCGAAAATGGCCGTAAAGTAGCCGAATATTTGAAAAATCACCCCAAAGTAGAGGTGGTGTATTGGCCAGGTTTTACCGATCATCCTAATTACGAAATAGCTAAAAAACAAATGCGTGATTTTGGGGGAATGATCTCTTTCAGCACCAAAGGAGCCACTTTAGAATCGACCTTTAAATTGGCTTCTTCTTTTAAAGTATTTTCTCTAGCCGAATCTTTAGGTGGAGTAGAGTCGCTAATAAACCATCCGGCAACTATGACCCATGCCTCTATACCAAAAGCAGAACGCGACAAAGCCGGGGTAACCGATACATTATTGCGTTTAAGCGTTGGGGTAGAAGATGCCGAAGATATTTTAGCCGATTTAGAACAAGCTTTAGCCCGTATTTAATGTTTGCCAGCCCAGATGATCTTCGTGTTTTTTTAGATCAGAAGGTGGAACAATACAATCAAAAAGACTTTATAGCGCACGATCCCATTAGCATTCCGCACTTGTTTAGCCAGAAACAAGATATTGAAATTATGGGATTTTGGGCCGCCGTATTGGCTTGGGGTCAACGTAAAACTATTATTAATAAATGTCGTGAGCTTATTCAGTTACTAGATGGTAGCCCTTACGATTTTATTTATCATCACCAAGATTCGGATTTAAAGCGGCTCTTGGGCTTTAAACACCGCACCTTTAATGCCACCGATACCTTATATTTTATTGAATTTTTTAAGCAGCATTACCAGCAACATCAAAGTTTAGAATCGGCATTTTTTACTAGCGAAGGTCAAACAATGGAACAAATGCTCAATCGGTTTCGTGCAAATTTCTTTTCCTTTATGCCCGATTATCCGACCCGAACGCAAAAACATATTTCGGCTCCTAGTCAAAAATCGGCCTGCAAGCGCATTAATATGTTTTTACGTTGGATGGTTAGAGACGATGCCCGAGGCGTTGATTTTGGACTGTGGAAAAATATTAAACCAAGCCAATTAGTTTGCCCCATTGATGTGCATGTAGAACGAGTTGCCCGAAAGCTTGGCCTCATAGAACGTAAAAATCTAGATTGGCTCACCGCGGTAGAACTTACCGAACGGCTTAAAACCTTTGATGCGCAAGATCCGGTAAAATATGATTTTGCCTTATTTGGTCTAGGAGTAGAAGAAGCCTTTTAAAGCCTGCATAATAAGCGGTATATTTGCACCATGTTTCAGCAAGACGATACTATTGTAGCTTTAGCCACTCCGAGTGGTAGTGGTGCCATTGGCGTTATTCGCTTGTCGGGACCCGAAGCAATTAGCATTACTCAGCAAGTATTTAAAGGCAAAGATTTAAGCAAACAAGCTTCGCACACCATCCATTTCGGAACTATTAGAGATGGAGAACAAGTTATAGACGAGGTGTTGGTATCGCTTTTTATTGGCCCACATTCTTATACTAGAGAACATGTGGTAGAAATTTCTACCCACGGTTCGGCTTACATTATTCAAAAAATAATCAGGCTACTCATTAGTAAAGGGGCAAGGGCTGCAAAAGCAGGCGAATTTACATTGAGAGCATTTCTAAACGGCCAGTTAGACTTATCGCAGGCAGAAGCCGTAGCCGATTTAATAGCCTCTGATTCTCAGGCTTCACACCAATTGGCTATGCAGCAAATGCGTGGTGGGTTTTCTACTCAATTGCAACAGCTTCGTGAAGAACTCATTCACTTTGCCTCCATGATTGAGCTAGAGCTCGATTTTGCCGAGGAAGATGTAGAATTTGCCAATAGAGCCGATTTGAAAGCACTGATTTTAAAGATTAATGCCATTTTACATAAACTCATCCAATCTTTTGAGCAAGGAAATGTGCTTAAAACGGGGGTTCCGGTAGTTATTGCCGGCCAGCCAAACGTGGGTAAATCAACCTTACTAAACGCTTTGTTGAACGAAGAACGTGCCATTGTATCTGAAATTGCCGGTACTACTCGTGATACCATTGAGGATGAATTAACCATTAATGGCATTGTGTTCCGATTTATAGATACCGCTGGCATACGAGTAACCCAAGACACTATTGAGGCCATAGGGGTGGAGCGTACCCACGAAAAAATGAAACAAGCCAAATTGATTTTATATTTGGTGAGTCCAGATCAGTCTAAACAAGCTATTGAAGAGCAATTAGCTGGTTTAGAAGCGGCTACTATTCCGTATCTAATCCTATTAAACAAAGCGGATGTGCTAACAGAAACTCAAGAAAAAGCCCTGGAAAACAATTTGTTCTTGCGTATTTCTGCTAAAGAAAAAATAGGCATTGAAGATCTAAAAACAGCTATATTAGAAAAAATACAGCTACATAATATTGCAGCCGACGAGGTCTTAATTAGTAATACCCGCCATTTAGAGGCTTTGCAAAAAACGGAGAGTTCCCTTACCACTGTGTTACATAATCTCGATAGCTCAGTTACTTCCGATTTTATTTCTAGCGATATTAAGCAAGCCTTGCACTATTTAGGTGAAATTACTGGGCTAGTTACTACCGATGATTTGTTAGAAAACATCTTTTCTAAATTCTGTATCGGAAAGTAATTCAGACAAAAATTTAAGACTTCCATTTTTCGGGTTCCTCATTTGCATAATATTCTATTAAGCCGCACCTAGGGCAGCGGTAAGATGTTAGGCGATATTGAGGAGAGTCTCGATCTCTCAGCTTTTGAATATAATCATCAATATCACTTCCCTTCATCCAAACGGTATAAAAAAAGGTGTCGGGGTGGGCGCTCATGCGTGTATAAAAAATACCCCTATCCATTTTGCACTTGCACCTATTGCAGGTAATCCCTTTTTTATTCATAATTTCTCAATCTAACGTTACGTGTTTGTGTAATGGTATTCGCTCTAAAAACCAAGGTTCAGGTTGTGGATAAGTAATGGTTTTTTCCCGCTTAAATTCGACTCCTTTTTTAGATATTTATAAAACTGAAACATACTTTATACCATCAAAAAACATAAAAAATAGATGAGTGAATTAACCGAAAAAGTAGATTTAGCTTTTCGAAAAGCTTTTAAAAGCGAACCAAGCTATACTATTTTATCTCCCGGCCGAATTAATATCATTGGAGAGCATGTAGATTATAATGATGGTTTTGTGTTACCCGCAGCCATTAATAAATACGTGTGTTTTGCTGTTGCTGAGAGTGGCACTAGCTACTGTAGCTTACGGGCGCTCGATTTAGATAAAAGCTACGAATTTAACCTAGCCGAACCATTGAGCCCCGTGGCCGATATGTGGGTGAATTACATTTTGGGCGTGGTAGCACCCTTGAAAAATCAATTAAAGGGGTTTAATTTGGTATTTAGTAGTACCATTCCTATGGGTTCAGGCTTATCCTCCTCGGCGGCCGTGGAATGTGGAGTTGCTTTTGCATTAAATACCTTATTTGAATTAGATCTTAGTAAAGAACAATTAGCCAAGTTAGGTCAAACTGCAGAACATACCTTTGTGGGTGTAAAATGTGGCATTATGGACCAGTTTGCAAGTGTTTTCGGAAAGCAAAATCAAGTAATTAAGTTAGATTGCACGACGCTGGCTTATGAGTATTACCCCGCCAACCTAAGCGATTATTGCTTGGTTTTGTTAGATAGCAAAGTGAAACATACCCACTTGACATCGGGCTACAATACCCGAAGAGAAGAGGTAGAAGCTGGTTTGAAATGTATACAACAAGCATTTCCAGAGGTGAAAACTTTTAGAGATTGCACCATTGAGCAGGTAAATGCTGTAAAGGACAGTTTAGGCGAACTTTTATATAAGCGTTGCTCTTTTGTGGTAAAAGAAATCCATCGGGTAGAGAAAGCGGTAGAAGCATTGGCTGCCAATAGATTTGAAACGCTCGGGCAATTAATGTATGAAACGCATATGGGGCTTTCAGCAGACTATGAGGTAAGCTGTGATGAATTAGATTTCTTGGTAGCTCAAACTCAAAATATACCCGAGGTATTGGGTGCCCGTATGATGGGAGGCGGTTTTGGGGGTTGTTCCATCAATTTAATTAAACGTTCGGCCCAAAAAGATTTTGTAAAACGAATATCAGAGGCTTATAAAAATAAATTTAAAATTGAATTGCAGGTTTATGAGGTAGAATTATCTGCAGGTACATCTTTATATCTAGAAAATTAATTTCTAAAGGGTGATTTACATCACACTCAGCCTTAAGGATAATCATTAAAATTGAAAGGATTCTTTTCCACTTTTGTAGTATGAAACAATCTGATACACTTATCCTAAGCACTTGTTATCATTGCGGAAATGAATGCATAGATAATGAACATGTGGTGGATGATAAGCAGTTTTGTTGCGCCGGTTGTAAAAGTGTGTATCAAATTCTTTCTACCAATAACCTTTGTAATTATTACAAGTACAATTCTAATCCTGGGCAGCGGCAAAAGGTATTTTCATCTCATTACGAGTATTTAGATGAACCAAGTATCGTTTCTCAGCTAATTGATTATACCGACCAAGAACGCACCTCTGTTACCTTTTATATTCCGGCAATTCATTGCAGTTCTTGCATTTGGTTGTTAGAACATTTGCACAAACTCAATCAAGCTGTATTAAGTTCTCGTATCGATTTTCTAAAAAAAGAAGTCAACATTACCTTTATACACCAAAACTTATCATTACGCCAATTAGTAGAGCTGCTAGTTTCTTTAAGCTACGAGCCCTTAATTAGCTTACAAGATGTAGTGAAAGAGAAAAAAAACTCGGTTAATAGAGTTTTAATAAAAAAAATTGCCGTTGCCGGTTTTATAATGGGTAACGTTATGTTGTTTAGTTTTCCCGCATATTTTGGTTTATCCAGCTTCGAGCAACAATTTAAATACTTGTTTGGTTGGCTTAATTTAGCTTTTTCCATTCCGGTAACCTTTTATTGTGGTTGGGATTTCTTTACCTCGGCCTATGCTGGTTTAAAAAACAAAAACGTAAACTTAGATGCTCCTTTGGCACTAATTATTGCGGTACTCTTTCTCAGAACTAGCTTCGAGGTACTTACGCAATCAGGGCCAGGCTTTGCCGATACCCTGAGTGGATTGGTTTTTTTACTCTTATTGGGTCGTTGGCTAAAGCAGCGTACCTATTACCACCTCTCTTTTGAGCGTGATTACCGTTCGTATTTTCCGGTGGCAGTTACCTTGTTGGTAGAAGGAGCACAAAAGCCCGTAGCGATTGAAAAATTAGCCATTGGCGATAGGATTGTGCTGCGTAACCAAGAAATTTTACCTGCCGATGCTATTTTAATGAAAGGAGAGGGACATTTCGATTTCAGTTTTGTAACCGGTGAAGTAAAGCCCGTAAGCAAAGTGTTAGGAGAAGTGATTTATGCCGGTGGACGCCAATTAGGCGAAGCCCTCGAGTTAGAAGTTATAAAACCAGTTGCGCAAAGCTATTTAACTCGTTTATGGAACAACGAGAACGCTGAGAAAACGGAAAATAAAATGCAAAACTTTAACGATAGCATTGCCCGCTATTTTAGTGTAGTGGTTTTTTCCTTGGCTTTTGGCGCTATGACCTATTGGCTTTTTGCTGGAAATACGGGAAGAGCTTGGGCAGCCTTTACAGCAGTTATCATCGTAGCTTGCCCCTGCGTATTGGCATTAAGTACCCCATTTACCCTTTCGGCGGTTTTAGGCTTATTTGATCGTCATAATTTTTACCTAAAAAATACCGATGTAGTGGAACAATTGGCCAAAATACAAAGCATTGTATTTGATAAAACGGGTACAATTACCTCACCCAAAGCCGCTAATTTAACCTTCAATGGTGCACTTAGCGAAACCGAAAAAGTACAAGTTGCCTCTTTGGCCCGTAACTCCCTACACCCTTTAAGCAGAGAAATTATCAAGTTCTTAAAAACATCACAGTTCGAATCCGTTCAATCGTTTCAAGAAGTAGTAGGTAAAGGCATTTCCGGTGGTGTTTTAGGCGATGATATTAAATTAGGTAGTAGCACGTGGATATCTTCAGATAATTTAGTGCAAGAAGATTCTAGTACCGTACATGTGCAAATAAATGGAGTTTATAAAGGCTATTTTAAACTACAACAGGAGTGGAGAGAAAATTTAAGAGCCCTACTAAAAACCTTGCGAACCAGTTTTAGCCTTCATTTAATTTCTGGAGATAATGATAAAGATGCGGCTGAGTTGAGTGGTATATTTCCGCCGAAAAGTCCCCTAAAATTTAAACAACAGCCACACGATAAGCAGCAGTACATTCATGAATTACGTCTTAGTGGTGAAAGGGTAATGATGCTGGGTGATGGGTTAAATGATGCCGCAGCATTAAGAGCTAGCGATTTAGGAGTTGCCGTGAGCGACGATATTAACAATTTTAGCCCCGCTTGTGATGCAATTCTGGCCGGAGAATCACTGCAAAAAATGCCCCAGTTTATAGCACAAGCAAAAAATGCCATAAGCACAATTAAATATAGTTTTGCTATTGCCATTTTTTACAACCTAATTGGTTTGTATTTTGCAGTTCAAGGCACGCTTTCGCCATTAACAGCAGCAGTGTTAATGCCCATTAGCACCATAACCATTATTACGTTTACCTCGGTAGCCACTAGATATTTTGCTCTAAAAAATAAGCTAAGATGACCATTTTATACTTTTTAATAGGCTGCAGTATTGTGTTAGCATTGTTTTTTTTGGCTGCCTTTTTTTGGGCCATGAGAACAGGGCAAAACGACGATATGCAAACTCCGGCCATGCGCATCTTATTTGATGAAGATATGCCAGAAGATGAAAATCCTAGAAAGTGACGAAAATCAATTTTTCAAGCAACTTTTATCAAATAATACTAAGTGCTTACCTATTATTATTGTACCATAAACCATTTATAATCCTTGTATGCAATTGGAAAAATTTAGTTACGACAACAAAATAGTCCGCAATTTTGGAATAGCCACCGTTATATGGGGCATTGTGGGTATGACAGTAGGCTTATTAATTGCCATGCAATTATTTAAACCAGCCATGAATCTTGGCAACCAGTACACCACGTTTGGTAGAATTAGACCCTTACACACCAATGCTGTTATTTTCGCCTTTGTGGGTAATGCCATTTTTATGGGGGTATACTATTCGCTACAGCGCTTGCTAAAAGCCCGTATGTTTAGCGATACTCTCAGTAAAATTCACTTTTGGGGCTGGCAGCTTATTATTATAGCAGCTGCCATTACGCTTCCTTTAGGAATGACTACATCGCACGAGTAAGCCGAACTAGAATGGCCAATTGATATTGCCATTACCCTTATTTGGGTAGTTTTTGGTATTAATATGTTTGGTACCATTATTAAACGTAGAGAACGCCATATGTACGTAGCCATTTGGTTCTACATTGCTACGTTTGTAACGGTTGCGGTATTGCATATTGTCAATTCATTCGAATTGCCTATTTCTTTCTTCAAAAGCTATTATTTATATGCCGGTGTACAAGATGCCTTGGTGCAGTGGTGGTACGGACACAATGCCGTAGCCTTTTTCTTAACCACTCCATTCTTGGGTTTAATGTATTATTTCTTGCCTAAAATGGCTAACCGACCGGTTTATTCTTATAAATTAAGTATCCTACACTTTTGGTCGCTTATATTTATTTATATCTGGGCAGGCCCTCACCATTTATTATACACCTCTTTACCGGGCTGGGCGCAATCTTTAGGAGTAGCCTTCTCCATTATGCTCATTGCTCCAAGTTGGGGTGGTATGATTAATGGCTTGCTAACCTTGCGTGGTGCTTGGGATAAGGTGCGTGAGGAACCTATCCTTAAATTTATGGTCGTAGGTATTACTGCCTACGGTATGGCCACCTTTGAAGGCCCCATGCTTTCGTTAAAACAAGTC
>JBJTNJ010000084.1:0-2469 GCA_046074005.1 Sphingobacteriaceae bacterium
AAAACCACCACAAATTAAGTGCGGTACGGCGTCTACTTTATAGCGGTTCATAATGGCTGCACAAATGGCCACGGTGCCCGGGCGTTTTCGGTACGAAACTTTCTCCAATAGCCCATCTTCACGCTCTTTGTAAATATAATCTTCGCGGTGGTATGTTACATCAATAAAGGGGGGCTTAAACTCCATGAGCGGATCAATGGCATCGTAAATTCCTTTAATACTATTTCCTTTTACCGGGGGTAATAATTCGAAGGAAAATAAGGTTTTGCCTTTGGCATTTTTAATATGTTCGGTAATCTTCATTAATTGTGTGCTAGGTTTTGTGTTGTGGGTTTTAGGTTTGGTTATAGTATCTTATAAAACCGTGAAGTAGTTTCCTGACGGTTTCCAGTTGGCCTAGGCTCTCTATTAATTGATTCCCATTCAAAAATCCCAAATCATTACTTAAATATAATTGTGTTTATAATTCAAATACAGAGCCTCTTGCAATAAATAAAAATTGAAGGCTATCTTTTTTATGATTTCTGCCACACCCCTCGGCAATATTTGAAGGGATGGAAACAGCACATCTTCTCATCTGATTTATTAATCCAAATTGTTCTTCTTTTGGGAATAATTTAGTTAGCTCATAAATAGTTGTCACCAATTTTCGAGCCTCTGCCCAAAGTTCTAATTCTGTGTATTTTTTGTAGTTCGTGTCCATGGTTTTTGCTTTGAAAGCATTAACCCTAAACTTTAATTTATATTGTTTTAGCCCCTATAACTTAAAACATACAACCCACAACTCTTTTAGTAAGCTAAATTTGGGCTTAGCCATTTTTCGGTTTCTTCTATGCTACATTGTTTTCGTTGAGCGTAATCAGTCACTTGCTCATTAGTTATTTTCCCAAGACCAAAGTAACGGGCCTGCGGATGGGCAAAATAATAGCCACTTACCGCTGCTGTTGGATACATGGCTAGGCTTTCGGTAAGTGTAATGCCGGTATTTTTCTCCGCTTCCAACAAAGTAAACAATGTTCTTTTTTCGGTATGATCGGGGCAAGCGGGATATCCCGGAGCCGGGCGTATGCCTTGGTATTTTTCTTTAATTAAGGCTTCTTTATCTAATTTTTCGTTAGCGGCATAGCCCCAATAGTGTATGCGTACCAGTTCGTGCATTTTTTCTGCAAAGGCCTCGGCCAAGCGGTCGGCTAGGGCTTTGGTCATAATGCTGTGGTAGTCGTCTTGTTGAGCCTCAAACTCTTGGGCCAACTGGTCGCAGCCAAAACCGGTACTGACTGCGAAAGCGCCAATGTAATCGGTTTTCCCGCTTGTAGTTGGCGCAATAAAATCAGCTAAACAATAGTAGGGTTCACCGGCTGGTTTTTCTGCTTGTTGACGCAAAAAGTGGAGTTTTGTGCCGTCTCCTAAAGCCACATCGTCTCCCGCAGAATTAGCTTCCCAAAATCCAATGACCCCTTTGGCGGTGAAACGTTTTTCTGCTACAATGCGTTTCAATAATTTTTGTGCATCGGCAAATAAGTTGGTGGCTTCGGTGCCCACTACTTCATCGTTTAAAATTCTCGGATAGGCCCCTCTTAATTCCCAAGTATGGAAAAAGGGAGTCCAATCGATATAGGGCACGAGTTCTTCTAAATCAAAATTTTCAAATACTTTGGTGCCAAAAAAGCTAGGTTTTACAGGGTTATATTCTTTCCAATTGAGTTGAAAGTTTTGTGCTCTGCTTTCTGCTAGTGAGGTGTATGGCTTTTCGAGCTGTTTTTGTAAATGGGCATCTCTGCTCTGCGCATACTCTGCTTTAAGTTGGGCAATATAGGTGTCTTTATTGTTGCTGTTTAATAGATTGCTGCATACGCCTACACTTCGTGAAGCATCGAGTACATGTACACTAGCTCCCGAATAATTCGGCGCAATTTTTACTGCCGTATGAATGCGGGAGGTGGTTGCTCCGCCAATAATGAGTGGAGTGCGTAGGCCCTCTCGTTCTAGTTCTTTGGCCACGTGTACCATCTCGTCTAGCGAAGGGGTAATGAGTCCGCTTAAGCCAATAATATCTGCTTTTTCTTCTTTAGCCCGACGAATAATTTCTTGGGTAGGCACCATAACACCGAGATCTACCACCTCGAAATTGTTGCAAGCCAGTACTACGCCTACAATGTTTTTGCCAATATCGTGCACATCGCCTTTTACGGTGGCTAACAAAACCTTACCAGCCGTAGTTTGTACCGATGTTTTTTCTGCTTCTAAATAGGGTTGTAAATAGGCTACAGCTTTTTTCATTACCCGTGCCGATTTTACTACTTGGGGCAAAAACATTTTTCCGGCGCCGAATAAATCGCCTACGGTATTCATGCCGGCCATTAATGGACCTTCAATTACTTCGAGTGGTTTGGCGTATTGTTGGCGGGCTTCTTCTACATCCTCTTCTAAATATTCGATTATGCCTTTTATGAGCGAATGTGATAAACG
>JBJTNJ010000085.1:0-6095 GCA_046074005.1 Sphingobacteriaceae bacterium
GGGGGGGGGAGGAGGAGTAGTGTTTTCGCCGGTAATTAATGGTTCTCTGAGTATTGATTCGTGATGAGATGACATAGTTTTATTGCTTTCTATGAAATTTTTATGTGTTCGCTTACGCGTTTCTAACTTTTACCTGGTAACCTACACCTGGCTGAACGTTCAATTCTTCCAGTACATAGTAAGTACGCTCGCTCTTCAATGCTTTTGAAACTTCAGAGTTCGGATCGTTACCGTCGCCGAAGATGATGGCATTAGCCGGACAAGTTTGCTGACAAGCCGTTTTGATATCGCCATCTTTCAATGGGCGTTTCTCGATTTTAGCCTGCAGTTTACCAGCCTGGATACGCTGAATACACATAGAGCATTTCTCCATAACACCACGAGAACGGGTAGTTACATCCGGATTCAATACCAATTGCGTGTATTCGTTGTTCAGGAAATTATCGAAACGAGAATCGTTCCAGTAGTTAAACCAGTTGAAACGACGTACTTTGTACGGACAGTTGTTTGCACAATAACGAGTACCCACACAACGGTTATAAGCCATGTGGTTTAAGCCGTCAGACGAGTGAACTGTTGCCAATACCGGACATACCGTTTCACAAGGAGCATGGTCGCAGTGTTGACACATCATTGGTTGGTGAACCACTGATACATCGTCCAAGTTTTCTAGTTTGGCAATTTCGTTTTCTTCGGTAACAGAGGTACCATTTTCGTTGTAGCTATAGTAACGATCGATACGGATCCAGTGCATTTCACGACGACGGCGAACCTCATCACGACCTACTACCGGCACGTTATTTTCGGCGCTACACGCTACAATACAAGCACCACAACCGGTACATGCATTTAAATCGATGGCCATTACCCAGTTATTGCCTGGTTTTTCGTATTTATCCCACAAATCTACCGATTCGTGTTTTTTACCGGCACCGTTACCGCTACCTGCATATGGATCTTGTAAGTATTCTTTTAAAGTGGTTTCGCGAATAATATTGCGACCTTCAAAAGAATGGTGTGTTTGTGTTTGTGCTAAAGTATAGGTTCCTCCTACTTTGCTAATGCTAGCAACGGTAGCTGTTTGGAACGTTCCGTTTTCAAACGTTAAGAACGGATATGCATTTTTACCTACCTCTGTAGCTGCTTGACCCGCTTTGGTACGGCCATAACCTAAGGCAATAGAAATGGTTCCATTAGCCTGACCTGGCTGAATTAATACCGGAAGGGTTACGCTATAACTAGCAGTTTTAACCTCTACTACATCAAACTCAGAAAGATTTAATTTCTCAGCATATTTAGGAGCAATGGCTACGTAATTATCCCACGTTACTTTAGAAACCGGATCTGGCAATTCTTGTAACCATGGGTTATTGGCAACTTGGCCATCGCCTATAGCTACATTCTGATATACTTGAAGTTCTACTCCATTATTAGCAGCAGCTAGTTTAGCGCTTTCTGCAATAATAGTAGCCGCAACAGTAGTAACATCTAAATTAAACGATACCGGGCTAGCAGTTGCCAAACCAGTAGTTACAAACCCTGTTTGCAATACATCGTCCCAAGATTTAGCACTACCGCTTAACACTGTTTTCTCCCAATTGTTACGCACAAATTGGTAGTATTCAGTAACCGCACTTCCCGACCAGTTTAATAAACTTTCTTCGGCCATACGGGTATTGTAAACCGGGTTAATGGTTGGCTGAACCAAGGTATAGTAACCCGCTACCGGGTTACTATCGCCCCATGATTCTAAATAGTGATTAGCCGGTGCAATTACTGTACATAAGCTAGCAGTTTCTTCGGCACGATCGGCAAATGAAACGCTTAAACCTACTTTAGTTAAGGCATCGGTAAATTCTTTTGTATTTACATAGCTATAAGCAGGGTTGCTATTTAAGAAGAATACCGCACCCACTTCGCCACGTTTCATCTCGTTAATAAACGCTACAAACTCAGCGTCGTTTCCGGCAAACTGGTTTGATGGGTTATTAAGATTGATTGTGGTACCATAACTGCCTAATAAAGCATTAATGGCATTTACTATAATTTGGCTAGATACATCGTTAGAACCACAAATCACTAAGGCTTTGCCTTTAGCGTTTGCCAGTTCTTTGGCAGCTAGTTGAATGGCTTTATCTGCTTTAGGATTATTGGCTAATTTCTTAGCTGAAACTTTACCACCCAAAGCTTGGTATAAGTTTAATAATGCAATACCTTCTTCAGACGGTTTTATAGCAATACGAGCATCGGCATTGGTACCGGTTAAGCTCATACCTGTTTCAAACTGAATGTGGCGTGACATCTTTTTGTTTTTCAACGATGCTGCCCCACGGTTTGCTGAATATTGACGAGTAAATTCTACTGGTGAAATCCAAGTTCCTAAGAAATCGGCACCGAAACTTACAATTACATCTGCTTTATCAAATTGATACTGCGGCACAACCGCTTTACCAAAGCTGTTTTGGTTAGCCTGGATAATACCGGTATAAGACACGGCATCAACCTGCACTAATTTTGCGGTAGGGTTGGCAGCTATAAACTCAGTAATTACTGCTTTTGTTGACGGGCTGTTTACCGTTGAGCTAACCAATCGAATTTTTTTGCCACTGGCTTTTACTTTAGTCAATTCGCTTTTTACAAAGCTATCTACTTGAGTCCAGCTGGCTTCAGAACCATTTAATACCGGTGCTTGCAAACGAGAAACATCGTATAAACCTAATACCGATGCTTGGGCTTGAGCATTTAAGCGTCCGCCACTAAGCAAACAAGCAGGGTTACCCTCTACTTTAATAGGTCTACCTTCTCGGGTTTTCACCAAAATGCTGTGGCCATTAAAGCTCGATGCATAATAGTTAGGAATTCCAGGAACAATTTCTTCTGGTTTTACCAAGTAAGGAATTGATTTGTGAACAGGGGCTGACTGACAAGCGGCTAGTGTAACTGCACCTACCCCAAAACCTAATGCTTTCAAGAAATCTCTACGAGGCGTAACGGTACTTAAACCAGCTTCGCTTAACACTTCTTCAATTGGCAATGATTCTGCGAACTCGTTTTTACTTTGTTCAACAAATTCGGGGGTTTGCTTTAGTTCTTCTAAACCTTTCCAGTATTTTTTATTGCTTTCCATTTAAGCTATATGTAACTGTATTGAAATTCTTCTATTAATAATGGCATTTGCCACACTCTATTCCACCTAATACGGCGGCGGTAATTTTACCACCTTTTTTCAACTGCTCGTGTGCCGCAATTAACTTATCGTAATAGGCATTGCCTTTACTGTTTACTTCGGTGGCTTTGTGGCAATTTATACACCATTTCATGGTTAAAGGAGCATATTGATATACTTCATCCATGTTTTGGATTGGGCCGTGACATTTTTGGCATTGGATTCCGGCTACTTTTACGTGCTGTGAGTGGTTAAAGTAAGCCAAATCAGGTAAATTGTGAATACGGATCCATTCTACCGGCTTTTGATTAGGACCATATACTTTAGTATCTGGGTTATAATCTAGTGCGGTGTAAATTTTAGCAATTTCCGGAGAAATTCCTCCATTGTATTTTTCTCTTGCTTGAACGTAGTTATGGCAATTCATACATACGTTTAGCGAAGGTATTGAGGCGTTTTTAGATTTAAACGCACCGCTGTGACAGTATTGACAACTTATTTGATTTACACCTGCGTGCAATTGATGCGAAAATTTAATTGGTTGTACCGGCTGGTAGCCTGTATGTACCCCTGTGTTCCACATGCCCATCCAGGCAGCGGTACTTAGGCCTCCCAAAACAAATAGCACCACAAAAAATACTACCTTTTTGTTTTTGCCTAATTTTTTAAGTTGAGCGATACGGTTTTTGGGAACTTTAACCTCTTCCTCAACTTTAATGCCTTGTTTCTTTAAAAACAATGATTCTAGCGTAGAAATTACACGGTTTAAAACCAAAATCACCATGAAGGCGATAATAACTAATACCACAATTCCGCCAATCATTAAACTGCTCACCTCCTCGTTTTGAGAAGCACCGGCAGTAGTAGTAGCACCAGCAGCAGGAGCAGCAGGCTTATCTCCCTCTTCTTTAATATAGGCTAAAATGCTTTTAACATCGTTGTCTGACAACTCAGGGAAAGCCGTCATAGCAGCTTGGTTGTATTCCTTGTAAAGTTTGTTCGCATAGGCATCACCTGAAGCAATTACCGCCTGCGAATTTTTTACCCATTTAAGTAACCAAGCCTCGTCTCTACGATCGAGGATTCCTTTTAGTGCCGGACCAACCACTTTCTGATTAAGTGCGTGGCACGAGGTACATTTCTGCTTAAATAGTGCGGCACCTTCTGCTGCACTCTGTGCAGAAGCCACATTAACGCTTAAAATGCTTAATGCAACAAACAGGATAATTGACCGTACAACATTGCCAAAAAATAATGAGATGCTTCTCATATTGAGTATGTTATGCTTTAAATTAGTGAATTCTAACGTTTATACTACTTGCCGAAAAGAGAGAAAACCCCATTTTCAGTTTGCAAAAGTATCATTTATTCAAACAAGGCTTACAATTTGATGACGATTAAAAATAATTTATAATCATTCTAAATAAGCATCACTTGGGCGTACTTAGCTTTCGATTTTTATTGCTTTAAAATCCAGGCGAAAATTAAGGGCACAACAATAGTTGCATCCGATTCTACAATAAATTTCGGGGTGTGAATATCTAATTTACCCCAGGTAATTTTTTCGTTTGGCACAGCACCTGAGTACGAGCCATAAGAAGTAGTAGAATCGGAAATTTGGCAGAAGTAACTCCAAAAAGGGATATTCTCCATTTCCATATCTTGGTACAACATAGGAACTACGCAAATAGGGAAATCTCCGGCAATACCACCGCCAATTTGGAAAAAGCCTACGCCCTTACCCTCCGAATTTTTTACATACCAATCGGCTAACCAAGCCATGTATTCAATTCCACTTTTCATGGTATTAGCTTGTAACTGGTTTTTAATTACATAGGAAGCAAAAATGTTCCCCATGGTAGAATCTTCCCAACCGGGCACTACAATTGGAATATTTTTTTGAGCAGCAGCCAACATCCAACTGTTTTTAGGATCTATCTCGTAATACTGCTCCAAATCGCCACTCAAAAGCATTTGGTACATATATTCGTGCGGAAAATAGCGTTCGCCTTTATCTTCGGCGTCTTTCCAAACTTTATGAATGTGTTTCTGCAAACG
The DNA here is from genome assembly GCA_046074005.1 of Sphingobacteriaceae bacterium. Taxonomy (GTDB): domain Bacteria; phylum Bacteroidota; class Bacteroidia; order Sphingobacteriales; family Sphingobacteriaceae; genus JAIPAN01. Next base: position 5,225 of record JBJTNJ010000085.1, read on the forward strand.
GCGAAAAGCTTCCTCTTCCGGAATGCAGGTATCGGTTACTCGGTTGTAATGGTTTTCTAACAACTCCCATTCGTCTTGCGGACTTAAGTCACGGTAGTGGGGCACTCGTTTGTAGTGAGAGTGTGCCACTAAATTCATAATATCTTCTTCTAGGTTGGCTCCAGTACAAGAAATAATGGCTACCTTATCCTGACGAATCATCTCGGCTAGGGAAATTCCCAACTCGGCGGTACTCATCGCACCGGCTAGGGTAATCATCATTTTACCACCCTCGGCTAAATGGGTTTCGTATCCTTTAGCTGCATCTAGTAAGGCTGCGGCATTAAAATGCAGGTAGTTTTTTTCTATAAACTGAGAAATAGGTCCTCTGGTTGTGCTCATGGGTTCAAATTTTGGCCAAAAATAGCAATATATAAGGGTATAGAAAAAGATTTATTCGCTTAAAAGCGGATTTTAAAATCTTCTTTGGCTTGCCCCTCTCTGAAATACACCAATCCCACATAAAAAAGGTCGATAGTGACAGTTACTGCCGGATTAGCTTGTATCAATTTCCACTGCTTTTTATGCTCGGGGCTATCGTAAATTCCCAATACAATCAACAGTGCATTGGGCTTGGGCTCAGCTAACAGGCTGGCCTGTGTATTGGGCCCATCAATAACAATCACCTTTTCAAAATCAACTGGAGAGCGATGCGCCTGCACTACCCTGCGAAGCATGGCTTGTACTTTGGGAGCTTGCTTTTGTAAACTTTCGGGCAAGGTTATCTGTTCGAGCTTTTGAGTTCCATAAATTGCCTCATCTACCAATGCATACACAAAAGGTGAATGCACACCATGCCGAGAATTGGCGCTAAGCCAATGCCACACATAAT
>JBJTNJ010000086.1:0-19977 GCA_046074005.1 Sphingobacteriaceae bacterium
CGCTTAAGTACCAAAGAAGCTCAGTTATTAAAACTATTGTGCTTAAAGCAAAACCAAGTACTTACCCGCGAAGAGGCTCTATTGGCCATTTGGCATGACGATAATTACTTCAACGGCCGAAGCATGGATGTGTTTTTAAGCAAACTGCGCAAATATCTTAAAGCAGACCCAAAAGTAGAAATCATAAACGTACATGGACGTGGATACAAGCTCTTTCTCCATTAAGCAATCCACCCAATAAGGTAGTTTTTTTCTTATTAAGTAAATTAAAATCAAATAATTATAATTAATAAGAATTTTTTTCTTTAAAACTTCTTTAGATTTCAATGGTGTTAACTTGGTGTTAAATTAAAAACAACAAGTTATGAAAAGAGTGAAAAAACTAATTACCCCGGCAGTATGCTTGGGAGTTGGAATTACGTTACTGTGCGCTTGTGAAAAAAGTACCGAATTCGCACCGAGTACCCCACCAGCAAACAACATGGTGCTAGGTCCACAAACCACCCCACCGCCAGTATTAACAGGTCAAGGTGGAAGTTCCGGATCTCAGTACTTTGACTACAGAAAACTAGACTTGGCTCCAAAACCAAAATATGGAACACCACAAACAGGTCCAGCACCAGTTTTAACGGGTCAAGGCGGAAGCTCAGGAGTTCAATATTACGATTATCGTAAGCTTAACCTAGCTCCCAAATTAAAACCCGATCCAGATCCAGAACCTTGGAAAGAAATCACTAAGCCCTAAGTAAGTACACCCCCTAAAAAACCCTCTTTGTAGAGGGTTTTTTTATGAAACAAGACAAGTAAAAATTACAGAGATTATACTAAATTTTTAATAGGGAACAATTTTTCCGAGAAAAGGCCATTATACCCCCTAATGGCCCCGATTGTACAGCGTGGAGATGTGGAAAACTAAATCTATAAAAACAACAATTTTACGGTATTTTGAACCCATTATTACGCTTGGCAAGATTATTGACCTTATTCTTGCATAAGCACCTATTAAAGTACGAGGATGGAAGAAGATTTTGAATTTGGATTTAATGAAGATCCAAAATTTTCAGTAGAACGCTACGAAGAAATGATCCGCAATCAGGATCAATACTTTTTTGATGCGCAAGCCTTTGAAAATATCATCGATTATTACATCGAGAAAAACGACCCTGTAAAAGCGCTCCAGGTGGTAGATTATGCGGTAAATCAACATCCATTTGCTGCGGTATTTTTAGTAAAACAAGCCCAACTTTTTTTAGTTACCAACCAACTAAACAAAGCCTTTGTAGCATTAGATAAAGCAGAAATGTTAGAGGCATCCGATCCGGATATTTATACCCTAAGAGGTACCATTTTTGAAGGTTTAGAGGAGCATGCCCAAGCCTTAGAAAATTATAAAAAAGCCTTAGAAATGGCAGAAAGTCGCGATGAAATATTATTACACATCGCCTACGTATACCAAAATATGGCCAATTACGAATCGGCCATTACCTACTTAAGAGCCTGTTTAGAAAACAATATGGAAAACCAAGAGGCCTTATACGAATTAGCCTTTTGCTACGATGTGCTCGATAAACAAGAAGAGTGTATTGAGTTTTACAAACAATACATTGATACGGAACCGTATTCATATGCGGCTTGGTACAACTTAGGTAATGCCTACAACAAGTTAAGTCTATTCGAAAAAGCCATTGATGCCTACGATTATGCCATTTTAATTAAAGAAAATTTCTCTTCGGCCTATTTCAACAAAGGTAACTCCCTGGTAAATTTAGATCGGTACAACGAAGCCATTGAGGTGTACAAACAAACCTTTGAGTACGAACCACCCAACGGTGATACCTACTGTGCCATTGGCGAATGCTATGAAAAGCTAGAGCAAATGGACGAAGCTCGTAAATACTACAAAAAGGCAGTAAAAATGGACCCCGAGCAAGCAGATGCTTGGTTTGGTATTGGGGTAACACTCGACTTTGAAGAACGCTTTTTCGAATCACTGCATTTTTACAGAAAAGCACTAGAACTAGACGATAAAAACCCAGATTTTTGGTTTGCCATTGCCGATGCGCAATACAAACTAAAACAATTAGAAGAAGCCGAAAGAGCCTACGAAAAAGTGGTGGAACTAAATCCCATAGACATTGAGGCTTGGTTAGACTATTCGTCTATTTTATTTGAACAAAAAAAGTTAAACGAGGCTATAGAAGTAATTGCCGAGGGGATTAAAACCAACCCTGAGGCCGCTGAACTCTACTATCGCATGGTGGCCTACCTCTTTGCCGATGGACAATACGCCGAAGCCCTGGGTTTCTTAGAAATTGCCCTAAGCACCGATCCAGAAAAACATTATATTCTCTTCGAATACCTTCCTCAACTACAAGAGAATAAGGTTATTATCGATATCATTAACCGATACACTCGTTAACCACACACAACAACTTTTATATTTAGATTTTTTTTGGAGATTTGCAGCATGAATTACACCTTAAATAACATTCCAGAACGCACCCAAAAACCCAGAAACAATGGTTTAACCATGGTAATGGATAAGGGCTTAAGCATTCGTGAAATTGAAGACTTTTTAGAAGTTTCAGGATCGCATACAGATATTGTAAAACTAGGCTGGGCCACTTCCTATGTAACGCCCAACTTAGAGCAGAAACTCAAGGTGTATAAAGACGCTGGTATTCCAACCTATTTTGGCGGAACATTATTTGAAGCTTTTGCCATTCGCAACCAATTTGACGATTATCGCAGAGTATTAGATAAATACGGCATCCAGTATGCAGAGGTATCGGATGGATCTATGGACATTCCTCACGACGAAAAATGTGAATACATTCGTAAACTTAGTGAGCAAGTAACCGTTATTTCTGAAGTAGGATCGAAAGATGCCGCTAAAATATTTGCCCCATACAAATGGATTGCCCTCATGAAAGCCGAAATTGAAGCGGGTTCTTGGAAAGTAATTGCCGAAGCTCGTGAAGGTGGGAATGTGGGTATTTACCGCGATTCTGGAGAGGTGAGAGAGGGTTTAGTAGACGAGATTCTTACCCAAATACCCCAAGAAACTATTATTTGGGAGGCGCCAATTAAAGCGCAACAAGTATGGTTTATTAAATTAATAGGCACCAATGTAAACCTCGGAAATATTGCACCGGCAGAGGTTATTCCATTAGAAACCATTCGCCTTGGATTAAGAGGAGATACCTTTAGTCACTTCTTAGACCAAGGCAAGTAATTTCGCCCTTAGTACGATGAAAAAATACGGCATTATCGGTTATCCCTTAGCACACTCCTTTTCCGTGGGCTACTTTACAGAAAAATTTAAAAAAGAGGGCCTAAGCGATCATGAATACGTAGCTTTTCCGATAGAATCTATTAGCGACTTCCCTGAAATTATAAAAAATAACCCCGATTTGTGTGGACTAAACGTAACCCATCCGCATAAAATTGGGGTTATTTATTACCTAGATAGCCTAGACGAAGCTGCCAAAGAAATTGATGCTGTAAACTGCATAAAAATTGCCAATACTCACCCGGTAGAAGATTTCTTCAGCGGTGAATTATCGTCCACGCAAATTCGTTTAGAGGGTTATAACACCGATGCCTATGGTTTTGAGCACTCCTTGCGCCCGCTGTTGCAAAAACGTCACCAAAAAGCCCTTATTTTAGGAAATGGTGGAGCTTCCAGGGCGGTAGCCTATGTGCTAAAAAAACTACATATTGAGTACCAAATTGTTTGCAGACGTGCTCGTAGTAAACAATTAGGCTATGCCGATTTAACAGCCGCCCTCTTAAAAGAACACTTGCTCATTATTAATACCACACCCCTAGGCACGTTCCCTAATATTAATGAGTGCCCAGATATTCCCTACGAACACCTTAGCGAAAAACACTTGGTGTATGACTTGGTATACAATCCTGCAGAAACCGAGTTTTTAAAACGGGCGAAACAAAAAGGAGCTACCATAAAAAACGGCTTAGAAATGCTACACATACAAGCAGAAAAAGCTTGGCAAATTTGGAACAGCTAAGCCATGAAATACGCCAAAATTCTACTAAGCACCTTAGGCTTAGGCCTACTCTTGAGTGCCTGTGGAAGTAATTATACGCCTAAACCTCGGGGCTATTTTAGAATAGAATTTCCAGAGAAAAAATACCAAACCTATAGGGAAAATGCGCCCTATAGTTTTGATTATCCGGTATATGCACAGGTGCAAACAGACACCCGCCCAGATGCACAACCTTATTGGATTGATTTAGCTTTTCCCCAATTCAACGGGCGCCTACACCTGAGCTATTTACCCATAAACTCAACCAAAAAACTCAACCAGCTTACCGAAGATGCCCGCACCTTTGCCTTTAAACATACGGTAAAAGCCACCGCCATTGATGAGGGCATTATTTACTATCCCGAAAAAAAGGTGTACGGGATTTACTACACTATTGAAGGAAATACCGCCTCTTCGGCACAATTTTACCTTACAGATAGTAGCAAAAACTACCTAAGAGGAGCTTTGTATTTTAACGAACAGCCTCGAATAGATTCTATAAAACCCGTACTCAATTTTATAAAAAAGGATATTGATGTATTCATCAAAACCTTTAAATGGAGAAAGTAAAATACCAGCTCAGGATAACATAGAGAAGACTACAAAATTAAGGTTCATAAAAAAGTACACACTCAGTTAAGTGTGTACTTTTTTTACTTTTTCACCTATTTAGCTCCAGCTTCTTTCTTTTCAATTAAATATGAAACAAATAAGCCTAGGCCGCCAAAAATACCCACCAAGGCAAAATAAACCGGAACATTGGCATCATCGTCTTTAGCAAGATTTGCGCTAAACACGGTATGATCTAAGTAAAAAGCTAAAAACAAACCAATACCTGCACCCATTAATAGTAAACCCCACTTTAGGTTACGGTATGGTGCCGACTGAGGGCGATTTAACTGAGGGTCTAAACCCTGCTGTATCATAGCCATACGCTCTCTGTTGGCTAAATAACGCAGCCCGAATACCATAGCAAATGCACCAAGGCTGATTAAAATGGGAACTAAGATTCCTTCCATAATGATGATTGTTTAAGATTAATATAAAAATGCTTTGCCGATCAATTGCGATCTGTTAGCTATGACCACCCCGTTTTAATTTAGGTTACAGTGCTGCATAAAATTTTATTTGCGTAAATTTTTAGTGTATTGGCTGTAACCTAATTAGCAGTGAATGGGTCATATGGATATTGATGCAAAATAAACAGACTGATTTAGAATTGATAGCTGATGTGCTGACTGGTAAACAAGCAGCTTACGCCGAAATTGTAAAGCGGCATAAGAGTTATGTGTTTACACTGGCCTTGCGCATGTCAAAAAATCGGGAAGATGCGGAAGAAATTGCACAAGATTGCTTTGTGAAAGCATACCGATCTTTGGCTGGCTTTCAGCAGAATTCTAAATTTAGTACTTGGCTGTACCGCATTGTGTTTAATACAGCCATGACCTATTTGCGCAAAAAAAGACTAGAAACTACACCAATAGATGAAGAAGGCACGCTAATTCAACTGAGTAATGTAGTTTCTGATTTTAGAGCCGATGCCGTAGAAAAACAATCTAAATATGTGTATTTAAATAAAGCTATTGCTCAATTATTGCCGGATGATGCTGCCATTATTACCCTTTTCTACCAAGGCGAACAATCTTTGGAAGAAATTGCCAATAGCTTGGGTATGGAGGCCAATACCGTAAAGGTGAAATTGCATAGGGCCCGACAAAGATTGAAAACGCAGTTGGAGCTTTTATTACAACAAGAAGTAAAAGATTTGATATGAAAAATATAGAAGAACATATCTGGAAATATGTAGAAGGTAGCTGTTCACTAAAGGAACAAAAAGAATTGGATGATTTATTAAGCAGAGACCCTACTTGCCGTTTGCTTTATGATAAAATTAAGGCTCTGCACATCCAATTAAATAAATTAGAACTAGAAGAACCCTCCATGAGTTTTGAACGCAACTTAATGGAGAAAATTGAAACCGAACCTACACCCGGCAGAATTAACGCTTTAATTGATATGAGAATAATTCGCGGTATTGCCGTGTTCTTCTTGCTAAGTATTTTTAGTTTACTGGCTTGGGCTTTTTATTTAACCGATTGGAGCCATGCCACAGTTGCTTTAGAAATGCCTGTTATGCATTGGGAAAAGTACATTAATCGCCCTTTCATAATTGCTTTCTTATTTTTCGACATGGTGCTTGGTTTATATTTTATTGATTATTGGATCAGAAATAAGCCCAGTTCAAACTAAAATTAAAATAGTACAGTCTAGAAGCCTCTCGAGAAATCTTGGGGCTTTTTTTATTTCCCCCAAATGACAAAGCATATTGCAATTAATCAATCGATTGATTAGTTTTGCACTTAATGCCCGAAATACTCAAAATAGACAAAAAAGAAGCGCTTTTAGATAGCGCCGAAAGGCTATTTGCCGATTTGGGCTATGAGGGCGCCTCTACCCGGCGTTTAGCAACAGAAGCGGGCGTGAATATCGCCATGCTGAATTACTACTTCGGATCGAAAGAGGGTTTATTTAGAGCAGTGGTAGAACGCCGTTTGGCCACCTTCAGGCAAACACTCATCAACCTAAACGAAGAAAACATCTCTCCCTGGGATAAATTATACCGCTGCATGGAATTGTATGTAACCCGTATGGTGAGCAATACCCACTTCCACAGGCTCATACACCGCGAACTTTCGGTAGAACAACGCTCAGAAATGAGCGACTTTATTACCGAGGGTTTGCTACGAAATATTGAAGAGGTAAAACGAATTATTGAAGAAGGAATTGCTATTGGAGCCTTCCGAAAGGTAGATGTAGAGATGACCGTAGCTAGCATTTTTGGGACCAACTATTATGTACTAAATGCCAACGCCATCTCTTCTAAAATGCTGGGGGAAAACCTGAACGATCCGGAAGTACGCAACCAAAAAATAAAACCCCGATTAACCGGATTTCTACACGATTTTTTACACGCACACTTACGTCTAAATGAAAAAAAATAACCTACTATTCTTTGTGCTATGGTGCTTGCTTGGGTGTACCACCCTACAAGCCCAAGAGCTAAAAAAGCTGAGCTTGCAAGAAGCCATTTCACTAGGAATACAAAACAGCAAGGCCTTAGGTATTGCTAAAAGCAAGGCTCTAAGTGCCCAAGCAAAATCAGAGCAATTAAGGGCCCTACAGTTTCCACAAGTAAAAGCCAGTGCCAGCTATGCTAGATTAAGTAATGTACCTGAATTTATCTTTCCGGGGTATACCCAATCTATGTTTCCAAATATTCCCAATAGCAGCCGATACGGCCTATCGCTGGTGCAACCCGTATCGGGAGGCTTTAGAGCCCGAGCCATGCTAGAATCGGGAGAGCTATTGGCTAAAGCTGCGGCCTTAGATGCCGAAAAAGACCAAGCAGAAATTACCTTAAACATTAGCACAGGCTACTATGCCCTGTATCGCGTACAAGAAACTAAGAAGCTTATAGATCAGCATGTGCTCCTAGCACAAAAACGTTTGGCCGATATTCAAAACCTAGCAAAAAATGGCTTGGTGGCAAAAAATGATGTCTTAAGAGCAGAACTGCAGGTGTCTACCCTAAAACTAAATCAATTAGATGCCCAAAATGCCCTAGAGGTAAGCACCTATAATTATGCGCTACTACTGGGTTTGCCAGAAAGCACTGCCATTGAAGCCGAACTAATTGCTAACAGCCCTGAAAAAGTAAAAAACTACGACGAGTTTTTAAACGATGGGTTAAACAAACGCAGCGATTACAAAGCCGCAGAGCTTCGCTTACAAAGTGCTAAAAACAACATTAAGGTAGCTAAAGCAAGCTACTACCCGGTAATTAGCCTCAATGCAAATTACCTAAATGCCAACCCCAATCAGCGGCTTATTCCGGTGCAAGCACGTTGGTTCAATACCTGGGATGCTGGCATTACCCTAAGCTATGATATTACCGGTTTGTTTACCAATAAACACCAGTTGGCCGACATAAAAGCCCAATACCAACAGGCCGAACTACTAAGCAACCAAGTACGCGATGGTGTTAAAATGGAGGTACACCAGCAATACCTCACCTACAGTCAACAGCAAGAAAAACTCGATTTATGCGGCCAGGCCTTAAGCCAAGCTACCGAGAACTACCGGGTGGTAAAAACTAAATACGATAACCAATTAACCTTGCTTACCGAAGTATTAGATGCCGATGTATTGGTATTACAAGCCAAATTAAACCTAGCTTTTGCACGTGCCGATGCTGCCTTAGCGTATCAAAAATTATTAAAATCTAGCGGAAACTTATAACCTATAACACCATGACAAAGACATCAGAAAAAAAGAAAGTAAAAAAAGTATTTCCCTTTATTATGGGTGGTATTGTACTCACGCTCGTAGTAGTGGGTATTGTGAAAATTCAACACGCACGCACGCACGAAGAAACCGATGATGCGCAAGTAGAGGGCAATATTAGCCCGGTAGCTGCTCGTGTAAGCGGTTATATTAATGATATTAGAGTGGTGGAAAACCAATTAGTAAAAGCCGGCGACACCTTAGTATGTTTAGATAATCGCGATTTAGTGGCTCGTTTAGCTCAGGCAGAAGCTGGTTTGGAGAATGCGAAAGCAGCCTTAGCGGTTGCAGAATCGGCTACGCAAACTACCCGTAGCACCATTGCCAGCAGCCAATCGGGTATAGATGCGGCAAAGGTAAAAGTGTGGCAAGCCAATCAAGATTATAAACGTTTTAGCAACTTAATTAAAGAGGGTGCGGTAACGCAACAGCAATTTGATGCTGTAAAGGCAGCTAAAGAAGCGGCAGAAGCACAATTAAGTTTAGCCATTAGTCAGCAAAAAACATCGCAAGCCAGCACCACTACCAGTGGCGGCCAAATTGCAGTAGCTCAGGCGCAAGTAAAACTACGCCAAGCAGAAGTAGAAATGGCCCGCTTACAGGTATCTTATGCTACACTAACGGCTGCTACATCGGGTACTGTTGCTAAAAAGAATATTCAACCCGGGCAATTGGTGCAACCTGGGCAATCTTTGTTTGCTATTGTTCGCGACAATCAGCTTTGGGTGACGGCCAATTTCAAAGAAACGCAATTAGAAAAAATGCGTATTGGGCAAAAAGCTATAGTTACGGTTGATGCCTTCCCCGATAAGGTGTTTAGTGGTGTGGTAGAATCTTTTGCTCCGGCAACTGGCGCAAAATTTGCCTTATTACCACCCGATAATGCCAGTGGAAATTTCGTAAAAGTAGTACAAAGAGTACCTGTTCGTATTCAACTAGATGCGAATGCCGACTTAGGCTTACTAAGAGCTGGCATGAATGTGAAAACAAGCGTTATCCTTAAGTAAATCCATCTATGGAATTAGAATCAACCATAGAATATGGTTTTAGGAAATGGATTATTGCCGTTACGGTAATTGTATGTTCGCTCCTAGAACTTATTGACACTTCTATTGTAAACGTGGCCATAACCCAATTAATGGGGAATTTAGGCGCCACTCTGAGTGAGGTGAGCTGGGTAATTGCAGCCTATGGCATTGCCAATGTAATTATCGTACCCATGTCTGGCTGGCTATCGGCTCAGTTTGGTCGTAAAAACTATTTTGCCGCTTCGGTAATTATTTTCACGGTGGCCTCCTTTTTATGTGGCAACTCTACCAGTATTTGGGAGTTGGTAGCTTTTAGGTTTATTCAAGGAATTGGCGGAGGAGCACTTTTGGCTACTTCACAGACCATTTTGTTTGAAACCTTTCCGCCAGAACAAAAAGGATTAGCCAGTGCCTTATATGGCATTGGTGTATTAATGGGGCCAACTTTAGGGCCAACCATTGGTGGCTATATTATTGATGATTACAATTGGCCATATATTTTTTACGTAAACATACCGGTGGGAATTGCAGCGGTAATTTTAACCCTGAGCTTTATTAAAAACCCACCTTACATGGCCGGAAATCGAACACCTGCATCGCAAGTAGACTGGCTGGGGATTGGTTTACTCATAGCCGGTGTAGGGGGTTTACAATTAATACTAGAACAAGGAGAACGGGAAGATTGGTTCGAATCGTCGTATATAACCACTTTTAGTGTGGTGGCTTTATTGGGAATCATCGGTTTTATTTGGCGGGAACTCACGGCAAAAAAACCCATTGTAGATTTACGGGTGTTAAAAAATCGAAACCTAGCCATTGGGGTATTATTCTCCTTCATCTTAGGCTTTGGTTTGTTCTCTAGTGTGTTTGTGATCCCTGTTTTTGTGCAAAGCATTTTAGGATTTACGGCCTTACAAACAGGCTTAATGCTAATTCCAGGTGCTATTATAACAGGATTTATGATGCCCATTGTGGGCACACTTATTCAAAAGGGTGTATCTCAGAAATACATGATTGCTGCTGGATTCCTCATCTTCTTTTTGTTTACCTTTTGGGTGTACAATATTATTACCCCGCAAGCCGGCCAAGAGGTATTCTTTTATCCGCTATTACTTAGGGGTATGGGTTTAGGTTTATTATTTGTACCTATTACAACTTTTTCTTTATCGGCCCTAAAAGGTAAAGATATTGCACAAGGGGCAGGACTTACCGCCATGGTACGCCAATTAGGTGGCTCCTTTGGTGTAGCCATTGTATCAAGCTTTATTTCTTCTAGGGCATTGTCCCACCGAAACAATTTAATTAGCCACCTTTCGCCTTATGATTTTTCGGTGCAAGAACGTCTAAAGCAACTCACCCAATATTTAAGTGCGGGTAGTGGCGATGTAAACAAAGCGCAACAACAGGCCTATAAAATTTTAGATATCACGGTGCTTAAGCAAAGCTTTATTCTTACCTATATGGATACCTTCTTATACTTAGGAATATTTTTCTTATGCTGTTTACCGCTGGTATTCCTAATCCGAAAAACGAAAGCAGCTAAGGTAGATTTATCTGCTGCACACTAACAAAAAAGCCATCCCGATTTGGGATGGCTTTTGGCACAAAAGAGCTTGGTGTTTCCCCTTGGAATTAAATTAAGCACCATACGCTCTTTTACGAAATTTTAGTTTTCCAGAATTTTGTTCGATGGTTTAAGGGTACGTTCAAACAAGTTAAAAATACGTTTGTACTCATCGGTCCAGCTGGCTGGTTCGGTAAAGCCGTGATCTTCTACCGGAAATACTGCCAACTCCCAATTGTTCTTGCCCAACTCTATTAAGCGTTGGCTAAAGCGCACAATATCCTGAAACTGTACATTTTCATCAACCATGCCGTGGCACATTAATAAATTTCCCTTAAGGCCATTGGCAAAATAAATGGGCGAACTCTGCTTATAGGCCTTTTCGTCTAAAGCCGGTTCGTTTAAAATGTTAGATGTGTAACCATGGTTGTAATGTGCCCAATCGGTTACAGAACGCAATGCTGCACCAGAGCTAAACACATCTGCTTCGGTGCATAGTGCCATCAGGGTAATAAAGCCTCCATACGAACCACCATATAAACCAACGTGGTTCGGATTTACTCCATATTTTTCTACCAATAGTTTTACGCCATCTACTTGGTCGGTTAAGTCTTTACCCCCCATGTGGCGGTAAATACCTGTACGGTGATTGCGGCCATAGCCCGAACTAGCTGTATAATCAATATCTAACACCGTATACCCGGCATCGGTGAGTAAATTATTAAACATATACTCTCTAAAGTACTGGCTCCACCAATAATGCACGTTTTGCAAATATCCGGCACCGTGCACAAATACTACCGCTGGTCTATCTGGGTGCGGTTTAGTTGGCACATACAGCCTAGCATACACATCCGCTCCATATCGATTTTTAAACGTAATCATCGCTGGCTCTCTCCAGGCATAGCTGTTAAATTCGGCAGAGGTTGATTGTGTAATTTGAATGGCTTTGGCCCCAGCTTTGTTCTCTTGGAGGTACAATTCCCAGGGCTTATTGCTGTACGAATAACGAATGGCCAGCCACTTTTCATCGGGCGAAAGGCTTACTTCGTTACCACCCTTCATGCTGGTGAGTTGGGTAATTTCGCCTCCATTGGTAGGCATGCGGTAAAAGTGGGTAATGCCCGGGTGAAGTTTGTTTGCACTAAAGTAAAAGGTTTGTTTATTGCTAGATAAGCGTAGGCTTTGCACTTCCCATTTACCAGCAGTAAGTTGTTTTTTGCTTCCACTCACCACATTTTGAGTGTAAATATGGGAGTAACCACTGGCTTCACTTTGGTAATAAATAGTTTCATTGTTAATCCAACCAATAGTGGCACCACCATAGCTACCACCAATACCAGGGCCACCAATCCAAGCTTCGTCACGCTGACGATCTAATAAACTTAACTGACCGGTAGTCGCATCTAATTTCATTACCCAGCGGTCTTTATTATCTAAAGCATACACCAATACCACGGCTAAGGAGCCTGTCTCATTCCAATAAGGACCAACAATGCTCACCTTGCGGTCTTCATTCTTTTTAGTGCGCTCTTCTAATTGTTTTGGATAGTCTTTCACATAATCGGGTAAGTCTTTAATGCCCGGTATTTCTTTGGTAGAAATAGCATAAATAGAATCGCGGCTACGATCGTAAATAAAGCTTTGGTACGTGGCCAATTGGTTACCCACCTTGGTACGTCCCGGAATATCTTCTACATAGCCAGAAGCCGTAATGTAATTGGGAACAATGGTATTTTGATTTCCTTCTGGATTTTTACTGATTTTAAACACCAAGTAACGAGCATCTGGGCTTGCCTTAATGCTTGCCAAAGAACTCTTATCATCTAAACTAAATTCTTTAGGACGGGCTGGTTCGTTTGCCTTACGTTCGGCCTCTACAGTTTTCTGCTGTTCGGCTTCTTGACGCAAAAACTCGAAAGTTTGTAGTTGATCGCTTTTTAACCACTGATCTTGCTTACTTAAGCTAGCCTCCCCACGCTTTTTAGCTCTAGAAAAATTGCTTAGTTGAGTTAAACTTCCATCTACCAAAGAAATGCTAAACAGATTATCTCCCTTTTGAAAAATAATACTACGCTCATCGCCAGAGAAAGAAGCATTGCTTTCTCTTTCCACAGTATTCGTTAGCGCTTTTTCTTTGCCGGCAGCAATATCTAAAAGAAACAAATCGCCGTTACGCTCAAAAAGAGCTTGGCTGTTATTCTTATTTAATACCACACTTCGTCTAATTAGACTGCGCTCTTCAGCATCGCTAACCAATTGCGGTTTTTGGCTGTTCAAGCTAACACTAAATAAAGGATCGGTGGTTTTTTTATCTGGATTCCAATTAAAAAACACTTTTTTACTAGTAAGGCTCCACTCCACATTGCTGGGGGCTACGCCTATCCATTGCGGATTGCGCATAATTTTATCGACGCTTAGTGGCGCTAAATTTTGGGCATACAGGGTGGCATTGGCTAAAAATACCAGAGATATAAACAATCTTTTCATCAGGATGGTTGATTAAAGAAGCAAGTTAATAAGTAAAAAGCATATTGCCTAGACCTATCTTCGGGCTTTAGCTATGAGTACATCACGAGCAAAAGCGTATCTTTGCAAGCTATGCAAGCTACCAACATTAGAGTACGATTTGCGCCTAGCCCTACCGGTGGATTACACCTAGGGGGCGTAAGAACCGTGTTATTTAATTATCTATTTGCAAAAAAACACAAGGGAACTTTTGTGTTACGCATCGAAGATACCGATCAAACCCGCTTTGTAGCAGGAGCCGAACAATACATTTTAGATTGTTTAAGATGGTGTGGTTTGGAGCCCGATGAAGGCCCACACCTAGGTGGCCCTTATGCTCCTTATCGTCAAAGCGAACGCAAAGCAAACTACCGCAACTATGCAGAACAATTGGTAGCCCAAGGGCATGCCTATTATGCCTTTGATACTCCCGAAGAACTAGATAAATGGAGAAAAGAGGTTCCTAATTTTCAATACGGACAAACCTATAGAGCACAACTACGCAACTCTACCAGCTTGGCACCCGAAGAAGTAGCAAAACTACTAGCCGAAGGAGCACCCCATGTAATTCGTATTAAAATGCCCGCAAACGAAACGGTTCGTTTTACCGATATGATTCGGGGTGAAGTAAGTTTTGATACCAATTTGGTAGACGATAAAGTATTGCTAAAAGCCGACGGAATGCCTACCTACCACCTAGCCGTAGTGGTAGACGATTACTTAATGAAAATTAGCCATGCCTTTAGGGGCGAAGAATGGTTACCATCGGCACCGGTACATTTATTAGTATGGGAGTATTTAGGCTGGAAAACCGACATGCCACAATGGGCGCACTTACCCCTTATATTAAAACCAGATGGCAATGGGAAATTAAGCAAACGCGATGGCGATAGACTCGGATTCCCGGTATTTGCCATGAACTGGAAAGACCCTAAGTCGGGAGAATTAACCGCCGGATTTAGAGAATTAGGCTTTTTACCCGAAGCCTTTCTAAACCTTTTGGCCCTATTGGGTTGGAACGATGGTAGCGACCAAGAGGTGTTTAGTTTAACTGAATTGATTGACAAATTTGACTTGAGCAGAGTAAGCCACGCTGGTGCCAAATTCGATTTTGAGAAAGCTAAATGGTACAATGCCGAATGGATTAAACGATTAGACAGTACCCGTTTAGCAGAAGAAGTTCATGCTTTTTTATCAAAACCAGAAATTACAAACGATGCGTATTTTAAACAAGTTCTTGACTTGGTAAAAGAACGCTTGGTGCTCCTAAGCGATTTTTGGGCACAAGCCTCTTTCTTCTTTACAGAGCCAATAAACATAGATGTAGATTCGGTGAAACCTAAATGGAGTGAAGAAAAAGAAACTTTTTTTAAAGCCATTAGCACTCAGTATAGCCAACTAAGCCCTTGGGAAAGCACCGCTCTAGAAGAGCTATTTAAGAGCCAGGCGGAACAAGCCGGCCTAAAGGTAGGCGAACTCATGCTACCTTTCCGTATTATGTTGGTAGGCGGTAAGTTTGGCCCCGCAGTGTTTGATATTGCCGCAACTATTGGCAAAGAAAAAACATTGGCTAGAATGAAACACGCTTTAACCCTATTTGCCCATTAAAGCCTATGCGCAAAATTGCAGGAATCGGTTTATTAATTTTCTTAGCCTCATGTGCTAGCAACCCTTATAGAGGGAGTGAAAAAATATACACCAAACAAATCCGAAGCTTTACCAAAGAATTAAGAAAAAAGGAGGCAAACGCCTTTTTAGATTCTGCAGGGAATACTTTAACAAGCCAATGGGTATCTACGGTAAACTTTAACCTGCGTAAGCCTAATTACGTAATCATTCATCATACAGCTCAAAAAAACGTAGACGCTACCCTAAAAACCTTTACACTAGCCAAAACCCAAGTAAGCGCCCACTACCTAATTGGCAGCGATGGCACGGTAACTCAACTAGTAAACGATTATTTAAGAGCATGGCATGGTGGCGTGGCCAAATGGGGAAGCATTAGCGATATTAATTCGGTAGCTATTGGTATTGAATTAGATAATGATGGCTTTAGCCCCTTTAGCGATGTGCAAATTAATTCGCTCATTGCCGTATTACAAAAACTAAAAACAAGCTACACTATTCCAAGGTCTAATTTTATTGGGCACTCTGATATTGCTCCTAGTCGAAAAGTAGATCCTAGTATCTATTTTCCTTGGGCAAAATTAGCCGATAAGGGTTTTGGATATATGCCAGCTCCTTTACTTACCGAGCCAGTTCCAAGCAATTTCGACCCTCTCTTAGCGCTTCGAGTAATAGGGTATGACACCAAAGATGGAGCAGCAGCTATTGCTGCCTTCAAGCGTCATTTCTTAGGCAAAATCGACGATAGCGATTTAAGTGAAGGAGATTTAAGAGCCCTCTACAACGTATACTGCAAGTATTAAGTTTTAGTTAGGTAAAATGGGCGATTAAGATCGCCTTCAAAAGAGTGCCCATACAGATTATCTTAATGTAGATACAGTGGTCCTTAACCCCTCTTTAGAGTTGGTACCTACCATAATTTCGAACTCACCCGGTTCAACCACAAACGCTCCGTTTTCGGTATAAAAACCAAGTTCTGAAGTGCTTAGCGTGAACAGTATTGTGCTAGATTCGCCTGGTTTTAAATACACTTTTTTAAAGCCTTTAAGTTCCTGAACAGGGCGCACCGTGCTGGCCACTTTATCTCTTATGTAAAGTTGTACCACTTCTACACCAGCATATTTTCCGGTATTGCTGAGTTGTACACTTACTTGAATGCTTCCATCTGTAGCTAGCTTAGTGTTAAGATTGCTATAGGCAAATTGAGTATAACTTAAGCCATAACCAAATGGATACAATGCCTCATTAGATTCGTCGGTATAGTGCGACCAAAATACTTCGGTTTTTGGCCCAGGGCGACCGGTAGAGAAGTGATTATAATATAAAGGCAATTGGCCCACACTTCTTGGGAAACTCATAGGCAATTTTCCGCTCGGATTGTAATCGCCCACTAATACTTGGGTAAGAGCAGTGCCGGTAGTGGTACCCAGTTGCCAAGCTTCTAAAATTGCTGGAATATGTTCGTTAGCCCAAGTAAGTACCAAAGGGCGACCACTCATAACTACCAATACGATGTTTTTATTTACTCGATATACCGCTTCTAAAAGTTGTTGTTGCACCCCGGGTAAATCTAACTTACTACGGCTACGGCCTTCGCCAGATTGCATACCATGTTCGCCCAATACCATAATTACTACCTCACTCTTTTTTGCTAAGGCAACTGCTTCTGCAAAACCTGTGGTATCGGTAGTGTTAATTTTTAATTCTGTAGGAAAAGACGCTTCATTCGTAATCACATCTGCTCCTTTGGCATAGGTATAGGAAATTCCGGCAGCTGTTAAGCCTTCGGCTACAGAAGTAGCAGAATAATCATCAGAACCCATTCGCCAATTTCCCAAAGGGCTATTTTTGTCTGCAGCTAGAGCACCAATAAGCGCTATGTTTTTTTGCGTTTTAGCTAAAGGAAGCAAGTTTTGGTTATTTTTTAATAATACGATTGACTTCTTAGCCATATCTAAGGCTGTAGCTAAATGGCTCGGACTGTATAGCTCCGTCTTCTCCCGTTTTGCATCGCAATATTTGTATGGATTATCGAATAATCCTAATTCAAATTTAACCCGTAAAATTCTACTTACTGCGTCATCAATAACATTTATGGCCACCTTTCCTTCTTCTACCAATGTTTTGAGGTAAGTAACGTAGGCATATGATTCCATATCCATATCGCTACCAGCATTGGCGGCTAACTCAGTAACCTGCTTTAAATCTTTAGCAAAACCATGGTCAATCATTTCTAGCCCCGAACCCCAATCGGATACCACGAAGCCTTTAAAGCCCCATGAGTTTTTAAGAATATCTCGTTGCAAAAATTTATTTGCAGTAGACGGCACCCCGTTAAGGGTATTAAAAGAGTTCATAAATGTAGCTATACCTTCATCAGAAGCGGCTTTAAAGGGCGGAAGTATGGTGTTATATAGGGTATAGGTACCCACATCAACCGTATTATAATCTTTACCCGACTCGGCAAAACCATAGCCGGCAAAATGCTTGGCACATGCCGCAATAGACGTTTTGTCGGCCAAGGATTTTCCTTGAAAACCCCGAACTCTAGCTTGGGCAATAAGCGAACCTAAATACGGGTCTTCTCCGGCACCTTCCATTACCCTACCCCAACGGGCATCTCGAGTGATATCTACCATTGGAGCGAAAGTCCAATTTACACCAACTGCACTGGCTTCTTCGGCAGCCATACGTGCCGACTGCTCTATGGCTTGCAAATCCCAACTGGCGGCCTCGGCTAATGGAATTGGTGATAGCGTTTTGTACCCATGAATTACATCGGAACCAAAAAGCAAGGGAATACCCAAACGGGTTTGTTTTACGGCTATTTCTTGCAGTTTACGTACTTCGGCTACTCCACGTACGTTTAATACGGCGCCCACAAGGCCACTTTTGAGATGATCGTATTTAAGTTTGGCACTACCCTCTTTAGGTACAGGACCTGTGGCTTCGTAAAAACCATTATACTGATTCATTTGGCCAATTTTTTCTTCTAAAGTCATTTTGGCTAGTAGGGCTGTTACTTTACCATCGATGGGGTCGATGGCAACTTGCTTCTGGGCAAAAACACCACTTATAGACGCAAAAAAGAAACAAATGAATAACTGGTTTTTCATAAATGAACATATAAAAACAAGCATTTGCCCGTTAAAACAGGCAAATGCTTGCAAAGAAAGAAATTTTATTTATAAATCCGAATGTAATCAACCTCCATAATGGAGCTGGTAAAGGCTGGGTCAACAGCCCCCCCAAAAGTACCACCCATGGCTACATTTAAAATCAAGAAAAACTCCTGATTAAACGGCAATGAATTGGAATTTGCTACGGTATGTACTAATTGATCGTCTACATAGATTTTTATACTAGTAGCAGACCAATCTAAACTATATACATGAAAATCGGTACTTGCATTACTAATAACACGAGTAGCCCCATCGGCACTTCCACCAAAGTGACCTGGGTAATGTAGGGTCCCAAAAATGCGGTTTAAATCATTTCCTTTATGTTCCATAATGTCAATTTCGCCACAATTAGGCCAACCTGCTGTATCAATGTTATTGCCCAACATCCACAATGCTGGCCAAGTACCGCCACCCTGTGGCAATTTGGCACGAATGTCTATACGACCATATTTTACCGAGAATTTTCCTTTGGATAACAAGCGGGTAGAAGTAAAAGCAAAGCCATTAGAATTTTCACGTTTGGCGGTAATTTTAAGTGTACCGCCACTTACGATCACATTGCTGCTGTTTTGGGTGTAATATTGCAATTCTTGGTTTCCCCAACCTCCTTGGCCATTACCTAAATCGTAAGCCCAAGTAGCTGTATTAGGTGCACCGTTTGTATCAAATTCTTCAGACCAATATAGGGTTGGCGCACCGGGCACCACCGTAACCGAAACCGAAATGGTTTTAGAAACCGACTGCCCATTGCTACTAGTGGCACTAACTACTATAGTAAATGTATTGGTGCCAGCCAAAGTATATTTGTGTGTTAATATACCTGTTGGTTCTGTTTGGCTTATACCATCGCCAAAAATAAAGCCATAAGAGGCCGCATTAGTGGCAGTGGCAGTAAAACTTACATTCCCAGAACCATCGGTACTTACCTGCGTACTTACTTGCAAATTGGCGGGGGCCAATGGTTTTACACCATCTGCCCCTGCTTTTTTGCACCCAATCAATAAGAGGTAAAAAAGGATATATACACTCAGTTTTTTGGAATAGTGCATACTTATTTCACTTTAAATTTCTGATACCATGCATTACCGTCGGCACCAATACTACGAACAGAAAGGGTAGTGGAAGTAATCTCTAAAATTTCGTAGGTATTAGAGCCAACGCCCCAACTTAATAAGCCATGGCCCGGTACCGTAAACTGAATACGGGTAGAGATGGCCGAAGTAGTATTTGAAGTAGCATCGGTAAACGCCAAGGCTTTAGTACCAGTGGTGTTAAAAGTGTTCATTGCACCTGGTAAACCGTAATACCCAGAATAATCTGGTATAATAAATGTTTGGCCCTTATTATCTAATACTAGCGAAATGGAATTTGGACCTGTTTTGGTAAAGGTTAATTCATCGTCGTATTCTGCAGGGGTACGGCCACTAGCTGTAGCACCGTACCAACTTGGGTAAAACGTTTCACCAGCACCTTGGTTAGGTCCAGGACCAACACCCAAATGCCCCCAAGTATCCTTATCTGCAATCCAAACTTTAGAGCTCCCACCAGTTAGTCCAGTCATAATGGCCGACGGAATATCAAATAAACGGAGTACCGTTATTTTCTTACTCAAGTTTGAAACCGAACCTCCTGTACCATTAGCTGTTACCGTAATGGTATATTCATTGGTGCCCGGA
>JBJTNJ010000087.1:0-42859 GCA_046074005.1 Sphingobacteriaceae bacterium
TTACAAATTTAGATGATTTCTGTCAGAAAATGTTTCAGGAGCACACCACTTATTCTTCAAAAATCTCAATAACCCGGCCAACTTGCCCGTCTTCTAGGCGCACTTTAATACCCCGTGAATGAAAAGACGAACTGGTGAGCAGGTCTTTTACCACTCCTCGGGTGCGGGCGCCCGTACGTTGGTCTTTTTTAAGAATGATATCTACCTCCAAGCCCGGGTAAATGTCGCTGCGGTTTTGTCTGTTCATCAATTATTATTTTTAAATATAAAATATTAATTTTAAAGATAATATTTTATTAAATTGTGTATTATTTACTAAAAACTTAAAACTATGAAAAATTTAGTATGCTTACTAATGGCCCTAACCATAGGGCTAGTTATGGCCTCTTGCAACAAGCAAGGGGACTTAGCCAATCAGCAAGAATTTCTGTTAAAAGCTCCAAGCGGAGTGGCGATAGCTACTACCTCTGATGATTTACTGAAAGTTGCACAAGAAACTGTGGCTAGTAGTTCTAGTTTGGAAATTACCAAAGTAGATTATTTACCTGTTAAAACGGGCTTCGCTGCCATTGTTTGGTATAAAACAAAGGCTGGGGCTGCTGGTAATTTTGCCTATGTTCGGTATCCAAAAGTAGAGTATAATGCAAAGAAATTAGTGGTGAAACGAGGAGGTGTTACGAGCCAATTAGTTAAAGGAGATATTACGGTAAGCTGTAATGGAACTTGTGGTTGTGTGGTGAGTGGAGAAATTAAGCCCGATGGTACCATTACGTTTAAGTGCGGTTGTACGGACTGTACTGCTACTATTAAAACCGGTCAAAACTAGTTAGATGTATGTTGAAACGAGCCTTTTTGTCTTCTGATGGAAGGCTCGTTTCTCTAGTTTTTATCCTTTAAAATATTCTCCAAAGCAAACATTTCGTCGCGGAGTTTGGCTGCTTGCAAGAAATCCATATCCTTGGCGGCAGCGTTCATTTCTTTCTTGGTTTTGTCTATGGCTTTTTGCAAATCGGCTTTGCTCATGTATTGCACAATGGGGTCGGCGGCCAGGCTGGCTAGCATATCGCTTTCAACATAGGCTTTGGCTACACCACCAGCAAAATCCATTACCGAGGTTTGCTCCATAATAGATTCACGAGATTTACCCACGGTGGTTGGGGTAATGCCGTGCGCTAAGTTATAGGCAATTTGTTTATCGCGGCGGCGGTTGGTTTCATCTAGGGTAATGCGCATGCTTTTGGTTACGCTATCGGCATACATAATTACCCGGCCCCTATCGTTACGTGCTGCTCGGCCAATAGTTTGTATCAACGAACGTTCGGAACGTAAAAAGCCTTCTTTATCGGCATCTAAAATAGCCACCAACGACACTTCGGGTAAATCCAAGCCTTCTCGTAATAAGTTAATGCCAATAAGTACATCAAATTCACCGAGGCGAAGGCCACGTAAAATTTCTACTCGTTCTAGGGTTTTTACTTCAGAGTGTATGTAGCGCACCTTAATGCCCAGTTTTTGCATGTATTTGCTCAATTCTTCGGCCATGCGTTTGGTTAGGGTGGTTACCAATACTCGGTCGCCTTGTTTTACGGTTTTATCTACTTCGTCTAATAAATCATCTACTTGGTTTATGAGCGGGCGCACTTCAATTAAAGGATCTAATAGGCCCGTTGGGCGGATAACCTGTTCTACAAATACTCCTTCAGTTTTTTCTAATTCGTAATCGCCTGGAGTGGCACTTACATAAATAGTTTGCGGGGCTAAGGTTTCAAATTCATTAAAATTTAAGGGGCGATTATCCATGGCGGCCGGCAAACGGAATCCATAGTCAACCAAGGATAATTTTCGGGAACGGTCGCCACCGTACATAGCTCGTAATTGAGGTAGAGTTACGTGGCTTTCGTCAATCACCATCAAGTAGTCGTCGGGAAAATAATCGAGTAAGCAGAAGGGGCGTACTCCGGGTTTGCGCCCATCGAAAAAACGAGAATAATTTTCAATGCCACTGCAATAACCCAATTCCCGCATCATTTCTAAATCGTAGTTTACCCGCTCTTCTAAACGCTTGGCCTCTAGCTGTCGGCCTTCCTCCAGCAATTGCGCCTTGCGCATTTCTAGTTCTTCCTGAATTTCCCAAATTACTTGGGTAAAGCGTTCTTTGGGTGTTACAAATAAATTGGCTGGGAATAGGGCCAAATGTGTTGTTTTTTCTAGCGTTTTGCCCGAAGTGGGGTCTATGGTGCTTAGTTCTTCAATTTCGTCGCCAAAAAAAGATACCCTATAAGCCACATCTAAGTAAGCCGGATAAATATCTACGATATCGCCTTTTACTCGAAAGGTTCCACGTTGAAAATCGCCGGTGGTTCGGGCGTATAAAATTTCAACCAAGCGGTGTAAAAAAGCATTTCGGCTAATAACGGTACCCACGGCAAAGCGGAAGATAGAGGCGGCAAAGTCGTCGGGATTTCCCATACCATAGATGCAGGAAACGGAAGACACCACAATCACATCTCTACGTCCCGACATGAGTGCTGAGGTGGTAGCTAGACGTAATTTTTCAATCTCTTGGTTAATCTGTAAATCTTTCTCGATATAGGTATTGCTCGTAGCAATGTAGGCTTCAGGTTGGTAATAATCGTAGTACGATACAAAGTAGTTTACCGAATTTTCTGGAAAAAACTGCTTAAACTCTCCATATAGTTGAGCCGCCAAGGTTTTGTTGTGGCTTAATATGAGCGTGGGTTTTTGTGTTTGCTGAATTACATTAGCAATAGAAAAAGTTTTGCCCGATCCGGTTACCCCCAGCAAGGTTTGGTAATGTTCCTGCGCTTGCACTCCTGTTACCAATTGGCGAATAGCCTCGGGCTGATCGCCGGTAGGCTGATAGGCAGAAGTGAGCTTAAATTCCATCGGCATAAATATACGAAGCCCACTTGCAGATTTTCCTTAATAAAGTGTAAATTTAACTATGCCCTATATTTTAACAAAAAGCCCCTCGGTTGGCAACCAATTTTTAGCCGAATTGCGTGATGCCCAAATTCAAAAAGACCCCTTGCGTTTTCGGAAAAACTTAGAACGTTTAGGGGAGATTTTTGCTTACGAAATAAGTAAAACATTTAAGTATACAGCCGCCGAGGTTGAAACTCCTTTGGGGCTGGCACAAGTGAAGTTGCCCGCAGAACAACCGGTAGTGGCTACTATTTTGCGTGCCGGTTTGCCGCTCCATCAAGGTTTTTTAAATTATTTTGATAGGGCCGATTCTGCCTTTATTGGTGCGTACCGAAAATCGCATAAAAGCGGCAAATTTACTATTGAGCGAAATTATTTCACGGCCCCCGATTTAAGCGATAGGGTAGTTATTTTGGTAGACCCCATGTTAGCCACCGGACAAAGTATGGTATTGTGTTGCAAAGAATTGTTGGCACAATACAAAATTAAAGCCTTGCACGTAGTAGCTCTTATTGCCAGTACGCAGGGTTTGGCCCATGTTAAAGCGCACTTACCAAAGGCGCATATTTGGTTGGGCGATGTAGATGATGAATTGACCTCTAAATCATACATTGTGCCGGGTTTAGGCGATGCCGGCGATTTAGCTTTTGGAGAGAAGCTTTAATTGTGCAGCTTTGCAACATGGCTAAAACCTATCAGCATCTTTTTTTCGATTTAGATCATACCCTTTGGGATTTCGACCGCAATGCCGAAGAAACCCTTCACGAACTTTATCAAACTTATGGCTTAAAAAACTTGGGCTTACCTTCTGCTGAACGCTTTATTGAAACCTATACACATAATAATCACCAACTATGGGCCGATTATCATTTGGGCCTTATTACTAAAGACCAGTTACGCAGCACCCGTTTTAGTAAAACTTTTTTGGATTTGGGTTTAGCTCCCGACTTGGTCCCTCATCAGTTTGAGGATGATTATGTTCGCATTTGCCCCACTAAAACTAATTTATTTCCCGAAGCACATGAAACTTTAGCCTATTTGCAAGATAAGTATGTGTTGCATATAATCTCCAACGGATTTAAAGAATCTACCGAGATGAAAATTGAATTAACAGATTTGGCTAAATATTTCGTTAACATCATTATTTCGGAAGAGTTGGGGGTAAACAAACCCGATTCGGCTATTTTTAAGCATGCCCTAGACTGTGCACAAACAGGTGTAGAAACTAGTTTAATGATTGGCGATAGTTTAGAAGCTGATGTACGGGGTGCCTTGGCTTTTGGTATGGATGCCATTTATTTTAATCCCGAAAGGAAAGAAAAACCGGCCGATATTCCGAAGCAGATACACCATTTAAACGAATTAGTTCAGCTATTATGAGCATAAACCGTATTGCCGTTCGTATACAAGAATCTACCGCTAGGTACGAAGCATTCTTAGACAATCTTTCTGAAACCGATTTTCAGCAAAACCCTAAAGCCGGTGGCTGGTCTTATGCTGAAGTGTACTCCCATATTTTTGAGGCAAATTTGATTTCTCTATTGGCGCTCGAGAAATGTGTAAAAGGTACTGCAGAAGAAAATACTAAATCTATGCACCCAGCCGTTTGGCTGATTTTGTTTTTTGGCAAATTTCCTCCCGGAAAAATTAAAGCGCCTGCTCGTATAGCGGCCATGGTGAAGCAAATTTCACCAGCTGAAGCTCGAAAACTCATGCAAGCATTTAACCAACGCTTGCTAGAATTAGTACCTAAAGTGTCCGAGGCTTCTTCTACGCAAAAAGCCAAACACCCCCGTTTAGGTTTGTTAACTGCTCGGCAATGGTTGCGTTTTATTGAAATTCATACCAAGCATCACGAAAAGCAATTGCATAGAATTGCCAAAGTGCTTGCACAATAAGTTTATATAGGCTTAACATCTAGCTAATAGTTGCGTTGTTTATTTGTAGAAAATAAACACTCATGTTAGTTATCTTATCTTTTTTAGTATTTGTAGTTTCTGTATTAGGCTTGGCATTTTTATGGGTTGGTCCCTATGAAGTGTCGGTAGATGCCGATGCGGAAGAAATGTTGTTTATTTGATAGCCACAACACTTAGCGGAAAATATCTTAATATTGCTTTGCTTTTACCCGGCCAACTATGATTAAGCTATTTCGCACCTTTCACCCCTTAAGTGTGTTGCCTCTATTTGGGGTTGCCGTGCTTTTGCACCTATTTAATTGGGGGGGAGCAGATACTAGCTCAACTACTGCCGGCATTAGTCAATTATATCGTCACCTATTACTTCAGGCAAATACCACTTCTCTATTAGGTTTTGCTGATAATAAGCTACTTGGTTTGCTGGTGTTATTTGCACAAGCCCTTCTTTTTAATAAAGTAATTAATACCCATAATTTATTGGGTAAGCCCAGTTTTCTGCCCGGACTGCTTTATCTTATTTGTACCGATTTTTCCGATACATTAGGCGTGCTTAGCCCCGTGCTCTTAGTAAATTTTGTACTCATTTGGTTGCTAAACCAATTTTTGAGTAGCTATCGTAAACCCGATGCCCGTGACCTGATTTTTGATATGGGTTTGCTCATAGGCTTGGGCACCATCCTATATACATCTTTCATTTTCTTCTTCCCTATTGTGTGGGTAGGACTCTTAATTTTTCGCCCTTTTAATTGGCGGGAGTGGTTTATGGCGGTGTTGGGTTTTGCTACCGTGGCTTTTTTCTTGGGCTTCTATTATTTTTGGAACGGTGCATTGGCGCATTGGTGGCAGAACTGGGAAGTACCTCGTGTAGCCAATCCAATAACTCTGCTCCCCTATCCCGTACTGGTGTTGGTTTCAATAATAGGCGTGTTAGGCTTGGTGCAATTGCGCATGAATTTCTTTAGAAGCATTGTACACATTCGTAAATCTTTCCAACTGTTATCCGCTTTGTTGGGCGTGGTTATTCTGTCATCTATGCTGGCCTATGGCATTCAGCTTAACCATTATATATTGGCTACCGTGCCACTTTCGGTATTGCTGGCCTACTATTTTATGCATGCAACCAAAGCCTGGGTATACGAGTCGCTCTTCCTCTTGTTATTGGGTAGTGTGCTGTATTTTCAGTGGCTATAAAATTTAACGCTTTTTAACAGCTTTCTACTTCTAAATCCCTTTAAATTAAATAGATTTGTAGTATGAAATTTGGCGTTGTTACCTTCCCTGGTTCTAATTGTGATCAAGATATTATTGATGTGCTTAGTAGAATTATGGGACAGCCCGTAGAAAACCTATGGCACAAAAATCATCAGCTTAAAGGAGCTGATATGATTATTCTTCCTGGTGGATTTTCTTATGGAGATTACCTGCGTTCAGGCGCCATTGCACGCTTTTCTCCTGTAATGCAAGAAGTAATTCAATTTGCCAAAAAAGGTGGCTACGTATTGGGTATTTGTAACGGTTTTCAAATTTTAACCGAAGCTGGTTTGGTACCGGGGGCGCTTTTACACAACGAAAATCGGAAATTTATTTGCCGAAATATTCATCTAAAACCCGCCACTTCCAATAGCTTACTTACGGCTGAACTAGACCCAAATTTCGCATTAAAAATCCCTATTGCACACGGAGAAGGCAATTATTTTGCCCGTCCGGATGTGATTAAATCTATCGAAGATCAAGATCAGGTATTGTTTCGCTATTGTGATGAGTTTGGCAATGTAACGCCAGAATCAAACCCTAACGGCTCCCTAAACAATATAGCCGGCGTATGCAATGCCGAGCGCAATGTATTTGGCATGATGCCTCACCCGGAACGTGCAGCAGATGCGGTACTGGGCAACCAAGATGGAGTGGCCATTTTCGAATCGATTTTAAAATCGGTAGTAGCTTAAACATGCTTAACCTAGTTATTGATATTGGGAATTCCTCTCAAAAAATAGCTGTTTTTGAGCAAAAGAATTTGCTGTATACCGAAACTACCACAGCGCTCGATACGACAAAACTTAGTCAAATTTTTGAGCAATATCCCTGTACGTACAGCATCATTTCTTCGGTAAACCAAGAAGTAGTAGAATTAGAGCAGTACTTGGAACAGAAAAGCACGTACATCCGATTTTCGGCAGGTACCGCTAGCCCCATACACAATTGTTACCAAAGCCCCGAAACATTAGGCTTAGATCGTTTAGCTGCCATGGTAGCTGTTCAAGCACTTTTCCCGAAGCAAAATACCTTGGTTGTAGATGCCGGCACTTGTATTACTTACGATGTGCTTGATGCGCAAGCCAACTATTTTGGGGGTAGTATTAGCCCTGGTATTCAGATGCGTTTTAGGGCCCTACATGAATTTACCGGTAGGTTGCCTTTAGTGCCCTTTTCGTTAGAGCGGGTAGCCTTGGTAGGTACCGATACGCCAAGTGCGGTGCAATCGGGTGTGCTAAACGGAGTCATAGCCGAAGTAGAAAACATTGTTACACAATATCATCAAAACCACCCTCAACTAAATGTGGTGTTCTGTGGAGGCCATGCTAATTTTTTTGATAGTCAGCTTAAAAATAGCATCTTTGCCAGCAATAGTTCACTTATCCCCCACCTCGTTCTAATAGGGTTAAATGAAATTATCCATCATCAACATGAGTAGAAAAATTACATACGTTACTATATTATTGGTAGTTGGCATTTTTGCCAGCCTAAAAGCTCAAAATACAACCAATTCCCCTTATAGCCAGTTCGGACTTGGAGATATTAAACCCATGCTCGTTCCTCAGCAAATAGGCATGGGTGGTATTGCAGTTGGTTTGCGTAAAACGGGCGGCTATAGTTTAATTAATGTGGCTAACCCCGCATCATATAGCAGTATTGGCCTTAGCACTATGGATATGGGCGCTTCGCTTGATATTAGAACCATGACTAAAGGTAATGCTTCGCAGAAAATCACCAATGGTACCTTAGGGCATTTTTTGGTAGGTATTCCGGTGAATAAGCGCTCGGCTTTAACTTTTGGTTTGATGCCTTTTAGCGATTTAGGATACCAATACCGCATGCATACCTTGGTAGATACGTTTAAGGTAGATCATTTGTACAGTGGCGAAGGAGGTTTGTCTAAGGCACACCTTGGTTATGGCTATCAATTTGGGAAAAAATTAAGCCTGGGCTTTAATTTATCTTACATTTTTGGAAATTTAAAAGTCCGTCAATCTGCGGAGTTTCCAGATGATCCTTACGCCTTGGCAACTCGTACCCAATCAGACAAAAGTTTAGGCGGACTTAACCTGCAGTATGGGCTACAATACACGCTTAACCCCGCTGCTAAATCTATTGTTACGCTAGGTTATTCGGGTACGGCCAATTCTCGTATTAAATCTTCGGGTTCTATTACTAGCTACCGTTACCGTTTCGATGCCGTTATGCAAGCAGAATCGGAACCTTTAGACACTATTTATTACAATCCTGCTGCCGAGTCTAACATTCACTTGCCACAAAAACATGCCATTGGTATTACCATTTGCCGCCCCGATCATTGGGCTGTGGGTGCCGATTTTAGTTATACCAAATGGTCGGCCTTAACCGACGGAGGCACGAATGCCGGCTTAAAAGATGCTTACAGTATGTCGCTAGGTGGCCAGTATACGCCAGATATTACCTCGGTGTCTAATTATTTCAAACTAATTGATTACAATTTGGGTTTTAGATATGATAAAACCTATATCAATATTAACAATACCCAGATAAACCAATACGCTCTTTGCTTTGGTTTAGGCCTTCCGTTGCCGGCTAATAGAAGTACTTTTTATAAAATTAATTTGGCTGGAGAGTTGGGCAAGCGTGGTAGCTTAAAAAATGGCTTAATTAAAGAGAACTATCTTACCATGCACCTAGGTTTTGTGATTAATGATAGATGGTTTATTAAAACCAAATACGATTAATTCGGCCCAATCATGCGCACGCAGTTTTTTAGCATAGGTACTGTATGTGGCTTGCTTTTTCTTTTGCTTGCCTGCGAAAACAATTTAAAAGAAGTAGAGCGTGTTGCCGCTCAACGAATTACTATTCCGGTAGATAAATCTACGGGAGTAGATCTTATTTACAGCGAATCGGCTACGGTAAAAGCTAAACTGCTTACCCCAGAACTGTTATATTACAAAACAACTAAGCCCTATTATGAGATGAAAAAGGGGCTAACTATTATTTTCCTAGATCCGCGGCAACACGAAAGTAGCCGAGTAGTGGCCGATTATGGTATTCGCAAAGAATCTGAAAAAACCATGGAGTTGCGCCACAATGTAGTGGTTACCACCCACGATGGTAAAACGTTTAAATCTGATGAACTTATTTGGGACGAAAATACCCGTCGTTTTTACTCAAATAAAACGGTAGCTATTCAAACAGCTACACAAACTATTTATGGCACTCGTTTTTGGTCTAACGAAGATTTCTCGTATTATGAGATTGATCAGTCGACCGGAAATTTCGAAGTGGGTCATCAACAAGGATTTTAATCCTTAAACGCTCACATTTAAGGTAAATTTTTACTCGTAAATTTTTCTAAAAATTGTATCTTGCCGCCTCTTTACAGAAAAATAAAAATTGAACATATGGGAATTATGGGTTTCCTGCGCAATAAAGCAGGTATTATTATTGTTGGTGTAATTGGATTATCAATTGTAGCCTTTTTAGTAAGTGATGCTATCCGTTTGGGTAGTCCGTTTTGGAAAGCAAACAGCAATCAAGTTGGCGAAATTGCCGGTCAAAAAATAGGTATTCAAGAGTTTAATGCTAAAGTTGAGCTTAATGCCAACAACTTTAAGCAACAAATGGGAACAAGCAACCTAAACCCTCAAATGATGGCTTATGTTGTTGAAAATACCTGGAACCAAACCATCTCTGAAATTTTATTGGATAAAGAAGTAAGTCGTTTAGGCCTAGAAGTAGGTAAAAACGAGTTAAATGATATGATTAGTGGCAAAAACCCTGATCCTCAAGTAGTGCAAGCCTTTGGCGATCCTAAAACTGGTCAAATTAACCACGACCAATTAAATGCTTTCCTTGCCAATCTAGAAAAGCCAGATGCGGCTGCCGGATTGCGTGAGCAGTGGGGAAATTTCTTAGTAGGACTTACTCAGAATCGCTTAAGCCAAAAATATTTCAACTTAGTAAAAAATAGTGTGTATGTAACCTCTTTAGAGGCTCGTGAAGATTACACTCAGCGTAATAAACTAGTTAATTTCACTTACGTAGGCTTAGATTATAATAGCATTGCCGATAATCAAGCAAAAGCAAGTGACGATGATTTTGAAGCATACTACAAGGAAAATAAATTCCGTTTCAAAAACCCTCAAGAAACTCGTTCATTCGACTATATCGTCTTTGATGCCAGTCCATCTAAAACGGACTCTGCAGAAGTAGCTGCCAAAATCACCAAATTGGCCAATGATTTTAGAGTAAGTGCGAACGATTCTTTATTCGTAAGCATTAATGCCGACACCAAATCGCCAATTGCCTATGTGCGTAAAGGACAATTAGACCCAAGTTTAGAAAGCCTGGTATTTGCTGCCAATAAAGGAGCGCTAGTGGGTCCGGTATTTAGCAATGGCGTTTACCGCTTAGCCAAAGTATTAGACACCCGTGTTGGTCCAGATTCAGTAAGTGCAAGCCATATTTTAATCAATCCTGCTACCGAGGGTGGATTAGACAAAGCAAAAGCAAAAGCAGACTCTATTAAAAAATTAATTCAAGGCGGTGCTAGCTTTGCAGTCCTTGCTGCTAAATTCGGCACTGATGGATCTAAAGACAAAGGAGGCGATTTAGGCACCTTTGGTCGTGGTGCCATGGTTCCTGCCTTTGAAGAAGCCGTATTTAACGGGAACGCCGGAGATTTAAAAGTAATTACTACGCAGTTTGGCGTACACGTAATCAAAATTAACGCTCAAAAAGGTTCTTCTAAAGTAGTTAAAGTAGCAGTGGTAGATAAAGCCCTGGCCAGCGGTAGCAAAACCCAACAAGTGGCCTATGGTAAAGCTTCCGACTTCTTAAGCAAAGCCACTGAAGGCGAATCTTTTGAGAGTTTAGTTAAAAAATCGGGTCTTAAAAAACAAACAGCTAGCGATATTTTACCTACACAAGCTGATGTAGCCGGTTTAGAAAACCCTAGAGAATTAGTGCGTTGGGCTTACCGTGCAGAAGTTGGTGACGTATCTGACCAGGTGTTTGAACTAGGCGATAAATTTATTGTTGCCAAATTAAGCGAAGTAAAAGAAAAAGGAATTTTGCCCCTAGCGCAAATTAAGAAACAAATAGAACCGTTGGTTATTAAAGATGTGAAAGCAAAACGCTTGAAAGAAAAGTTAGAGCAGGCATTAGTTGGTGCAAGCAACATCAACCAAGTAGCTCAAAAAGTGGGTAAAGCCGCAACTCCAATCCAAAACATTGTATTTGCTAACCCAGTATTGCCAGGCATTGGCCAAGAGAATGCGCTTGTGGGTGCTGCTTTTGGTTCGCAGCCGGGAAAATTATCTAAAGCTATTAAAGGCGAAAATGGAGTATATGCCTATGTGGTAAATGGATTTGTAAATCCGGCACCATTGGTAAATACCTTTAAGCAAAAACAACAAATTGCTCAGTATTTGAACCAAAGAAGTTCATCTGATGCATTTAAGGCACTAAAAGAAGGTGCTAATATTAAAGATAACAGAGTAAAGTTCTTTTAAGCACCTTATTTCTTAACTTTGTATCCGGAGCCGATTCTTTCGCTCCGGATTTTTTATAGGTACTTATGGACATCCAAGTAAATTTTACTAATAAAGTGGCCGAAAGCTCTTTAATCAGCTTGGATCTGGCAAGCTATTATCCTGCGGGCGAACGAGTGCTTTTCGATATCAAAGATCAACTTTTCCAGGGGCTTATGCTTCGCGAAAAAGACTTTAGAGAGTTCGTGAAAACACACGATTGGAGTTTGTATGCCAATAAACACGTAGCCGTGTATTGCTCTACCGATGCCATTGTACCTACCTGGGCCTATATGTTGGTCGCCAGTCGTTTAAGCCCCTATGCACAAACCGTAATTTTTGGCGATTTAGCAGCTTTAGAACAGACCCTGTTTGATCGGGCCTTGTTGGCTATTCCTATAGAAAACTACCAAGATCAGCGTATTGTAGTAAAAGGTTGTGGCGATATTCCTGTACCAACCTCAGCTTACGTTGCACTTACCGAGAAATTAACCAAGGTTGCCCATAGCGTATTTTTTGGCGAACCTTGCTCAACCGTTCCTGTGTATAAACGCAAAACTATCTAATCCACTCTTTTGTATGAAAAAAATAGTTCTAGTACTCTGCTTAATTGGCGCCCTAAGTGCCCGTGCCCAAGAATTAAAAAACACGGCAGAGCCAGCTTTTCAAATTGGCGAAGAATTGAGATATAAGCTTAAATATGGCATTTTTACAGCTGCCGAGGCTAGCCTTAAAATAAGTGATACCGACTTAAAATTTGATGACCGTCCGGTATTTCACTTGGTGGCAGAGGGCCGCACTTCTGGCACCTTCGATTTTTTTCATAAAGTGCGCAACCGCTACGATTCTTATATCGATAAAAAAGAACTAACTCCCTATTTATACACCGAAAACATTCACGAGTCCAATTATCGCCGTTCAGATAAAGCCCGTTTTTATCAAGATCAAAAAAAGGTAATTTCTAACAAGGGTACCTTTAACGGAAACGTACAAACCTTCGACGTAATCTCGGCCTACTATTTTGCCCGAAACCTAGACATGACCAAGGTAACCAAGGGGCAAAAATTTACCATGAGCTATTTCTTAAGCGATGGAATATCGCAATTGGATATTGAATATGTAGGTAAGGAAGTGGTAAAAACCGCTTTGGGCACCTTCAGTTGCTTAAAATTTAGCCCCTCTATTGAGCCGGGGCGTATCTTTAGAAAAGATAGTAAACTTTATTTGTGGATTACCGACGATGGTAACCGCATTCCGGTAAAAGCACACGTAGAAGTTTTGGTGGGTTCTATCACTATGGAATTAACCGATGCCAAAGGCCTAAAATTTCCACTTTTAGCAAAAAGGGAAGAATCATGATAGAGGTTCAACACACCTTGGTACACGAAGATATCGTGTCCCAAAACTTCGTGTGTAATTTAAATCGTTGCAAAGGCGCCTGTTGCATCGAAGGTGATGCCGGAGCCCCTCTTCTAAAATCGGAATTAGCTATTCTGGAAGAAATATATCCTGTGATAAAACCATTAATGACCGAAAAAGGCATTGAGGCGGTAGAAAATTACGGCACACACGTAATAGATGTGGATGGCGATTATACCACGCCCTGCGTAGACCGAGTGAAAGAATGTGCCTACGTAACCTGGGAAAATGGCATTACCAAATGCGCTATTGAAAAAGCCTACGAAGAAGGCCTTGTTCAGTGGAAAAAACCAATATCCTGCCATTTATATCCTATTCGTATAACCAATTATCCCGAATTTGATGTCTTACATTACGATCGCTGGCATATTTGTAGTTCCGCCTGTTCGTTTGGCAACGAAGTAAAGGTGCCCGTGTATAGTTTTTTAAAAGAACCTCTCATCCGTTTATACGGCGAAGCCTGGTATCAAGAACTAGAGAAAAAGGTGCAGTCTGAACAATAAAACTCTTATTTTTAAGCAGCTAAATATCTAACTAGTGAAAGGAATTATTTTAGCCGGAGGTTCCGGCACTCGTTTACACCCTCTAACCCTTGCCGTAAGCAAGCAATTAATGCCTGTATACGACAAACCGATGATTTATTATCCGCTTTCTACTCTGCTATCAGCGGGTATACGAGAAATTCTCATCATTTCTACTCCACATGATTTACCTCATTTTGAGAAACTATTGGGCGATGGAAAAAATCTAGGTTGCTCTTTTTCGTATGCTGAGCAGGCGGTGCCAAATGGCTTAGCCCAAGCTTTCGTAATTGGTGCCGATTTTATTGGAACCGATGATGTAGCGCTCATTTTAGGAGATAATATTTTCTATGGAGATAGTATGGCCAATTTGATGCAAGAAAGTACCAAGCCTAAGGGAGGGCTTGTTTTTGCCTATCAGGTGGCCGATCCTGAGCGCTATGGCGTAGTAGAGTTTAACGAACGTTTGGAGGCGGTTTCTATTGAAGAAAAACCCCAAGCCCCAAAATCGAATTATGCCGTTCCGGGATTATATTTTTACGACAATTCGGTAGTTCAGTTGGCAAAAAGTATTCAGCCTTCTGCCCGTGGCGAATACGAAATTACCGATATTAATAAAGCCTATTTGGCACAAGGAAAACTAAAGGTAGCGGTGTTGAGTAGAGGCACCGCTTGGTTAGATACTGGCACCTTTGCTTCTCTTATGCAAGCTGGACAATTTGTTCAAGTGATTGAAGAGCGCCAGGGATTAAAAGTAGGCTGCATTGAAGAAATTGCCTACCAACAAGGATTTATTACCAAACAACAATTAGTAGCCTTAGCCGAGCCTTTACTTAAAAGCGGCTATGGTCAATATCTATTAAAAATAAGCAAGCAATAAACTTGTTTTGCGATACACTATGAAGAAAGTTGCATTAATTACGGGTATTACCGGTCAAGATGGGGCCTATTTAGCCGAACTATTACTTAACAAAGGCTATGAAGTACATGGCATTAAACGAAGAGCTTCTTCTTTTAATACCGACCGTATTGATCATTTATATCAAGACCAGCACGAAGCAAATGTGCAGTTTAAATTGCACTATGGCGATTTAACCGATTCTACCAATTTAATTCGCATTATTCAAGAAACGCAACCCGACGAAATTTATAACCTAGCAGCTCAAAGTCATGTAAAAGTGAGTTTCGAAACTGCCGAATATACCGCCAATGTAGATGCTGTTGGTCCTTTACGTATTTTAGAAGCCGTACGCATTTTAGGCCTAACGGCTAAAACCCGCATTTACCAAGCCTCTACTTCCGAATTATATGGTTTGGTGCAAGCCGTTCCACAAAGTGAAACCACGCCTTTTTATCCACGTTCTCCCTATGCAGTAGCCAAATTATACGGTTATTGGATTACGGTAAATTACCGAGAGGCCTATGGCATGTATGCTTGCAATGGCATTTTGTTTAATCACGAGAGTCCGGTACGTGGCGAAACCTTTGTGACCCGTAAAATTACCAGAGCCGTAGCTAAAATTGCTTTAGGTTTACAAGAAACGGTGTATTTAGGCAATCTTTCCGCTCAACGAGATTGGGGGCACGCCAAAGATTATGTAGAGGCTATGTGGCGTATTTTGCAGCAAGATGTTGCTGAAGATTATGTAATTGCCACGGGTGTAACCACCACTGTTCGCGATTTTGTGCGCCTAGCCTTTGAAGAAGTAGGTATTGAAGTGGAGTTTAGTGGAAAAGGAGCACAAGAAAAAGGGGTAATTATTAATATCGATGAAGCCAAGTGCACTGCTCTAGGCTTATCTGCAGAACAATTTAAGTTAGGCACCACGGTTGTAAAAGTAGATCCTGCGTATTTTCGTCCCACCGAAGTGGATTTATTACTCGGAGACCCATCAAAAGCGAATAAGCAATTAGGTTGGACACCGCAATATGATTTGCCGGCCTTAGTAAAAGATATGGTGCTTTCCGATTTACAAGTAATGAGGAAAGACGAATATCTGAAGAAAGGCGGCTTTAATACCAATAATTACTACGAATAGGCTTAATTGAGCCCGTTTGAGAAAAAGCCACGAGCAATCGTGGCTTTTTGGTTTTTACGCAAATTAGTATACCTATTAAGTAATACTATGTATTACTTACCTTAATTATAGTACCTAAAAATAGGTATATAATTAATATAAACTAAATTACTACGTTAAAAATGAATGAAAAGGCTTAATTTTAGGAAGCGATAGTTGCCGTAGTACGAGGCTTAGCTAATTTGCGCACAGTTTTAGCAATGCCAGCAGCATCGTAGCCACACTCTGCCCAAAGTTCGGGTTGTTCGCCGTGTTCTACCAAGGCATCCGGAATGCCTAAACGAAGTACTTGGGCGTTATAGCCATGGTCGGCCATAAATTCTAATACCGCAGCGCCCATACCTCCCTGAATGCATCCATCTTCTACCGTAATTACTTTCTGGTAGTTTTTAAATACTTCATGTAAGAGTTTTTCGTCGAGGGGTTTTACAAAACGGATATCGTAATGAGCAGGGTGTATGCCCTCGGCATTAAGTTCTTTGCAGGCGCTTACAGCCTCGTTACCAATATGGCCAATGCTTAATATGGCTACTTCTTCGCCATCGCAAATTTTGCGACCTGTACCCACTTTAATAGCTTTTAGCGGACGTTTCCACTCGGGCATTACCCCATTTCCTCTTGGGTAGCGAATAGAGAAAGGGCCCATGTTTTCTTGCTGAGCAGTAAACATAAGGTTGCGCAATTCTTCCTCGTTCATAGGGGCCGAAACCACCATGTTTGGAATGCAGCGCATATACGCTAAATCATACGCTCCGTGATGGGTTGGGCCATCGGCGCCGGCTAAGCCACCGCGGTCTAAACAAAACACTACGTTTAATTTTTGAATAGCTACATCATGAATCACTTGATCGTAGGCTCGTTGCATAAAGCTAGAGTAGATATTACAGAAAGGCACCAAGCCCTGCGTAGCTAAACCCGCCGAAAAGGTAACGGCATGTTGCTCGGCAATGCCCACATCAAAGGCTCGGTTAGGCATGGCTTTCATCATAATATTTAGCGAACAACCCGATGGCATAGCGGGCGTAATACCCATAATTTTAGGATTTTGTTCGGCTAATTCTACCATGGTATGGCCAAAAACATCTTGGTATTTAGGGGCTTGAGGCTTATCACTTACCGTTTTTTTGATTTCTCCGGTAATTTTATCAAATAAACCAGGAGCATGCCATTTGGTTTGGTCTTGCTCGGCCAAGGCATAGCCTTTGCCTTTTACGGTAACGCAATGCAAGAGCTTTGGGCCAGGAATGTCTTTTAAATCATTTAAAATTTTAACCAGATGATTTACATCGTGGCCATCAATTGGGCCAAAGTATCTGAAATTGAGTGCCTCAAAGAAATTACTCTTTTTAAGCAAGGTGCCCTTAATGCTTTTTTCAATTTTTTTCACCATTTCGTGGGCATTGGGCCCTAATGATGAAATTTTGTTGAGTACCTGCGAAACATCTTCGCGGAAGCGATTATAGGTTTTAGAGGTGGTAATATCTGCTAAATATTCTTTTAAAGCTCCTACATTGGGGTCAATAGACATGCAGTTGTCATTCAAAATCACCAATAAATTGGAGTTTTCAATACCTGCATGGTTTAAAGCCTCAAAAGCCAAACCGGCCGTTAAGGCCCCATCACCAATCACAGCCACGTGTTGTTTTTGAGTGTCTCCTTTGTATACTGAGGCTACGGCCATACCCAAAGCTGCCGAAATAGAGGTAGAAGAGTGGCCAACACCAAAGGTATCGTATTCGCTCTCGGAGCGTTTCGGAAATCCGCTAATACCTTTATATACCCGGTTGGTGTGAAAATCTTTGCGGCGGCCGGTTAAAATTTTATGGCCATATGCTTGGTGGCCAACATCCCAAACTAGTAAATCGTTCGGAGTGTTAAGTACATAGTGTAAGGCAACACTCAATTCTACTACGCCTAAACTAGCACCAAAGTGTCCGCCATTTACCGATACCACATCAATAATGTATTGACGTAGCTCTTGGCAAATCTGTTCCAAGTCCTTTTCTTTAAATTTCTTTAAATCGGCTGGAAAGTTTATTTGCTCTAA
The DNA here is from genome assembly GCA_046074005.1 of Sphingobacteriaceae bacterium. Taxonomy (GTDB): domain Bacteria; phylum Bacteroidota; class Bacteroidia; order Sphingobacteriales; family Sphingobacteriaceae; genus JAIPAN01. Next base: position 17,707 of record JBJTNJ010000087.1, read on the forward strand.
TAGTGCACCTGCTTTAATGTCCATTTGGGAGTAATTTTCAAAAAAATTGAGTTCACAAAGTACGGAAATTTAGTGTTAAAAATGTCTTAGAATTATATTTTTATTGAAAACGTATTTTTCCTGTATTTTTGAAATCTGTGAAAAGCGCTACTGACCTTTTTGAGATAAAACTCCCCAAGTTTGAGGGCCCTTTTGACTTGTTGCTCTTCTTTATTGAGCGTGACGAGTTGAATATCCACGATATTCCCATTGCCAAAATTACGGATGATTTTTTGGCCTATATTCATGAATTAAGCTCTTTGAATATGGAAGTTGCCAGCGAATTTATTTACGTGGCCGCTACCTTAATGCGTATTAAGGCCAAAATGTTGCTCCCACGACAAGAGTTAGATGCCGAGGGTAACGAAATAGATCATCGCCAAGATTTGGTTCAAAAATTATTGGAGTATAAGCGTTTTAAAGAGGTAGCCGAAACATTAAAAAGCCTAGAAGAAACTCGGTTCTTGCAAGAAAAACGAGGGAATATACCCCAAGATTTAGCTAAAATTATAGCCGAAACAGCTATTCCAGGTGAAGAATTGACTTCGCTAGATTTATATAAACTCATGCTCACCCACGAGCGCTTACTAAGTAAATATGAAGTACGTAACACCGTGGCTACGCATACTGTGGTTCAATATCCGTACACTATAGAAAAACAAAAACAAGTAATTTTAAATTTACTAAGCATTAACAGTAAGCTCGATTTTAAAGCCATACAAGCACAATCGGAAAATAAAGTACAGTTTGTGTACAATTTTTTAGCCCTGCTAGAAATGCTGCAACAACAATTGGCCGAAATTCATATTGGTTTGGGCTATAATAATTTTTGGGTGGAGGCTCATTAATCCGTAATTTTATCTCCATAATCTATCTACTTAATGAAAAGAGACCAAGTTATTTTCGACCTTATTGCCGAAGAGCAAAACCGCCAAGAAACGGGCATTGAATTAATTGCTTCCGAAAACTTTGTAAGTTCACAGGTACTAGAAGCTGCCGGCTCGGTATTAACCAATAAATATGCAGAAGGATTGCCCGGAAAACGTTATTATGGAGGTTGTGAGGTAGTAGATGAGGTAGAAGACATAGCCATTGAGCGGGCTAAACAATTATTTAATGCCGAATGGGTAAACGTGCAACCGCACTCAGGTGCACAGGCTAATGCGGCGGTATTTTTAGCACTTTTAAAACCAGGCGATGCTATTTTAGGGTTCGATTTATCGCACGGGGGGCACTTAACCCACGGTTCGCCGGTAAATTTTTCAGGAAAATATTTCAAACCTCACTTTTACGGGGTAGAGCGTGAAACGGGTTTCATTGATTATAAACAATTAGAGGCCGTAGCTCTTAAAGAAAAACCAAAAGTTATTATTTGCGGTGCTTCAGCTTATTCAAGAGAATGGGATTATGCCTTTATTCGTAAGGTGGCCGATCAGGTTGGTGCCTTGGTTTTAGCCGATATTTCGCATCCATCGGGTTTAATTGCCCGTGGATTATTAGACGATCCGCTTCCGCACTGCCACGTAGTAAGTACCACTACACACAAAACGCTTCGTGGCCCTCGTGGAGGAATGATTATGATGGGTAAAGATTTCGAAAATCCTTTCGGTTTAACTACCCCGAAAGGCGAAATCCGCATGATGTCATCGGTGCTAGATGGAGCAGTGTTTCCAGGCACACAAGGAGGCCCGCTAGAACATATTATTGCGGCTAAAGCGGTCGCTTTTGGCGAAGCCCTGAGCGAAAGCTATATGAAATACATTATTCAGGTGAAGAAAAACGCCGCTGCTATGGCAAATGCCTTGATTAAGCGGGATTATCAAATCATTTCTGGCGGTACCGATAACCACCTAATGTTGCTCGATTTACGCAATAAAAATATTACCGGTAAAGTGGCCGAGGCGGTATTGGGCCAAGCCGGTATTACCGTAAATAAAAATATGGTTCCTTACGATGATAAGTCGCCATTTGTTACCTCGGGTATTCGTTTGGGCACGGCAGCAATTACTACCCGTGGCTTAAAAGAAAAAGATATGGAAACCATTGTAGGTTTAATAGACGAAGCTTTATCTGCTCCAGACAATGCTGCAAATTTAAAACGACTTTCTACGCAGGTTGCCGACATGATGGGCGCCTACCCTTTGTACAAAGCGTAACAAACTAATCTGCAAAAGCCAGGGCGCATACGCTTAGTTGTACCCTGGCTTTCGCATGTATGGCTAGTGCGCAGGCTTCTAAAGTGGCCCCGGTGGTAATCACATCATCTACTAACAAAATATGTTTTCCTTCTATCTGCTCTGGGTGAATTAGCTCAAAGGCATCTTGTAAATTTTCGTAGCGTGCAAACCTCGATTTTTTAGTTTGCGTTTCGGTAAATGAGGCTCTTTGCAATACGCCCTCCACTACGGAACAGCCCAAAATTTGGCTTAAGCCCTCGGCCAAGCAGGCACTTTGATTATAACCTCTACTTTTTAATTTTCTAGGATGTAGGGGTACAGCAATGAGTACATCTGGCCACATAAAATTTCTAGATTTAAGCAATTCTTGGCCATATAGTTCGCCCATCCGCACGGCCAATTCTGGCCGTTTGCTATACTTTATGTTATGAAGTAAGTGTTGTACAAGTGTTCCTTTTCGGAAGTGTAAAAATGCACCTGCTTGCTTAAGGGGCACTCTGCCCCAAAATTGTTTCGCCACCTTATTCTCTACATCTTTATGAAAATTGGTTTTGGGTAAGCTATATATACAAGAAAGACAGATTTCTTCTTCTCCGGGGTATAAATTTTTACCACAAGCCCCACATAATTGCGGGAAAAATAGCCCGAAAAAATCGCGAAGATAGGTAGAGAGGATAGCCATTTAGCCAGTTTCTTTTAGCTAAAATGGAAATTTCAAGAAATTATTGTTCTTTAATAGCCAATTGTCCGCAGGCGGCATCAATATCTTTCCCACGGCTGCGGCGAATATTGGTTATAATTCCTTGGCTTTTTAGATAGTCGGCAAAGGCCTCAATTTTATCCACCTCAGCATTTTTAAAATCGGCTAAAGAAATGGGATTGTACTCAATGAGATTTACTTTACACGGCACGTGTTTACAAAAGCGTGCTAATTCTTGTGCATCACTCAGTTCGTCGTTAAAATTGTTAAATACAATATATTCGTAGGTAACGGGATTTTTGGTTTTAGCGAAGTAATATTTCAGGGCTTCGGCTAAGGCCTTTAAGCTATTTTGCTCGTTAATGGGCATTATTTCGTTGCGCTTCTCGTCGTTAGCCGCATGTAGAGAGAGTGCCAAATTGAATTTTACCCCATCGTCGCCTAATTTTTTAATCATTTTGGCTATACCCGCAGTAGAAAGCGTAATGCGCTTGTACGACATGTTCAAGCCATCTTCGGCAGTAATACGCTCTATAGACCGCAACACATTGGCGTAATTTAAGAGTGGTTCGCCCATGCCCATATACACGATATTGGTAAGCGCTACGTCATAATTTTGCTCGGCTTGTTTGGCTATTAATACCACCTGATCAAAAATTTCGTCGGCAGTAAGATTGCGTTTACGCTCCATATACCCCGTAGCGCAGAATTTACAGGTTAAACTGCAGCCCACTTGCGAACTTACACAAGCGGTCATCCGTTCGGTGGTGGGAATGAGCACACCTTCTACTAAGTGTCCATCGTACAATTTGAAACTGTTTTTTATCGTTTTATCTGCACTGAATTGCGATTGGTGTATAGCAACTGCGTGTATGTCAAATTGGGCCTTTAGGGTTTCTCTTAACGATTTTGATAGGTTACTCATCTCCTCAAAATCGGTGCAGGCCTTTTCCCAGAGCCATTGATATACTTGTTTGGCTCTGAAGCCAGGCTCACCGAGTGCAATCAATTGCGTTTTTAGTTCGGCAAGAGTGAGGCTGCGGATATCGATACGTGCGGATGTTGCCATGAGATTACAAACTTATCGATTTTTAAAAAATTAACCTTATAAATTCATGCAAGTACATGAAACGAAACAATTTTCTACTATTTTTGGCCGAATTTATAATATTTACGACTCCCCTTTAATTAGCTGCAACCCAACTAAAGATGGAGTGATACACTTATGATTATGCTTAAGTATTTCACTGCAGATTATGTATTACCTGTTTCATCGGCCCCTATTCCGAGAGGTGTGGTGGTGATGAACGATATTGGAGAAGTTATAGCCCTCTATCCTCATAACCATGCCGAAGTAATCGGTAAACCTATTCAACAGTTTAGCGGCATTTTGGTTCCTGGTTTTATAAATACTCATTGCCATTTAGAATTAGCTCATTTAAAAGGACAATTAGCCGAGAAAAAAGGTCTTGTTGAGTTTATTAAGGGCGTGGTAGCCTTGCGTGCTTTTGACGAGACTGAAATTTTAGCGGCTATGCAAAAAGCCGACACAGAGATGTACAATAACGGCATTGTGGCTGTGGGAGATATTTCTAACAAACTCATTTCTAAGTCGGTTAAAGAAAAAAGCAAACTCTTTTACCATACTTTTATTGAGTTAATTGGGCTAAATCCGGATAATGCGGAAACTATTTTTGCTGCAGGTAAAGAACTTAAAGAGGCTTTCGGATCGCAATCGGTTTCTATTACACCACATGCACCCTACTCGGTGAGTAAAGAATTAGTTCGTCTTATCGAACACTATTCTAAGCATCGCGAAAACTTATTTAGTATTCACAGCCAGGAGAGCGATGAGGAGAACAAATTTTATCGGTATAAGGCTGGAAAATTTTTGGAGTTATACGAATTTTTTCAGCAGAATCTCGATTTTTTTAGGCCTCAAGCTAGAAATTCTTTACAACACTTTTTGCCTATTTTCCCCGAAAATCAACGCATTTTGCTGGTTCATAACACCTATACTCGTGCAAAAGACCTTTATTTTGTAAAACGATTTCCGCACGAGGTATATTGGTGCTTTTGCCCAAAGGCAAATTTGTATATTGAGGATAGGTTGCCAAAGGTAGATCTTTTTGTACACGATGAGTTTAAATTAACGTTAGGTACCGATAGTTATGCGTCTAACAATACCCTGTGTATTTTGGAAGAGTTAAAAACTATTCACGAACATTTTCCGCAGTTAAAACTCACCAATACTATTAAGTGGGCTACTTTAAATGGTGCCGATTATTTGGGCTTGGCTTCTAAATTGGGTTCTTTAGAACGAGGTAAACAACCCGGTCTCAACCTTATTATGTATACCCACGATTTATCGCTTACGCCTAGCTCTACCGTAAAAAAATTGGTATAGTGTGCTTTTAAATTTTGTGCTTTGCCTTTAAAGCATCAACTTTACTACGTGAACTCCTTACAAAAACTTTTTGGTATTAAGTATCCTATTGTACAAGCCGGCATGGTTTGGTGTAGTGGCTGGCGTTTAGCATCGGCGGTTTCTAATGCCGGTGGTTTGGGCCTTATTGGTGCCGGATCTATGTATCCGGATGTGTTGCGTGAACATCTTCAAAAATGTAAAAAGGCCACTAATAAACCTTTTGGAGTAAACATACCTTTGCTATATCCCAATATGGAGGAAATGGTAGAAGTAATTCTGCAAGAGGGGGTTAAAATTGTGTTTAGTTCTGCGGGTAATCCCGCTACTTGGACTCCCTTATTTAAAGAGAATGGACTTACCGTAGCCCACGTGGTATCTAACGTAAAATTTGCACAAAAAGCGGCAGATTGTGGTGTAGATGCAGTGGTTGCCGAGGGCTTTGAAGCCGGAGGACATAATGGCCGTGAAGAAACCACTACGCTTTGCTTAGTTCCGATGGTTCGTGAAGCTATCGATTTGCCTTTGCTAGCTGCCGGTGGTATTGCCAGTGGGAAATCGATGTTGGCCGCCATGGCCCTTGGTGCTGATGGAGTGCAAGTTGGCTCTCGGTTTGCGGTAGCCAAAGAATCATCGGCGCATGAAAATTTTAAGCAAGCGGTATTGGCTGCTCACGAAGGTGACACCAAGCTGCGTTTAAAATCGCTGGTACCCGTGCGTTTACTACAAAACGATTTTGCACGACAGGTAGCCGAGGCTGAAGCTAAAGGCGCAAGCCCAGAAGAGTTAGCCGCCTTGTTGGGCCGGGCTAGAGCAAAAAAAGGCATGTTCGAGGGCGATTTATCTCAAGGAGAATTAGAAATAGGTCAGGTGTCGGCAATGCTAGACCGTGTAGAATTGGCCGAGGTTATTTTACAAGATATTTGGCAAGAATTTTTAGCAGAAAAAAACCGCCTAACCAATCTCGATTTAAGCTAAAATGAAGAATGTACACATTATTATTAGTGGGAAAGTACAAGGCGTATTTTTTAGAGCCAGTACCAAGGCCACTGCCGATTTTTTAGGAATAAGAGGCTGGGTGAAGAATTTGCCCGATGGTACCGTAGAAATTGAAGCAGAAGGCGATGATTTCGCCCTTGGCGAATTTTTAATCTTTTGCAATCAAGGCCCCGATGATGCAGTGGTAGAAAAAGTAAGGGTAGATGAAGGTCAATTGAAAAACTATCGTAATTTTGAAGTGCTTAAGAAGAGTCTTTTAAACGCATAAATCCGAGCATTGTCAACCGCCAGAAAATTTGCTAGCCAAACGGCTATATATGGAATAAGCACCGTGTTTTCTAGGGTGCTCAATTTCTTTCTAACACCCATTTATGTGCGGGTGTATCCGGCTAAAGCATACGGTATCTTCACCACCATGTATAGTTGGGCCTCCATGCTTAATGCCTTACTTTCCTTTGGCATGGAAACCACCTTTTTTAGGTATTTAAACAAAGAAGAACACCGTAAAGAAGAGGTATACCAAAACACCTTTTTCTTTATTTTTAGCTTAGCCGCCTCTTTTGGTGTATTTGCCTTGCTTTTTGTGGGCGATATTGCCTCGTGGATGCAACGAGATTCCTCCCAGAGTAATCCCGATTTTGGTCGCTATGTGCAGTACTTTATTTATATTCTTGTATTAGATGCCTTAAGTGTAATTCCGTTTGCTAAACTTAGAGCCGATGGCAGAGCCAAACGCTATGGTTTGCTTAAGTTTTTAAACGTCTTAGTTTTCGTATCTCTCAACCTGTTTTTTATTTACGGCATTCCGCACATTATCCAATACCAATTGCCGGGAGCCCATTTTCTAGCTTCGTGGTTTAGACCAGGTTGGGTGGGTTATGTATTTGTATCTAACTTAATAGCTAGCGCTACCATATTGCTCCTTCTTAGCCCCGAATTGCTTCAGTTAAAACTAGGTATAAATTGGCGCATGATTGTCCAAATGCTAACCTACAGTTGGCCCGTACTTATAGCCAACATCTCTTTTATTATTAACGAAAACATAGATAAAGTTTTTCTGGGACGCTTGTTGCCTGCGGCTATTAGCCAACAAGAAGTGGGCATTTATGGCGCTTGTTGCAAACTGGCTATCTTCTTGAGTATTTTTATTCAGGCATTTAGGTTGGGTTCAGAACCCTTCTTTTTTAGCCATGCCAAAAATGCCAATGCCAAAGAAACCTATGCCCGAATTATGCATTATTTTGTCCTGGCGGTATGTGTGATAACTCTCAGCTTGGTAGCTAATATAGATTTGCTGAAGTACTTTATTAAGGGCAACGCCGATCAGCAAGCACTTTATTGGTCGGGCTTAAAAGTAGTACCGGTATTATTATTTGCTTATGTGTTTTTGGGAGTGTATATGAACTTATCTATTTGGTACAAACTATCCGATCAAACCCGTTATGGCTTGTATATTTCGGGGGTTGGTGCTGTATTAACCATTGGCCTGAATAGTTGGCTTATTCCGCAATACAGCTACGTGGCTTCTGCCTGGATTACCTTAATAGCTTACCTCAGCATGGCTATACTTTCGTATGTGCTGGGGCAAAAAAATTACCCAATACCTTATCGTTTAAAACGTAATGTAGCCTATATTTTAATAGCTATGATATTAGTTTGGCTATCATTTACCGTGTTTAATAAGAATATTTTTATAGGAAATGGCTTAGTACTAGCCTTTCTAGTTGGTGCTTATTGGGTAGAGAAAAAAGAATTGCAACAATTACTAAAACGTGTATAAGCAATGACGATTAATATCATCAATACGTCTACAAACCCACTACCTAGTTACGAAACTGCCGCATCTGCTGGTATGGATATACGAGCAAATTTGGTAGAAGAAGTCCGACTGAAACCCATGGAGCGTTTGCTCATTCCAACAGGTTTATTTATGGAAATCCCCCTAGGATTTGAAGCCCAAATTAGACCGAGAAGTGGCCTGGCATTTAAGCACGGTATTACCGTTTTAAATTCTCCTGGAACCATTGATGCCGATTACAGAGGAGAATTAAAAATCTTGCTAATTAATTTTTCTGATAAGGATTTTACCATTCAGCATGGCGACAGAATTGCTCAAATGATTATTTCTAAACACGAAACCGTTGCGTGGTGTGAAGTGTCGGAGTTAAGCAGTACCGCTCGTGGAGCTGGTGGATATGGCCATACAGGTCTATCTTAATTTATTTTTTCAGACCTTTGTAGCAATGAATCTACGCCATACTCCCTTGCGCTTGTTTATTTCTTGTAGCATTTTATTGCTTTTTTTGGCCGGATGTTCGGCTAAAAGAAAAGTGGTTAAAGTAGATAAATCGGCAATAGAACGCAGTACTGCCGAAAAATTAGCCGCCATTGAGCAAACACAAGTGCATTTTGATAGACTATCGCTAAAGTCTAAAGCTAGCATTAGTTTAGATGGTAACGCTAACGATGTAAGTGTTGCCATCCGCATGGAAAACAATCAGAAAATTTGGATTTCGGTTACCGCCATTGCAGGTCTAGAAGTAGCCCGCATGCTCATTACCCCCGATAGTATTAAAATTATTAATCGCCTAGAGAGTGTGTACATTAAAAAGCCCTTTAGTTTTATACATGCCTATACAAACCCTCAGGTAAACTTTGGCACACTGCAAGCTATGCTAGTGGGCAATGTATGGCCTGAAATTTTTAAACAAACGCAGACCATCGATAGTCAAGATGTAAGCATCCGTTTGCTCGGTCAGTTAAGCAGCATTCAATACGATATTCGATTTAATGAAGGCCTAAAAATGAATAATCTTCACCTGCAAGATACCATGGCAAACCAAGAGTTACAGGTTAGTTATGCCGATTTTTGGGATGAAGGAGGGCAGCTCATTCCCCATCAGCTTCAGTTGAGTTCTTTAGTTGGTTCCAAATCGGTTCAGGCCGAATTGAAATACACCAAAGTGGAAAAAGATATCCCACTCGATTTTCCATTTAACGTTCCTAAACGCTTTTCGGTAAAAAACTAATTTTAAATACATTTGCGGCATGAAAAGGCTTTTTTATTTTTTATTTTTCTTTTGTATGGTGCTGGGGTTTCAGGCTCATGCACAAAGTAGTGCCGATCTTAAGCGTAAAAAAGAGGCGCTTACTAGAGAGATTGAAGAATTAAATCGTACGCTGAATAAAACATCATCGAGCAAAAAGCTATCTTTAAAGCAAATAAGGGACTTAAACTCTAAAATAAGGCTCCGAGAACAAAAAATTAATACCATCAATTCTGAGATTCGTTTACTGGATAATCAGATCGCCCAAAACACCAATACGGTTATCAACCTACAATCACAATTAAATCAGCTTAAAAAAGAATATGCAGGAATGCTCCGTTTTGAGCAACGTAACCAAAGTGCATATAGCAAGTTGATGTTTGTGTTTGCTGCCGATAACTTTAACCAAGCGTACAAACGTTTAAAATACTTGCAACAATTTACTCAGTACCGTAAAAAGCAAGCACATTATATTCAGGGTACTCAGCACGAATTAAATGTGAAAATTGTGGCGCTCGATCAAAATAAAGAAGAAAAAACCCACTTATTAAATGACGAGCAGAAAGAAAAACAAACCCTAGGTAAAGAAAAAAACACCCAAACCAAGGTACTTAGTAGCTTAGCCAAGCAAGAGAAACAACTTAAACAAGAGTTGAGTAAAAAACAACGGGAGTCTATTCAATTAAATAGAGCCTTGCAAGCAGCGGTTGCTCGAGAAATTGAGGCCGAACGTAAAAAAGCAGAAGCAGCTGCCAAAGTCGATGCAGATAAAGCCAAATCGGAAAACAGAACCTCTACTGCCAAGCCGGTGGCCAAAGGGTCTAGTATTTTGTCTGCTACTCCAGAGTCTGCCAAGCTTTCTTCAGACTTCTTAGACAACAGAGGGCGTTTACCTTGGCCAACCGCTACCGGTACCATTACCGAAGGCTTTGGTACCCATAGTTATGGCGAAAATGTAACCATTTCAAACAATGGTGTAGATATTCGTACCAATCCCGGTGCAACAGTAAGAGCTGTATTTGGAGGAGAGGTGCGCAGGGTATTTAGTGTAGGAGCCACCTTTGCGGTGATGATCCGTCATGGGGAATATTTTACCATTTACTCAAACCTAAAATCGGTAAGTGTAGCTGCAGGCCAAAAAGTTTCGGTAAAACAGAGCTTAGGTGTGGTAGCCACTGACCCAAGCGACGATAGCACCGAAGTGCACTTTGAATTGTGGAAGGGGGGCACTCCAATGAACCCTGCAGGCTGGTTGGCAAATTAAATTTAACATTTGGCCGGCAAAAAATGTCGTATATTTGTGTAAAATAATTAAAATGTGAGCGGAAACGTATTGCTTTTCTTAAATATTGGCACCCCAGAAATGTTGTTTATTCTGCTGGCTGCGCTTTTACTTTTTGGTGGAGATAAACTTCCAGAAGTAGCTCGTGGTTTAGGCAAAGGGATTCGCCAGTTTCAAGACGCATCTGAAGAAGTTAAACGAGAAATTCATCGAAATATTAATGAGGTGAAAGCCAATATAGAGGAGTCGATAGAAAATGAAACTCCTGCTGAGCAAAGACCTCCAGTAGAAAAAGATTCATCATCCTTAAAATAGAAATTATGTTAAATTTTATAGTATTAGGCCTATTAGGTACTCCAGAGTTGTTAGCAATTTTAGCAGTTGTTTTGTTAATTTTTGGTGGTAAAAAAGTTCCTGAATTAATGCGTGGCTTAGGTAAAGGCGTAAAAGAATTTAAAGACGCCAAAGACGGTAAAAGCGAATCTAGCGATACCGAGTCTAAATAAGTTCCGTCGGAATTTTCCGTTTAAGTACTTTATTTCTGCGTAGAGGTAAGCTTTCTTTGCGCATGTTCAATTTTGGCTAGCATGAAAACTAAGGCATCGCTTTCCGTTTGGTTGCTATTGCAGATTCTATTATTGTCTGTAAGCGCTACTGCTATGCCCATTAAATCCCCATCATTCCTAGATTCGGTGGCTGCTCCTCGATTGCTGGAACATCATCTTGTTTCGGTGGCCCCAAAAAAAGCCGAACCCGATAGCGTAAAGCAGGTAGTACCCAAAACCTTTAATGCCGCCGTTACCCAGTATATAGATGCGCTTACCAAACGCAAAGAGCAGGTAGGCAAAATGCTAGGCTTATCTAATTATTACTTCCCGGTTTACGAGAAAGTGTTCAAAGAATTCGGCTTGCCCGAAGAATTAAAATTCTTGTCGGTAGTAGAATCGGCCCTAAATCCGCATGCAGTTTCTAGAGTGGGGGCAACGGGCCCTTGGCAGTTTATGTTTGGTACGGCCAAGGCCTATGGTTTAACCATTAATAAAGAGGTAGATGAGCGAAAAGATCCGGTTCAGGCTAGTAAAGCCGCTGCCGCTTATTTAAAAGACGCTTTTGCGCAATTCGACGATTGGTTATTGGCCATTGCTTCGTATAACTGCGGGAAAGGTGCGGTGGCAAGAGCCATTGTAAAAGCAGGTGGCAAGGCCGATTTTTGGGCTATTAGCCCCTATTTGCCGGCAGAAACTCGTAATTATGTGCCCAAATTTATTGCTACAGCTTACATTATGAGCAATTATCAGAATTATGGTATTAGTCCACTTTCACCCGGATTTAATACCCTTACCGATGTATTTGATGTAGTAAAACCTGTTTCCTTGTCAGCTGTAGCACGAGCCACCGGCATTGATTTACAAGAGCTCATTTTACTAAATCCTTCTTATAAAAAACTTTTAGTAAAAGGATCGCCTGCTGCACCAAAATCAGTGGTTATTCCTTCTCAAAACCAACCAGATTATGCCGCCCTGTACCAAGTACTTAATGGCACGGCAGTTGGGGTAGGTGTAGCGGCTCCACAAGCTATAGCCAAACCAAGCATCAGCCCCGAAAAAAGGTATTACACCGTAAAACGTGGCGATAATTTAAGCAGTATTGCTAAAAAATATTCAGGCATTAGTGCCGCACAGTTAAAATCTTGGAATAAACTACACAGCAATGCCTTAAAAGTGGGTATGCGCTTAAAAATATATCAGCGATAATATTCGTTGTTTTTTGCCGGCTGTATTGCTAAAAGATTGTAATTTTGACTACCAATTGTAAGCCCATCCTATGAGTAAAACGAACCGAAAACAAGATGCACTAGACTACCACTCACAGGGTCGTCCCGGAAAAATTGAAGTGGTTTCTACCAAACCCACCAATTCGCAAAGAGATTTAGCCCTAGCCTATTCGCCCGGTGTTGCCGAGCCTTGTTTAAAGATAGCCGATAATACAGAAGATGTATACAAATACACCGCCAAGGGAAACCTAGTGGCTGTAATTAGCAACGGCACTGCGGTGCTGGGTTTGGGAAACATTGGTCCCGAAGCTGGCAAGCCGGTAATGGAGGGTAAAGGAATTTTATTCAAAATCTTTGCCGATATTGATGTATTCGATTTAGAGTTGGATTGCACCAATGTTGATGATTTTGTAAAAATTGTAAAAGCCCTAGAGCCTACGTTTGGCGGGGTAAACTTAGAAGATATTAAGGCTCCCGAATGTTTCGAGATTGAACGCAGGCTGAAAGAGGAATTAAACATTCCTATCATGCACGATGATCAACACGGTACGGCCATTATTTCATCGGCTGCACTTTTAAACGCCTGCGAAATACAGAAGAAAAAAATTGATAAAGTAAAAATTGTGGTAAACGGCGCTGGTGCGGCTGCCATTTCTTGCTCACGCCTATACATGAGTATGGGTGCCAAAAAAGAAAATATTGTAATGGTAGATAGAACGGGGGTAATTAATCAATCCCGTGAAAACTTAGATCCTACCAAAGCAGAATTTGCTACCACTCGTAAACTAACTACCTTGGCCGAAGCCATTAAAGATGCCGATGTATTTATTGGCCTATCTTCTGCCGATGTATTAAGCGCCGAGATGCTAAAAACCATGGCCAAAAACCCAATTGTGTTTGCCATGGCCAATCCAGATCCGGAGATTGACTATAATTTAGCACTTAAAACCCGTAAAGATGTATTAATGGCTACGGGCCGTTCCGACTATCCGAACCAAGTGAACAACGTATTGGGGTTCCCCTACATTTTCCGCGGAGCCTTAGATGTTCGTGCAACCACCATTAACGAGGCTATGAAAATTGCTGCCGTTAAAGCCATTGCCGAATTGGCAAAAAAACCGGTGCCAGAGGCTGTAAACTTAGCCTATAACACCAAAAATCTAAAATTTGGCAAAGACTACATCATTCCTAAACCATTAGACTTTAGATTAATTACGGCGGTATCTCCGGCAGTGGCCAAAGCTGCTATGGATTCGGGAGTGGCTAAACATGCCATTAGCGATTGGGATGCTTACAAAGAAGAATTGAAACTCCGTTTGGGTATGGACGATGCCTTATTACGAGCCATTTCTAATAAAGCCAAACTAGATCCTAAACGAGTAGTATTTGCCGAGGCCGATAATTACAAGATTTTAAAAGCTGCCCAAATTGTAAAAGACGATGGGGTAGCTACGCCAATATTGCTAGGCGATAAACAACGCATACAGGAACTTATTGAAGCCAATGAGTTGGATATGGAAGGCGTAACCATTATCGATCCGGCTGAAGAAAGTGCAAAAGTAGAATTGTATGCAGACTACCTTTATCAGAAACGTCAACGTAAGGGCATTACCCTGCACGAGGCTAAAAAAGCCATGCGTGATCGTAATTACTTTGGCGCATGCATGGTGCAATTTGGCGAAGCCGATGCTCTCATTTCTGGATTAACCAAAAATTATGTTCAAACCATTCGCCCGGCCTTACAAATTATTGGCACCGAACCTGGAGTAGATAAAGTGGCTGGTATGTATATGATGCTTACCGAAAAAGGCCCTATATTTTTTGGCGATACCACGGTAAATGTAAACCCGAGTGTAAACGAGTTGGTTGATTTAACGGTATTGATTGACCGTTCCGTGAAGAAATTTAACATTCAACCTCGTATTGCCATGTTATCGTATTCTAACTTTGGTTCAAACGAAGGAGAAGTGCCTGAAAAAACACGGGATGCAGTACGCTTACTACACCAAAATCATCCAGATATATTAGTAGATGGTGATATGCAAGCAAACTTTGCCATTAGCCCCGAATTGTTAAAAGATAATTTTCCGTTTAGTACCTTAAATGGGCAAGCGGCTAATACCTTAGTGTTTCCTAACTTGGCATCGGGCAATATTGCTTATAAATTGATTCAAGAATTAGGCGGTGCCGAAGCCGTTGGACCTATTCTGTTAGGGTTGAACAAGCCGGTGCATATTTTACAGCTAGGCAGTTCGGTACGAGAAATTGTGAACATGGTAACCATTGCCGTAGTAGATGCACAATCTAAAGCCGAAACAGGCATTATTGCCAAATCGAAGGGTTTGTTTAAACGAATTAAAAAAGCTAAATAAAGCCCATGTACGCCTACATAGATGGAAAATTGAACTTTAAGTGCCCCACCTATGTGGTAATAGAGGCTGGTGGTGTAGGCTATCATATCAATATTTCTTTGCACACCTATTCTTTATTGGCCAACCAAGAGCGGTGCAAATTGTATACCTGGTTGCATGTAAAGGAAGATGCCCACACCCTGTATGGCTTTATCGAAGAAGGCGAACGAAAATTGTTTTTGCATTTGATTTCGGTATCTGGAATTGGTCCTAATACAGGCCGAATGATGCTCTCTTCCATTACGCCGCAAGAAATTCAACAAGCCATTGTAAAAGGCGATGTGCCTTTAATTCAACGTATTAAGGGCATTGGCCCCAAGTCTGCCCAACGCTTAATTCTTGAACTGCAAGATAAATTAAAGAAAGAAGGCCCTGATTCGCTTATTTCTATTCCGCAACATTATACCGCCAAAGACGAGGCACTTTCTGCCTTGGTAATGTTAGGCTTCCCTAAAAACAATGCAGAAAAGGCCCTAGACGGTGCAATAAGTGGGTCAAACGAAAGTTTATCTGTAGAGCAATTGATAAAAATTGCGCTAAAAAGCTTATAATTACCTAACCTTTTATCAAACAAAAGCCTTGAGGAAAACCGCATACGCTTTCTTGTTTTTTCTAAGTGTGGGTCTTTTTGGGCTTTCGCAACAAATGTTTGCGCAGGTAAAACCCCCGAGCAGTGCCGATAGTTTAAAATTACGTTATCCCATTAAGGATTCTAAATCCTTGGTTTTTGGTAAATCTTTTGGCCTAAGTTTGCCTAATCCGGCCAATGTAAAGCGCTCGGTGGTATTTGATCCGGTAAACAAGCAATATACCATTCAGGACAGCATAGGGAGTCAATTTTTTAGAAACCCCTACTACTTAAGTATTTCGGAATACCAGCGTTTAGAGAATCAGCAATTACTTAAAACTACGTGGCGTGATTTAGCCGATCAATCGGTTTCGGCTGCTCGGCAACCCGGTTTTATCCCGCCGGTAAAAATAAACAGTAAGTCTTTTGAGCGTTTATTTGGCGGTTCTACCATCGAAATTAAACCTCAGGGGTCGGCCGAGCTTACCTTTGCTGGTCGTATTAATAAAAACGAAAACCCTTTGTTTAACGAACGCCAGCGTAAGCAGGGGAATTTCGATTTTAACCAAAAAATTCAGATGAATTTAGTAGGGCAGGTAGGCGAAAAATTAAAGATTAGTACCAATTATAATACCGAGGCCCAATTTGATTTCGAGAATCAGGTTAAATTAGATTATACCGGTAAAGAAGACGAAATTGTACGTAAGGTAGAAGCCGGTAACGTGAGTTTACCACTGAGTTCTTCCTTAATTACCGGAAGCCAAGCACTTTTTGGATTAAAAACTCAGTTGCAATTTGGCAAGTTGGGGGTAACGAGTATTTTTTCTCAGCAAAAATCGCAATCGAAAGAAATTACCATTACCAATGGGTCGCAGCAAAACGAGTTTAGGTTGCTTGCCGATAGCTACGAAGCCAACAAGCACTATTTTTTAAGCCAATATTTTCGCAACCAATACAATACTGCTTTACAAAAGTTGCCGATTGTTAGCAGCAATATAAACATTACCAAGATTGAGGTATGGGTAACTAATAGAGTGGGTACCACTACTGATTCTAGAGATGTATTGGCTTTTATGGATTTGGGCGAAAATAGTCCATACAACCAGGCCCAAATTCAAGGTGGTGCGGGATATTCTAGCTACCCGGCCGGTTTTACTGGTCCCGGATTTCCGCAACAATCTAACAACTTATTGCAAAACCTGCCGCTTGGGGCTCGTTTAACCAATTCTAATGCTATTAATGTGTATTTCCAGGCAAATGGGGCAACCGATAACTTTGCGAAACTTACCTATGCTAGAAAACTCACAGATAAAGAGTTTACTATTAATCCGCAATTAGGCTATATCTCGTTAAATACGCCCTTAAATGCCGATGAGGTATTGGCAGTGGCTTACCGCTACACGGTTAATGGGGCGGAATATCAGGTGGGAGAATTTTCGAATGATTTACCAGTAAACAACGAAGTGCCTGAGGTATTGTATGTTAAACTGCTCAAAAATGAAACCCTGAAAACTAATTTGCCTATCTGGGATTTGATGATGAAAAACATCTATTCTTTGGGAGCTTATCAGGTATCGCCTTCTGATTTTCGGTTAAATATTTTTCGCTTAGATGAGCAATCGGGGGTAGAGAAACCTCAAATAAGCGAAGGGCAGAATACTTCTGGAAAGCTGTGGTTGCAACTTACCAATTTAGATAATATCAATCAGAAAAATGATCGGAAGCCCGATGGCTATTTCGATTTTGTGCAAGGCATTACCATTGATCCTTTAAATGGGCGTATCACTTTTCCTACTATAGAACCTTTTGGTGCCGATTTAGCCACTCAATTTACCGCTGCCGAAGCCGCTTTGGCTGCAAAATATGTGTACCAGCCTTTATACGATTTTACCAAAGCTGATGCCCAACAACTTTATCCGCAGTTAAACAGATATATAATCAAAGGAACCTACCAATCACAAGTAAGTTCAGAATTTCAGCTAAATGCCATCAATATTCCCGAAGGTTCGGTGCAGGTAATTGCCGGCACCATGCCTTTACAAGAAGGTGTTGATTATACTATTGATTATAATATTGGCCGAGTGCGAATTCTGAATCAGGCACTCTTAAACTCTGGCCAACCTATTCGCATTAAGCTAGAAAATAGCGAATTATTTGGTATGCAGCAACGTTCCTTGTTTGGCACTCGATTTGATTACAGGGCAAATAAAAAACTGAACCTTGGGGCTACTTTGCTGAATTTAACAGAGCGCCCGCTCACACAGAAAGTAAATATTGGCGACGAGCCTATATCCAATACCATTTGGGGTTTGGACATGAACTACCAATCAGATTCTCGGTGGCTTACTCGTATGGTAGATAAAATCCCCCTGATTTCTACCAAAGAAAAATCGAGCATTACTTTCTCTGGCGAATTTGCCAATTTTGTTCCGGGGCATCCTAAAGCATTAAATTTTGCTGGCACCAAAAATGGATCGAGTTACTTAGACGATTTTGAAGCCACCCGTTCGGTAATCGATTTAAAGAGTGCCATTACCTGGCAAATATCGGGTACGCCACAGCTTTTTCCCGAATCGCAGCAGTTTAACAGTTTAGCCTATGGCTATAATAGAGCCCGTTTGGCTTTTTATAATATCGACCCTATTTTCTATAACCGGAGTGGTAGTGGTACCCCATCTGATGTGAAATTAAATGCCAACGAATTATCTAACCACTACAGCAGAGAGGTATTAGAAAAAGAGGTCTTTCCGTTTAAAGATTCGCCTACCGGGCAACCACTTTTCTTGCCTACACTTAATATGGCTTTTTATCCGAATGAACGTGGCCCCTATAATTACACTACCTCGGCCTTAAATTCAGACGGCAAATTACTTAACCCTAAAACTCGGTGGGGCGGTATGTTCCGTAAAGTAGAGAGTAATGATTTCGAAGCCCTTAATATTGAGTTTGTAGAATTATGGATGTTAGATCCATTTATTTATAAGCCCAATGCAGAAGGTGGCGATTTGTATTTCGATTTAGGCAACATATCAGAAGATATCTTAAAAGATGATCGAAAATCATTAGAAAATGGCTTACCCACCGATGGAGATCCGGCTAAAACCGATGTAACCGCTTGGGGTAGAGTGCCTAAATTACAGCCTGTTATTCCGGCCTTTGATAATAATCCGAACGCTCGTAAACTGCAAGATGTGGGTTTAGATGGCTTATCTGATTCTCAAGAGCAGCAATTTTTTTCCAGCTTTGTAAGTCAAGTAAGCCCGCAATTAACTGCAACGGCTGCTGCTGCTTTGGCTGCCGATCCATCTTCTGATAATTACCAATATTTCAGAGGTAATGTATTTTCTGGTTCTGCCAGCCCCATCCTTAAACGTTACGAAAAATACAACGGTACCGAAGGCAACTCTAAAACCCCAGAGCAATCTTTGGCCGAAACCGGTATTGAAAACTCGGCATCTACACCATTGCCCGATGGGGAGGATGTGAACCGCGACAATAATACCTCTAAAGCTGATGAGTATTTTGAATACAAAGTATCTATCCGTCCACAAGATTTACAGCAGGTGGGTAGCAACTACATTTCCGATATTGTATCGAGTAGTGTAAAGCTGGCTAATGGCAAGCAAGAAACCGTACGCTGGATTCAGTTTAAAATTCCTTTGGCACAATTTGTTGCTAAGGTGGGCAATATTCAAGATTTTAAATCGATCCGTTTTGTGCGTTCATTTATGACCAACTTTGCCGATACTACCATTTTACGTTTGGCAAAACTACAATTGGTACGTGGCGAATGGCGGAGGTATAATGCTGAAAATAATCCGGCTAAAGTAATTGCCGATCCGGCGCTTATTAACCCGGGCTTAGACAATTCGAGTTTAGAAGTAAGTACCGTTAATATCGAGGAAAATGGCAAGCGAAGCCCTATCCCTTACGTTACCCCTCCGGGCATTGTACGTGAATTGGATTATAGCGGGTTTAATGCCAATACCCGCCAGAACGAACAATCGCTCTCGGTAAAAGTGAAAAGTTTAAAAGACGGCTATGGTCGGGCAGCTTTCCGTACTTCCTTTAACGATTTTAGATCGTACCGTCGCATGGAAATGTTTATCCACGCAGAAAGTGCCAATCCGGTAAATCCTATTAACGACAAAGATGTAAGTGCCTTTATTCGTATTGGTAGCGATAATCAAGATAACTATTACGAGTACAACATCCCGCTTAAAATTACGCAGCCTAATACCAGTGATGTAAATGCTATTTGGCCCGCCGAAAATAAATTAGATGTCCCCTTAAGCTTGTTCCAAATTGCCAAAACCGCCAGAAATAATGCGCAATTAAATGGGCAGCCTTGGCCAGCCAATGTGCCTTTCCAATATAGCGACGGCCAAAATACCGTTACCGTATTGGGGCAGCCCGATATGAGCAAGGTACGGGTGTACATGTTGGGAGTTCGCAATCCATTAAAAACGCTGCTAAACGCTGCCGACGACGGCCTAGATAAAAACGTAGAAGTATGGTTTAACGAATTACGCTTAAGCGATTTTGACGAACGTGGGGGCTGGGCGGCTACCGCTAGGCTAAATGCCAAACTAGCCGATTTTGCCGATGTGTCGGTATCGGGAAGTAGAAGTACCAATGGCTTTGGTTCTTTAGACCGTAAAGTAAGCGAACGCAACCGCACCGATCAGTCTATATTTGATGTGTCGTCTAGTATAGAAGCCGGCAAATTATTTCCACAACGTTCGGGGATTAAGATTCCCATGTTTGTGAATTTTTCTCAGCAGGTAAGTACGCCTATGTTCGACCCTCGGGCACCCGATATTGAGCTAAAAAATGCCTTAAATAGTTCACCTAAATCGGTGCAACGAGATATTTTAAACGTGATGCAAGATTTTACCACCCGTAAGAGCATTAACTTTACGAATGTACATAAGGTAAAAACCAATTCAGAGAGTAAACCACAATTGTGGGATATTGAAAATTGGAGTGCAAGCTATGCCTTTACCGAATACAATCACCGCGATTTTATTAATCAGCAAAGTATTCAAAGAACCTACAAAGCAGGCTTGGCCTATAACTATTCGCGGCAAGCCAAATCTATTAGTCCTTTTGCCAAAATTATTAAGCAAAATAGTTTAGCCCTGCTCAGAGATGTTAATTTTAGCATCTTTCCATCGGTATTAAATTTCCGTATAGATGTAGACCGAATGTACTCAGAAAATACTCTTAGAAATAACGATCCAAACAACTTTATTCCAGTAGGAACCACCTATAATAAGAATTTCCAAATGACCCGTTTATACGGTATCAGTTGGAATTTAACTCGTTCGCTTCAATTAGATTTTAATGCCACCAATTATTCTATTATTGATGAACCCGATGGACGTATTAATGGCTTAAAACGAGATACCCTTTGGCAAAATCTCATGCGTTTAGGCCGCACCACCGATTATGGCCATACGGTAAACCTAACCTACAATGTGCCTATTACTAAGTTGCCGGGTTTTGATTGGATAACGCTGACTAGCCGTTACGGAACTACCTTTAATTGGAAGGCAGAGCCTTTATCTAGTTTAAACGATCCAAGCGTTAACTTAGGTAACAGCATCCAAAACACCCGAATTATTCAATTAAACCCTTCACTTAATTTTAATGCCCTCTACAATAAAGTTGGTTTTGTGAAACGTATAAATACCGATGAAACGGCGGACAAATTTGTAAAAGCATTGGTTCACACTTTTACCAGCTTAAAAAATATTAGCGGGGCCTACACCCGAACCCAAGGTACTTTCTTGCCTGGTTATTTGCCAAAAACTACGGCCTTTGGTCAAGATTTTTCGGCCGATGCCCCCGGCTTCGATTTCTTGTTTGGCAGTCAGCGTGATATTAGGCCAAGAGCCATTGCCGAAGGATGGATTACCAATGACCCCCTCTTGAACCAGCAATATATTACGGGCTTAAAAGAAGACCTCAATTTAAGAGGGACCCTAGAACCTTTAAAAGATTTGCGAATAGAATTAACCGCCTTAAAAAGCAGTAATTTTAACTACGCTACCACCTTTAAATTTATAGCAGCAAGTAATAGTTTCGAGAATCTCAGTCCTATTACAACTGGCGATTATAGTATTTCATTTTTTAGCTTTGGTACGGCATTTAAAAAAGATAAACCCGGCAGTGCCGCCAACTTGTTCCGTCAATTCGAAAGCAACCGATCTATTATATCACAACGTCTGGGGGCCTCAAACCCCAATTCATCGGGTGTGGCTAATGGTTTTGCAGATGGTTATGGTAAAGCTTCGCAAGATGTAGTAATTTCTTCTTTCTTGGCGGCATATAGTGGCAAATCGGCAGAAAAAATTAGTTTAAATACCTTCCCTAAAATCCCAATTCCTAATTGGAGAATGAATTATAGCGGCTTAAGTAGTCTACCTTTCTTAAGCGACATTTTCGCTTCGATAGACATCAATCATGCCTATAAATCTACTTATAGCATTAATGGATTTAGCTCTTTGGCCCGCTATACTGAAAGCAACGGCATGGTAAACGTGCGTGATGTGAGCAATAATTTCTTGCCTAAATATCAGTTCAATCAAGTTACCTTATTTGAGCAATTCGTACCACTTTTGGGTATCGACTTACGTTTTAAAAACAATTTAAGTACCAATTTCGAATACCGAAAATCGAGAACCATGGGCTTAAGTTTGGCTAACAGCCAACTGGCATTACAAACAGATGAAGCCATTGTATTTGGCCTAGGGTATAGAACCACCGATTTTAGATTCCCATTCGGCTTATTTAAAAGCCTTAAAATGGATAATGATTTGAATTTTAAATTAGACTTTGCTATTAACGACCGTAAAACACTCATTTACCGAGCCGATGTGGCCGATGCGGAAGTTTCTTCCGGATCAAAAAATATTACCTACCGCCCGTCGGTAGATTATGTCCTAAATCAGCGGTTAAATCTGCGCATTTTCTACGACGGCAACATTACTAAACCCTACACCTCACAAAGTTTTAATACTTCTTTTAGCAACTTTGGATTTACCCTCCGCTTTGCTATTCAATAATAGAGCGCCAATGTGTTGATATTGTAGGTTTATAACGCTATTTTTGATTAAACAAAAACATAACTATGAATTTCCCATCAGAACTTAAATATACTAGCGACCACGAATGGATTAAAGTAGAAGGCAATCAAGCATACGTAGGTATTACTGACTTTGCCCAGCGTGAATTAGGCGATATTGTATACATCGATATTAACTCTTTAGGTAAAACAGTAGCTAAAGAAGCTGTTTTTGGCACTGTTGAGGCTGTTAAAACGGTTTCAGATTTATTTATGCCGGTTGATGCAAAGGTGTTAGAGTTCAACAAAAAATTAGACACCAATCCGGAATTAGTTAACCAAGACCCTTATGGTGATGGCTGGATGGTGAAAATTGAATTGAGTGATCTTTCTCAAGTAGTAGGGTTACTCTCTGCCGCAGACTATGCAGCATCAGTAGGTGCATAATGTTTCACACTCTTAGGTACTATATACCAGCAGTTGTTTGGGCAATTCTTATAACGCTAGTTTGCTTATTGCCAGTTAGCGATTTTTCAAATAATACTGTTTTTTTCCCTTCAGGATTAGATAAAATTGCTCATCTAGTATTCTTTTTTGTTCTTACGATTTTACTTTTTTCTGGTAAAATTCAACAACAAGAAAGTTATACTTACAGGCCGCTTACTATATTCAAAATAGTATTAATTACTTCGTTTATTGGCCTCAGTATTGAGGGGATGCAAAGATATGTCTTTACCTATAGAAGTGGAGACATTCTTGATTTTATTGCTGATATGCTGGGGGTCTTTATGGCTATTTTTGGATATATATTTTTACATAGGTCTAGATAATGATTACCAACTTTAGGTATTTATTAGTTTTGATATTGGTCGGTTTATTTTCTAGTTGTCGGATGTTTAAGAAATCGTGCCATTGCCCTACCGTGAAATACCAAACACAGCGTTTGAACTAGTACTTATTTGGAATCATTATAAATAATGCTACCTTTGTATCACTACCGTGAAAAACATACCTAAAACACTATCGGATTTATTTCCGGGCGAATCTGGCGTCATTAAGGAGTTTACCGACTTAGAAATGTCGGTTAAGCTAATGGAAATGGGCTGTTTGCCTGGAGAGCCGGTATATGTAGAGCGAATAGCTCCTTTGGGTGACCCTATTGCGGTAACCATTTCGGGCTACCAATTAAGCCTGCGTAAGCAAGAAGCTTCAACCATTATCTTAGTTTAAAAAATCGGGTGAAAAAGCAATTAAAAGTGGCGCTGGTTGGTAATCCCAACACCGGAAAGTCGACGCTTTTTAATCTTTTAACTGGTTTAAATCAAAAAATTGGCAATTTCCCGGGAGTTACGGTAGATAAAAAAACCGGCTTTGCTAAACTTACGGCAGATCAAGACGCACAAATCATCGACTTGCCGGGGGCCTACAGCCTATATCCAAAAAGTAAAGATGAAGGCGTGGTATTGGAGGTTTTAGCCAATACCGCAAACGATTTACACCCCGATGTGGTGGTGTTTATTGCCGATGCCACTAATCTTAAGCGCAATTTACTCTTGTTTTCGCAGGTTGCCGATTTAAAGTTGCCTACCATTATCGCCTTGAACATGATGGACTTGGCCAAGAGGAGTGGCGTACATATTCAGGTAGATAAATTGGCCAAAAAGTTGGGCGTTCGAGTAGTCCCAATTTCGGCACGTAATGCCGAAGGTATCGAAACGCTAAAGGAGGCTATTGCCGATGCATCTAGTCTGGCTACGCAAACAGACAGTATCGATTTTTCGGAATTTATTAGGCCCCAGGCTTTGCAGCACTTGCAAGCAGCCTTAGGTGTGTCCGAATCCTATCAAGCAGTATTATTTACACACCAGTTTAAGCAATTAAACTTTTTAAGTGCCCAACAAAAAGAGTGTATTGCCACCTTGGTGGCTAAAGAGCAGTTCAATTCGCAGCAATTGCAAGCTAAAGAAACCATTGCCCGATACAATGCCATAAACGAGGTATTATTTGATACGGTTAAAACCGATATTCAACCTCAAGGTGAAAGTTATAGCAACCGCATAGATCGTTTACTTACCCATAAAATTTGGGGTTTGGGCATTTTCATGCTCATTTTATTCACCATTTTCCAATCTATTTTTTCATGGTCGGCCTACCCTATGAGCCTCATAGAAGATGCTTTTGTGTGGTTAGGAAATACAGCACACCAGCTATTGCCACCAGGCCAACTTACCAATTTATTGGTTGATGGCGTATTGGCAGGTTTAAGTGGCGTACTAGTTTTTATCCCTCAAATAGCCATTTTATTCGCCTTTATTGCCATTTTAGAAGATACCGGCTATATGGCTAGGGTTACTTTTATGATGGACCGCATTATGCGCAAGGTGGGCTTAAACGGTAAATCGGTAGTACCCCTAATTGGCGGCTTGGCTTGCGCCGTGCCTTCTATTATGAGTGCTCGTACCATCGAAAATTGGAAAGACCGCATGATTACCATTTTGGTAACTCCTTTGGTGAGCTGCTCGGCCCGTTTGCCTATTTATACCTTATTGATTTCTTTGGTGGTGCCCGATCATCGAATTTGGGGCATTTTAAATATGCAGGGTTTGGCTCTCATGGCCATGTACGTAATTAGCTTACTAAGTGCCGTGTTGGTGGCCTGGGT